>JAFLCA010000007.1 GCA_017302875.1 Deltaproteobacteria bacterium
CACTCCGTATCCGGTAGTATTTCAGCTCGTCAGTGATGTGTACGGCCCGAACGGCTCAGCACTTGGACTTGGCGAAGCTCGCCTCGTCGCTGCTGCTCAAGGTTCGCTGGTGGACTCGCGCGCCTTGTTCCGCTTGACGACTCTTAGTATCGAGTTCCCAGACGGTCGCCGCAAAGAAGTTGATGTCGACGGATGGATCGTCGGCGAAGACGGTATTCGCGGTATGGCCGGTGTAACGATCGATCCGATTGGTAAAGCGATTGGCGGCACCGTGCTGGCAGGAGCAATCCAGGGCGTGGGTCAGGGCTTCTCCCAGGCGCAGTTGACGACAACCACCAACAACATCAACGGAAATCAGACGCTGCTTACGGGTGACGTAGGTACGTACGCCGCAGGCGTCGGATTAGCGGGTGGTGCATCTATGTGGTCATCGATGATTAAGGAGCGCATTTCGATGCTTGTTCCGCAAGTGCAAGTGCTTTCGGGACGCGAAGGTACCGCCGTATTTGCGAATGCATTCTCGGTGCGCGGACTGTTTGAAGCTCTCGGCGAAGACGATGACACTATGTCATCTCTCGATTAGGTGTACGGTTTTTGAATGGAGTTATGTATGACGTTCTTTACTAGGTCACGCTTTGTGAAGCTTGGTCTCACGCTTACCGCAGGAGCACTCTGCTCGTGCACCACGGTTAGCAACGCGATGAATCCGTTCTATGAGACCCCTCCGCCAGTAGCGCTACTTGGTGAAATGAATGATCACGCACTGAACGGCGGCAGCAACAACGAGGACGGCGCCCGCAAAGCGCTCACCGCCATGGCTTCGTACAAGTCGGCACTTCCCCCGCAGCCCGTTGATCCTGTTATCCAGCCAGCGGTTGTTCGCTTGATGTGGATCCCAGATCACCTTAATAAGAATGGCGACTTAGTTCCGGCTCACTACTACTATCTCAAAGTGCTCAAGGATCGCTGGGCCGTACAAGATGCATTCGAACTTGAAGGTCAGCTTTCGCCGAACAAAGGCACGGGCGCAACTGCCGGTCTTCCCTTTGTTCCTGAATCCGAGGCCAACCAATGAAAACTCGCGTACACACCATAGCAATGGCGTGCTTCGCGCTGAGCGTCTGTGGCGCAGGCTGCAGCAGCACCACCAAGGAGTGGAAGCCTGATCAAGAGAAAAAGGCGTTCGCGCCGATCTATCATCAGGTGCCGCCTCAGCCGGTCTATAATCGTCTGCGCTACGTGAACTTGCCGTCCACGATGCCGCCGGCGGAGATTACGACCAATGCCAAAGAGATTTTGCCCGTGTTTCATCTGGATTTGAAGAATGCCACGATGGAAGAAGCGGCGCGTGCTTTGGCTGCAACCGCGCGCTTTGATAGCTATTGCTCAAGTTTAATCGCGGAACGCCGAATTTCGATCAACCGGCTTGGCACTATCGACGAGCTGGCGGACGAGATCGAGACATCCGCTGACATCACGGTGCAAGTTGACCGTGAAAATCACACCGTACGATTCCTTTCCAAGTTGGCTCCTCAGCCGGAATTCTTGGATAGCGCATCAACCGAGGTGATTACGGAAAGTAAGGTTTTGAATAACGAGGTTAGTGCGAATGAGCATCAATCGGTTAACTAGGGAACGGCTGTTTCAAGACGAAACAGTTTTCAACAGCCTCCTGCCCTACGCCAAGTACGATGAAGAGTTCGGAGTGTTCGTGCATTCCGACGCCTCCCTATGGTCGATGTGGGAACTGCAACCCATTCTGATCACCAAAACTTCCGATAGCGAAGCGTTCCATCTCTGCCAGCACATCCAGGAAATGCTGGACTCGCTCGATCACACCATTAGCGCTCAATTTGTATGGATTACCACCTTTGATGTAGACGATCTCGTAAAAGACAGTATCAATCGCTATCCGACTCGCGGTCCTGCCGGATGGATGGCAAAACGTTGGGCTCGCTCAATCCGCAGCACTGCGAATTCTGATGTATTACAGCGTCGGCCACGCAAGCTTCGTTTGATGGTGTGCTTCCGCTACGATCCACCGTGGAAAGCTACGGGCGCGTTGCAGCAGTTGAAACGCACCTTGCAGATGTTGATTGCGGGCAAAGTTGGTGTCACCGCTTCCCAGCGCCGCACCGAGTTCTTGACCTACGTAAATAAGTTCAAGGGAATTATCGACGGTACCGCCTCGAAGCTCTCTGACCTCGGGTTTCGTCCCCGCCGTATCGACGGGCAAGGCATCATCAACATCATGTATCCCTTGCTCAACCGCCGCAGTGTGAAGGCTGGCAAGTTCCGCCGCGGACGCAACACTGCTACCCCCGTGCCGGTGTTCGATCCGAAGGATTTCCTCTCCAATCAGATTTCGGAAACTCACGTTGAGCATCCTGAGAACGGCATCATCAAGAAAGACGGCAAAGTGTACCGTTCCGTTTCGATGGTTAAGCCGCCAAAGAATTGCTTGCCGCTCATGATCGCTCCGATGCTGTCGTCTCCGTACGAAAACGTGCTGAGCGTATGCTTTTCGAAGGATCCCCAGGAACGCCAGCTCAAGCGCCTCGATGCCCTCGACAGTACGCTTGGATTCCGCGAACGCAGCTACATGGGTCGCGGCAACCAAAAAATTCAGCATCAGATCTCGGCTATTCGTGCTGCGCGCTCGGAACTGTACAGCGGTAGCGCTCAGATCGTGCGCGTCGGCGTGCATCAGACCTTCGTATGTCAGACCCCGGACGAGGCGATTCGCGCCTCCGCGGAAGCGGTCGCCACCTTCCCGCAGCTTAACGGCGCACGCGGAATGGTGCATGAGATTTCCGATTTGGCTTTGATGGTAAACTCGCTGCCCGGTTGCTACGATCCCATCACCGACGGTGCCGGATGGACGACCGTGATGAAGTCCTCATTGGCTGTGCGAATGTTCCCACTATGGGGAAACTGGAAAGGCAGCTCTGGATCCCTATTCGTGTTGCCGAGCTTATGGAACCGCGAATTGGTAGGCTTTGACCTGTACGACTCCAACATTGCGCCGAACGTACTCATTAGCGGCGTTTCCGGCTCCGGAAAGAGCTATCTATTATGCTATCTCCTGATCGGCATGAACCGTGGACACTACGCCAACTTGCCGGATGGTCGTATCGTCGAGCGTCCGCCGATAACCTTCGTATTCGACAAAGGCATGGTCGGACAACCGTGCGGTTTCGAAAAGGTTGCTCGCCTGTTTGGAGGACGCATCTACGAGGCCACGCCGTCAAAGGCGCCAGCAATGAACTTCCTTGCTCGTCTTGGAGAGACTCCTCCTGACCCACGTCAGGAAGACTACAAAGATCTGCTCGACATGTGCGCGGACATTATTGCGGACATGTCCTCGGAAGGAAATCGCGCCACCGATCGACTCGAACGCGGCACGATCATGGACACGCTTATCGAAGCGCACCGTGTGTACCGCAACGGTCCAATGAAACGCGAATTTGTATTGAGCGATGTAGTCTCCGTTCTCCGCGCGCCGAAGCGTGTTGACGAGGGTGAAGATTCGGCTCGCCGACGCCAGCGTATCGCAATGTTGATGAGTGAATACTACGGCGACGGTACGTACGCTCGATTCTTCGATCGTCCGGGCGCCCTCAAGCTTAAAGAACGCTTTATCGTGTTCGATTTGAAGGCACTCAACCGTAATCCGGATTTGCAGCGCGTCTTCTTGAAGATCGCCATGCTGTGGGCAGATACGGTGATGAACGACGTGAATGAGCTCGATAGCCGCAAGATCTTGGTATTCGACGAAGCGCATGATCTGATCGGTAAGACTGCAGCCGGCACTATCGAGACCGCATTCCGTTTGTATCGAAAGAGAAAGGGTATCGTAATTGCAGCATCGCAATCCGGCGAAGACTTCTACGTGGGATCAGGCGGACAAGCGATTGTGCAGAACAGCGCACACAAGATTTTCTTGCGTCAGGATCCGAGCAAGTTCCACTATACGGCGCAGGCTTTCAATCTGACGGAACAGCAAGCAGATGTGATCTTGAGACTGCGCACGGTGAAGGGATTGGAATCGCAATTCTATCTCTTGTCTGACATCGGCGAAGGCGCCCTTATTCTACCGGTTGAACCGGCTTTCTACTGGGCAAGCACCAACAACGGTGACGACAATCAGCTCTTCGCTGAACTGCTAAAGGAATCCGACGGTGATTTCTGGAAGGCATTGGAACGCGCTGTGCAGCTTGCTCCGAATGGAGCCAAGGCTTGGCAGCAGCAGGCTAATGTGGCGCTTGCGAACCCAGATCAGCCGCAAGCGGTAACGAATATTGTAGGTGATATAATGGCCAGTGCTTTAGGCGGGAACTCGCAATAAAAGAACGGCAGTTTGATTTTGAAGGAGAGGTAATCATGAGCTGGAACACGAAATATGATAAAATAGCATTGCTCGCGGCGACTGCAGCATTCAGCATGTTTGCAGGCGGCTGCGCTTCGCATACGGTGACGCACACCGAAGTGAAAGAAGTCGTTGTGGCAAGCAGTAGCGACGTGCCGGGGGTAGTCGAGTACGTTTGGGAAGAGCCGATGGTGGACGTCGTTGATGTTCCGCCAGGATTAGATCCCGAAGGGCATTACTATCGTCCTGCGCATTCGGAAGTCGTAGAGATTCGGCAAGGTCGCTGGAACTACTATAAGAGCAAGTAACGAGGCAGCATGAGTCTAGTCAGCGTCAGCAACTTCACCGCGCCGTTCAAGAACCGCGTGCACTTCATCACCATTATTTTGGTGACCATTGTGTTTGCAACTCTACGCCTCTCCGGAGCAAGCATCGAAGTTCACTCGGCTGGAGAAAACAAGCGCGGCGGAAGCGCACCGGTGACTGGAGCTAGTCGCGCCTCGACCTCGGAATCAACCTCTTCGTATGCTCCGCAAGAGCCTGCTCCACGCCAAGAAGTTGACGGCGATATCTTCCTGCGTGAACTTCGAGCGGAACGCGCGCAGAAGGCTAAACAGGCGGACATTCCGCTCAATCTTGGACAGAACACACAGGACGATCGCATCGAAGACGTCATGCGTCCTTCCTCTCCTCCTGCAGCTCGCAACAGGGCCAGCGAGCAGACTCAAGCGGACCGCAGCTCCAGCAACGGCGGGTCGCTCTCAGATATTGAAAAACAATTGGGGTTGAAATAGCAGCGTGAACTCACAGCGTATCGTCGTGCACAAAGTTTGGCGCTCAGAAATAGAGCGCATCGTGGTGCTATTCGTGCTGTGTATCGCGGCCGTCGCCCTTTCGCACCACTTCCCCTCTTCAACCATCCGGGGAGAGCTGTTCACCCTAGGGGAAACTCGTATTGACCTCAATTTGCCCTTATTCGCCCTTATGCCGGTGGTCGCCCTTGGCGACCTATTAGCCCGAATTTATGACGTTTTATACGTTCTGGATGGGCAAGGAATTGAAGCCCGCGAAGGCATAATTTCCCTGAATCAAAGAATCATTACCTTGCGATATGAGGATGTACGCATGGTGGAGTTCGATCAGAGCCTCATTGAGCGTTTTTTAGATGTAGGAACCCTTCAAGTCGGCACTGCGGCTTCGTCAGAGGTAGAGCTTGAAATGAAGGGGGTCGCAGCGCCGCGTGAGATTCAACAGATGATTCAGTCCGAGCGTGATAAGCGCCGCATTACGGATCCAAAACCGGAAACTGATTTAGCAAGAGCGCAAGCATAAAGAGGCAGTATGAAGTATCAGAACCAATTTCTCAGAACATTCGTTGCTGCCGGAACTGCAGCTGCGCTGCTGGCCAGTCCCCTGCTCTGTCGCGCGGACGACGAGATTAGCGTCGAACAAATTCGACGTGAACTCCGTCAGGCCGCTGGCACCGAGACAGAACGCACCGTTCCAACAACCATTGGGAAAGATTTCGCCTTAAGCGACAAAGACATTGAGGCTGAAAATTCCCGCCTTGAAGCTCAAGAAGCAGAGCTGCTCAAGAAATTATCGAGCCCCGAGGCGCAAGCTCTCATTAAGGATGTGGCTTCCGGAAAAACAGAGCCGCTTCCGACTGCCGCCAGCCTCGCGCTGACCGGACGAGAAGCTGCAGACCAGGCCGCCGCGGTTGCAGCTACGGCTCGCGCCGAAACGCAAATATCTGAAAAGTCAGCACCCGAACTTGAAACCGTAGTGGTGTCACGCACCATAAAGAAAATCGAAGTAATCGATACAGCCCCAAAGGCTGCGCTTAAAGCCGCACCCGTCGACGCAACGGTAAAAGCAGCAAGCGTTAAAGCCGATCGGGCAAAAACTGACGCACAGAAAGAAGCTGACGCACGCGAAGCCTCGCTCAAGGCTCTCACCGCGCAAGTAGCGACGCTCCGTCGCGCAAATACCGATCTCAGCGCGAAATTGCAGAAATCCGATTTGCAGATTAACGATCTTTCGAAGCAGCTCGAACATGCGAAAAACCGCTTGATGTTGGCGGAGACCGAAGTTGAACGATTGGCAGGCTCCATCGACGCACGCAATCGCAGCGCTGCAATGAAATTTAGCGGCGCTACCAACGCTGCTGCCGGCAGCGCGCCCGCCAGCAACGTTGCCCCAGCGGTACAGCGCAGCAGCATCAGCAAGGCTTCTGACGATACGCCAGTTGCCACCGTCATAGCTGAAAAGGCCAATCTGCGTACGGGCCCCGGGGCGGATAATTCGCCTCTTATGTCAGTCACCCGCGGAACACGCTTGGTTGTCGAAACTAAGCAGGGCGATTGGTACCGCGTTGTTTCCCCGACCGGAACTCGCGCATGGGTTTCCTCGGATGTGGTCGCGTTCGGCCCTAATTCGATGTCCTCTCCAACCCGTACGGTAAGGATTAAGGGATATGACGCTTCGGTTCAAAGCGAAAACTTTGATCTCACTAAGTCTGCTCAGTAGCCTCGTGCTCCTGATTGGATTTCCGTCGGCGGCCTCCCTGAGTTTGCCGACTTCAAGCTTCGTGTACCCGTTAGTCGGCACTCGCGTATCGAGCGATTATGGCTGGCGCAAACATCCTGTTATCAAGGCAACCCGACATCATGATGGCATCGACTTGGCCGCCCCGCAGGGCGCGCTCATTCGCGCCGTGAGATCGGGCGTCGTAGTTTTTTCCGATCCCTACGGCGGATACGGAAATCTCATAGTAGTAAAGCACTCCGACAACATGACCAGTCATTATGGCCATTGCAAAGAGATCAAAGTGCGCCCTGGTCAACGCGTTAATGCCGGCGAAATTATCGGTACCGTCGGGAGCACCGGTCGCGTTACCGGCCCGCATCTTCATTTTGAAATTCGCATTAATGGGGTCCCTGAGAATCCTGAGGCCCTAATTCCAGGCCTGGCCGTAGAGGGACAAGGATAATCCAGCTCAAACCTGGTCGCTCCTGGGCAACCCTCTAATTTCATTACACAAGTGCAGAGACTCGGTAACAAGAGTAATGTTACACGCGGAACAATTCGTGCATAACTATAGGTACAACATGGGACACATTCTGCCTTGGCAGTTTGTTGTCGGTTCAACAACTGGATTAGTTACCCCTTCGGGAGTTTTAATATGTTTACGTCGTATAATTCGAAAATGAAGACCGCTTATAAGAAAGTTGGTCAGTACCTTGGAGCTGCAGTGCATGCTCCGTCCAGCCGTCAAATTCAGATCGCGCTTTTCGTGTTCGGTGTTTGCTTGCTCAGCGCAGGCCTTGCCGATCAGGCTATCGCGCAGAGTGGTGGATTGACGACTCGTTACAACGACCGACGTCTTGCTAACTCGATCAACGCGATCTTGACGTACCTTGAAGGTTCGTTCGGCGCGCTCGTGATGGTGTGCGCAGGCGTAGGAGCGATTTTGTCCTCGGCCTTCGGTCAGTACAGAGCCGCTCTCGGATTGATGATTGTTGCCCTCGGAGCGTTCATTCTTCGCTCGTTCGTTGGCACGTTCTTCAACGACAGAAACGTTCAGGCCTAATAAGAGCGTTTCAAAAAACAAGAAAGGGGCTCCTTCGGGGGCCCCTTTTTTTTTTGGTCAAACCAGTCGGTAGCAGGAGGGTCCCTGCGTCAGGCAGGCAAAAATTGACTAAGAGCGCTCTTTGCAGGAGTCTAGAAGAACATTCGGATGTAGTAAGATGTCTACCGAACCAGCGCTCTCAAACCAAATTGATGCTCCCATTCCCGCCCCAGTCACCGATGTGCTGATTGGAGCCTCATTCGAAAGTTTAAAATACGGAGCGCCTTTCGGTAACAGCAAGCTGGCTCTGCAAAGACTCGTGAGCCATTTAGGCTCCTGGGTTGGGATATCAGAGGATTTACAGCACGGAATTTATACCTATCTGCTGAAGAACAGACTCGTTTCGTGTAGCAGCGATGCACAATCTGCAACTGAGTTTCTAATCGAGGCGGCGCCTATTTTTCGCGACGTGACTCTGCAGAAAGCACGCGGCTTCACGTATCTCATCGACAGAGATGAGTCTACCGCCACGACATTATCGGCTGCGCTACAGAATGCTCGCTTCCTCTTTCGGACTTTTTCCCCTGAGTTCTTCTCTTGCATCAAGAAATACCCCCTGACTATCGATACGCTCGAAGCTCCGATCGGGAATAGCGACTATTTCCTGACCCTGAGAGGCACCAGCGGTGCTGGCACGGTGTCTTTAGACTTTGTGATCAACGCAGCCAACCCAATGAATCGCCATCAACTCCACCCGCTTTGGAAGATGGGATTGGACACGAAACTTACCACTCGTGGGCTTGAAGGAAGAGTGATTCGAAGCGGCTCCATGATCGGGAAACCTTCCCTGCAAGATAGTAGCCTCGACCATAGAGCAGCTTTTGGAGCATTTCGCGATACGTTTAGGATTTCCCCGCAACGCGCATTGGGCTGTCTTCTGGTGTTCACTGCCGGCGCGCTTGGATGCGAATCCGTACGCGCTCTCACCGATGAGGGGGCTTTTCAATTATCTACGCTCAGGAGCCCCCAGAGTGGAGCCCACTATGGAAAACTGTTCCGCGGACTTGGTTTTCAGGAAGGCCACGATGCATGCTGGTCGCACCTTCCTCCGACAGGCGCACTTGGCATCGAAGTCGTCCCCAACGGATCCTCAACACCGGGGCTGCAAAGATATGAACGTCACGGATTGAAAGAGGTGCTCAGAGCCGCCATCGGATTGCAATCGAAATTTACAGGAAGGGAGTTCAAAAGCAGCGTGGACTTATCAGAGCCTCTTCGAATACTCGAGCAGCTTTGACGGATGCCCGATTTCACCAGGACTATTCGCCCCTGTCATTGCGAGCGGAAAATCTGCACATCCCTAAACCTGGCCACGACTACAGCGCGGCAATCCCCCGATCAGGATCCACTGATAATCCTTGCTTCACTGGATTACGTTACGATTCCCCGGAAAGAGAAGAACTCGCAATACCAGCGGCGCAATTTCGGAACAAACCACCTGCTCTTACACTCTACGCTCGCACCGAATAACAATTTTCACGAAAAACACCATCTAGTGAATTATTTTCTTCACTTACTATCATTTCAGTGTTACACTCATTCCATGAGAATTCTAATTCCATATAGCGCCGCTCATCAGACAGGAAATCTTCCTGGTTCGATGATTGCGTCCGCGATTGGGACTGAATTCCCACTCGCAGTCGCAATCGTGTCAGGAAAATTCCAACAGCGGCAACTGATTCGTTGACGTAGCCGGGTTCACAAGATCCCGGCGTTTAGATGCTGGGATTGCTTGATGAAGCGGCGAGAGACCTTCTCTTCTCCATCTTCACCCTCAATTCATAAGCATTTAAAAACAGTGGCTTTTGCTGCGTTTTAGTAGCTTTTTTTAATTTTAGTTTGGGGGAAATTCTATGTCTATCTCACGCATTCGCACTTGAGCTAGCGCCACGAGGCCAGCTCGCTCAAGGGTAAAAAACGTTCCGTAACAATTTGAAAATCGCGTGCACGCGCACGCCACGGGAGAGATCTGCGCGCAGTTCCAACTGGAGTTGGCACAGCAGAAGACTGCCGCGAGAGATCTTTGTCTCAATGCTTGGGTAGACGACGCAACTCTCTTGCTGCATCGAGCACACGCTGGATGCAGCAAGAGGCAGTAGCAAAGGTTTCTTGAGAGGCGTGATGTTCACGTTTCTTGTAACAATTTTTTAGAAAGGAAATGTATGTCGCATATTCAAAGTGAAGTAGCAGTGGAAGCGAGAGCTTCCGAGAGCACTCGAGTCCGCAAATGGCTGGCTATCCTCAGAGAGATGGGATCGCATGGCACGCGAATCGTGCTCGCCAACATCGACATGGCGAAGCTGTTCTGGGCACACCGCCCAGGCACCTCGATCGTGCGAGCGATTGTCGCGGTGATCGTGGTGGTGATCCCGTTCCTCATGAGCTGGAGCAGCGGACACGTGATCGAAGGACTGATGCACGGAAGCTCGATCAGCTCTTATCAGTGGGAAGCGCTCGGCCTAGCCGTGGCGCTAATCTTGATGGGCGCCCTGCCGCTCGTGGTGTCGGTGGTCGATCAACTGATCGATCACTGGGCCTTCGTGTACGTGCAACAATCGCAGGTCACGAAGGTGCCGGACCTGGATCCAGTCACCTACAGCGATCCTGAGCTGAAGGACAAAATCCAACAGGTGCAGGAACGTGCGGTATGGCGGGTGATGGCACTCTTGAAGGCCCAGATCGGGTTCTTTCGGGCCATCGCGTTGAGTTTGATAGCCGGTGTGATGCTCTTTCGTTTCGATGCCGCGTTGTGTCTGCTGATTCTGGCGGGCATGACTCCGAGCATGGTGTACGAAGGACTGCATGCCTATCGGCAGTTCAAAGTTGACGAACGCCAAGCCGACTGGTGGCGGCGCTTCTGGGAAGATCGCGGGAACATCTTGTGTTCCAAGCCGCTTTCTTACCTGCAGGTCTTCGGCGCAGCGCATTGGTTCGCCGGAAGATTCGCAGATCAGATCGCGACGGCTATCGAGGAGTACGACTCGATAGAGCGCGAAAGCATTTGGAAGCGTCTGCTGTGTATCGTGATCGGCATGACGACGGTGGTGTTTGCCGCGTACGCTTTGATCCGAAGCGCGTCACAGGGACAGCTCGAGGTGGCACAGTTCGTGTTCTTCCTCGGTGCATTGTCGTTGTTCGCGTCAAGTCTTGCCGAGGTGGCAACCACCGCGGGACGACAGCTCGGTCAATCTTTGTACGTGACGGGACTCCAGGAATTGCTGGCGCTTGAATCGCGCACGCACTTCCCGGAGCGTGGAAAGCAGCCGCTGGTGACCTCAGAAGGTGTATCACTTGATCTTCGCAACGTCCGCTTCGGGTATCCGCAGGGTGCCGGAAAAAGACAGCGCGAAGTTATCAAGGGTCTGAGCTTACACGTCTCCGCAGGACAGAAAGTGGCGTTTGTCGGCATTAACGGTGCCGGCAAGACGACACTGAAATCGGTTATCGTTCGACTGTTCGATCCGGACAGCGGCGAAGTCCTGCTGGGCGGAGTGCCGATGCGTGAAGTAGATCGTGTGACCCTGAGAAAGACAGTAGCCTGTCTGCCTCAGAGTATTCAGCACTACAACCTGAAGGTCGAAGAGTTCATCGCTCTCAGCCGTGCAGGTGAGGCGCTGGATGCTGACCGAGTGCGCTGGGCGGCCAAGCGTAGCGGCGCTTCAACCTTTGTTGAAGCATACCGCGAGCAGTACGCCCAAAAGCTCGGACGTGACTACAAGGACACCGAAGAGCCCTCGGGCGGACAGCTCCAAAAATTGGCGCTGGCCTCCCTGCTCTATAGCGGTGCGGCACTGATGGTACTCGATGAGCCGACGGCGGCAATCGATCCGGAAGCAGCACGGGATTTCTGGGACACTCTCTTTCATGAGACTCCCGGTCAGACTGTGATCTTCTCGACGCACTATCTCGGCGCCGTACGACGAGCAGATCGCATCGTCGTGCTGGATGAAGGGCAAGTGCTTGATCAGGGCAAGCATCTTGAGCTCATGGAGCGCTGCGAGGCATATCGCAAGCTCTTTGAGAGTCAAGCACGAGACTATCGTACGTGAGACCCAGGGGCGCATGCAGAGGTTTTGTATCTAGGTATGATACTGCCTCTTGCCTGCGCCCCATTTTTTTGAAATCGCACAGAATGGAGCTCCGGGGGGTTTTCTTGCCATCCCCAGACGTTCCCATTAAGATGCCCGACATGCCTAAACACTACGTATTAGTCGCGGCAGTAACGCTGGCGCTGTGCTCAACAGCCGCAAGCGCCGCCCCCAAAAAGCCTGAAGCAAAGGCGGCGCCTGCCAACAAAGAGATCTTGTTCGACGCCGTCGTAGCCAGTGTTGATGGCCGGCCGATTACTCTGCAAGACGTTTGCCGTCGTCTCAATCCTCCACGCTCTCTGACGTTAAAGGAAGCAGCGCTCGATCCTGAAGCTAATGCAGTACTTGATACCATTATCATGGACTATCTTGTTACCTTCGAAGCTGAAGCGAGACGCATTTCAGTAAGCAATGAGGAAATCGACGAATACATCGCCGAAGTGGCCAAACGGAACAACCTGTCGCGCGAAGGCTTCGAACAAGCACTCAAGCAAGAAGGACGCGACATCACGGAGTATAAAGGCTTCATCAAGATCGACATCTTAAAATCTCGTCTCGCGACTAGCTTGATGCAGTCGGGCGTCGGCGTTACGACTGAAGAGATTGAAGTCTACATGAAGGAGCACGTCGAGCTTTCCTCGAACGGAACGAAAGTGAAGCTCGCGCACATCGTCATTCGCGAAGATATCCATGGCCCCGAGGGGAGCGAGAAGATCGTCGAGGATATCCAGGAAAAGATTAGCAGCGGAGAAGATTTTGCCGATGTCGCACGCGTAAATTCAGACGCTCCCAATGCCGCCGATGGTGGCATGCTTGGAATCATTGCGCAGAAAGACTTGAGCAGCGACGTTTTCGAAGCGGTGTCCGCGCTCAAACCCGGTGAAGTAAGCAAACCGATCAAAACAGCCCAAGGCTATCAGATCTTCAAAGTAATCGAGCAATTCACCGAAACTGAAGAAGACGGAGATCAGGAGAAAATCAAGGATGAGGTTCGTAAGACCTTGCAGCGTCAGAAACTCGCCGAGAAGATGAACTCCTTCTTTACTGCTGAGCTTATGAAGACTCACAGCGTCGATAGGAAGATCTAACGGCGCGCTTCCCCTATTCATTCACAAGGACTACCCATGCATATCAATCCTCAAATCTTTCGTGAGTATGACATCCGCGGCACCGTTGATAAGGATCTCTCGGAGGATTTTGCGTACGCGCTTGGCCGAGCCTATGCGACCTTGGCCCGCGATCGCGGCAAGAACAATATCGCCATTGGCTGGGATTGCCGGTTGAGCTCTCCCGGGTACGCCAAGGCCTTGGCGCGCGGCATGTCCGACGAAGGCGTTGACTGCTGTCTGACCGGCATGGGCCCCACTCCTCAATTGTATTTTGCAGTCTATGCCAGACCGTATGGCGGTGGAATTCAAGTTACCGGCAGTCATAACCCTGCCGATATGAATGGCTTCAAGCTGTGCCTCGGAAAATCGACGCTGGCAAGCGAGGAGATCCAAGATTTAAAGAATCGCATGCAGACTCTGATTGCTCAGAAGCCGACCTCTCCCGGCAAGGGCAAAATCACTGAGTACGAAATCCGCAATGAATACATCCAGGATTTGGTCGCCAACTCCAAGCCACACATGGGCAAGCGTAAGCTGAAGGTCGTCGTTGACGCCGGAAATGGTGTAGGCGGATTGGTCGGGCCATCGCTGCTTCGTCAGCTAGGCGTAGAAGTCATAGAGCTCTTCTGCGAGCCCGATGGCCGTTTCCCAAACCATCATCCCGATCCCACAGAGCTTAAAAACATTCAGGATCTTATCGCAAAGGTGCGAGAGACCAAAGCTGACTTCGGAATTGGATGGGACGGTGACGCCGATCGCATTGGCGTCGTAGACGAAAAAGGCGAAGTCATCTTCGGCGATATGCTCCTGCTAATTTACGCGCGCGCAATTCTGAAGGAGAAATCAGCCGCCGTCGTGATTGGCGACGTAAAATGCTCCTCGCTCTTATTCGAAGACCTTTCAAAGCGTGGGGCTAACGCCGTCATGTGGAAGACCGGTCACTCGCTGATCAAGAAAAAGTTAGTCGAGCTAGACGGTGATTTGGGTGGTGAAATGAGCGGTCACATCATGTTCCGTCATCGCTTTTATGGATTCGATGACGCGCTTTACTGCGCCGCCCGTTTTGTGGAGATCGTAAGCACCCTGCAAGGCCCCGTGTCGCAGCTCTTGGCGGATCTGCCGAAAATGGTTTCAACTCCCGAAATCCGAATAGATTGCCCTGAAGAAGTGAAGTTCAAGATCGCTCAGAATGCCAAATCCGCATTCTCCAAATACAAAGTCGACACTATCGACGGCGTGCGAATCACGTTCCCTCAGGGATGGGGCCTGGTACGCGCCTCCAACACTCAACCCGTGCTGGTCATGCGTTTTGAAGCAAAGACTCAGAAAGACCTCGATGAAATTCAAAGTCTCGTAACTGGAGAGATCGAAAAGATTAAGAGCGCTCTCTAACGCCCAGATACGTTGAGTTCCAAACAAAAAGGCGCCCAAAGGCGCCTTTTTGTTTTTCATAATGCCGATACCTGGCTATTTATTCTCGGTCACCGGAGCCGTTTTTAGCGCATCCGCTTTGACGAGCACGGGAAAATTCTCAGTTTGTGCCGGCGCGTCGGAGCCCTTAAAGAAAGAAACGGGCAGGCAGCTGTTCTCGACTAATATGTAATTGGGATTGTTTTCTTGAAAATTTGAGACTAGCCAGGACAAATCGGGGTCAGAAAGTTCGTATGTATATACTGGTCGTCCCATACCAATTGTCTCCTTTTTCGGTTCCTAAGCCTTTGAGTACGCTCTGACAGCCCCTACATCCGGCCTCTTACATAAGGTTTTCGGTTTGGACGCGAACTAACTTAAGTGCGCGAATCCGGTATTTTTCCTAGGAATATCACCTAGAGTTATTAGCGCCGCTGTGAGAAGCTATAGACAGTGGTTCGCCGCGCAAATCGCCGCCGCATCGTCTTGAAACCACTATAAATATTAGCGTATGTTCTGCTCTCGTTTTTGCCATCTGAGAAAGTAAGCCTAAGTCGTGACCTCAAAACCAAAAGAAAACGTAAGCGAGTCTTATAAGCGCATGGCGCTTCGACCCGAAGTCTACTCGCGCGATGAACATCCAATTTCACGCAACAGCATCGATCCGGATGCATTGAAAATTTTGTATCGTCTCATGCGCCATGGGCATAAAGCCTATCTCGTTGGCGGAGGCGTTCGTGATTTACTTCTTAATAGAAAGCCCAAAGATTTTGATATCGCGACAGATGCTACACCGCGCCAGATTAAAGAACTCTTTCGTAACAGCCGCATCATCGGTCGGCGCTTTAAATTAATTCACGTCTTCTTTCGCGGAAATAAAATCGTGGAGGTTTCAACCTTCCGCGACGTGAGCGAAGAAGTGGCAGAACCTCAGGAGGGCGAATCCCCTGAAGAGCTGATCATCACGCGCGACAATACCTACGGCACCGAAGTCACCGATGCGATGCGTCGAGACATTACCATCAATGGGCTTTTCTACGATGCGGGCACTTTCTCCATCATCGACTACGTCGGCGGCATGCGCGATATTCGCGACCGCGTGGTTCGCATAATTGGAGATCCCGATGTGCGCTTCCCAGAAGATCCGGTACGGTTGATGCGCATCTGCCGGTACGCCGCGAAGAGTGGGTTCAATATCGACGCGGCCTGCTACGCCTCTATTCAGCGCAACGCTGAGCTTATTCGAAATAGCGCCACCATGCGCGTATTCGAGGAGTTCAAAAAGGATTTCGCTTCTGGTTTCGCGCTCCAAACGCTGCGCTTACTAGCGGAGACCGGATTATTAGCTCACTTAATTCCCGAACTCGCCGAGAACGATGCTGCTTTATTGAATGAAGAAAGCGACTTCGCTAAAACTTTAGCTCACTCCGATGAGATGGTGTTGGATGGCGAGCCGCGCTCCCCGACCGTCGTGCTCGCTCTCATTTCCTTATTCACACGCTGCCCAATTTTGGACGGACTACCCGAGCAGTTCCGCGACCGAGAAGACATCGCCGAGCACGTTGCTTCTGGATTTCGAGCGCTGGCCGTTCCGCGCAAAGAACGCGAGAAGATCGAAGCGCTCTTACAAGCATGGCACATGCTTCTCACCTCTGGCGACGATCGCAGTCAAATTCGCCAGCTCGACCGCCGCGAAGTACTCGATGAGTTTGAACTTCTCATTCATCTCCTCTACGGGAAGGGGCCGGAGTCGGATCTCCTGGCGGATCTTTTGGAACAAGGGTCGGAACGCGGCAGACCGGACAGCGGCTACCACGAAGAAGAGAGTCGTGGATTCCACCAGAATCGCGGCCCGCGCCGCAGACGGGGTGGACGTGGGCGCGGTGGACAGCGCCATCGACCGCCGCAGCAATAATAATTTGGCATAGGGACGGCGTCAGCCGGTGCAGAAAAGTGGACATTATTAAAGCGACGCTTCTAATGTACTGGGACTGCGCTTCGCTGGCGGCGAAGGGCCTGGCACGCAATTGGCCGATTCTACCCGGCTGCGTGCTGCTGTTTATGCTCTACAATTTTAGCTCGGCTTTCTTCTCCCAATTCGGCTTTGCTGGAGGGATGATCGCCGGAATGATTCAGATCGCCCTGCTCTGTTATTTTTACTCCTGGATTTCAAGCACCGTTCAGAAAGAACGGCTAACCTTCAAGGATTTACCTGAGTTCGACGGCGGGCTCTTCTTTAACATCATTAGCGTCGCCTTTATTTTCTTTATCGTACAGTTCGTCTTGCAACAGCTCACACAAGGCCTCGACGCAAAGTTTCTGCTGATGTGCGTTCAGCTCGGGATCGTAATCGTATTCAATGCCATTCCAGAAGTAATTTATCTGCACCGCATTGAAAGTACCTATGCCTTGTCTGAGGCCGCTCGCTTCACCCGCGACAATTGGATCGAGTGGTTTGCCCCTCTGCTTCTTGTTTTGGCGCCCGTGCTCCTGGCCAGCCCGCTTTCAGTGCTATTAATGCTGGCTCACTCCGACCCGATGCTGCCGCCATTCATCGTCGTAACGGGAGTGTTGAACTCCAACTTCGGACAGGCCACTGCATTCCTACTGCCCTTGCTCGCGCTCCTCATAGCTATTTGGTACATGGTATTTCGCGGGCACTTATTCCAGGCCCTATCCTCGGGAACCCGTCGGCAGCGTATGTATAAGAGCAAGTCACGCTAGGAAATCCCGCAATTTTTTGGTTCTTCTAATGCATTGAGTCCGGAAATCAGATAGCATAACGGTATCCTTTCGGTCCGATGTAACTATCTGTAATTCCTAGACGGAGCCTATGGGTTCGCGATCAACAAAGTTCATATTTGTAACGGGCGGTGTTGTGTCTTCAATCGGCAAGGGGCTTTCCTGCGCCTGTATTGGGGCTCTCCTCGAATCTCGCGGACTTAAAGTTACGGCCCTAAAGCTCGACCCCTATATTAATGTCGACCCTGGCACCATGAGCCCGTTCCAGCACGGCGAGGTATTCGTCACCGATGACGGAGCCGAAACGGATCTCGACTTGGGGCACTATGAGCGATTTCTTGAAACCAAGATGTCCAAGCTCAACAACTTCACCACCGGTCAGGTGTACGAGACTGTCATTGGCAACGAGCGCCGTGGTGACTACCTCGGCGGAACCGTACAGGTTATTCCGCACATTACCGATGAAATTAAGCGTCGCGTCTTCCTAGCTTCGCGTGGCTTCGATATCTGTATCGTTGAAATCGGCGGTACGGTTGGCGACATTGAAAGCTTGCCGTTCCTTGAAGCTATCCGCCAAATGCGCGCTGACCTCGGTCCGGAGAACGTTCTCTATATTCACGTTACCTTGGTTCCATACATTCGTGCCGCCAACGAATTCAAAACCAAGCCGACCCAGCACTCCGTTAAGGAACTAACCGGCTTTGGAATTATCCCCGGAATTATCATTTGTCGCTCCGAAGAGCAGCTCGATCAAAAAGTGAAGAGCAAAATCAGTCTCTTCTGCAACGTGAAAGAGGACTGCGTTGTTAACTCTTACGACGTCGGCTCCATTTATGAGCTGCCGCTGGTGCTACACCGCGAAGGGCTCGATCAACGCATTGTCGAGCAGCTCAACATTTGGACCGGCTCGCCGAATCTTAAGCCTTGGGAAAAGATCGCCAGCACGCTCACTGCTCCTGCAAATGGCAGCGTAACCATTGCCATGGTTGGCAAATACGTCGACCTCACCGAAAGTTATAAGAGCCTTACGGAAGCGCTTCATCACAGCGGCTTCGCAAACGACTGTAAGGTGGATGTGGCATACGTCGACAGCGAACAGATCGAGAAAGACGGTGTAGCCGCGGCGATTGAAAAAGCCACGAATGGTAAAGGCGTCGACGCGATTCTCATACCAGGAGGGTTTGGAGCCCGCGGTAGCGAAGGTAAAATTCAAGCTTGCCAGTATGCCCGTGAACAAAAGATTCCGTTCTTCGGTATCTGTTTGGGCCTGCAAATGGCTGTCATCGAATATGCCCGCAACATGGCAGGAATTGCTCAGGCGACCAGCTCAGAATTCAACCCGAACTCAGAGCACGCCGTGATAGATTTAATGGAAAGCCAGAAGTCGGTGAATCGCATGGGTGGTTCAATGCGTCTCGGCGCTTATCCCTGCGTTCTCGCAAAGGGAAGTCTGACCGCAAAGACCTATGGAGAGAAGGAAATCAGCGAGCGTCACCGTCATCGCTTTGAGTTCAACAACACATACCGCGACACCCTCGTGAAGGCGGGACTGATTCTCTCGGGAACTTCCCCGGACAATCACTTGGTCGAGATTATCGAGCTGCAAGATCACCCTTGGTTTATCGGAGTGCAGTTCCACCCCGAGTTTAAGTCTTCACCCCGCACGTCGCATCCGCTCTTCAAGGGATTCGTTGCTGCGGCTCTTGAACACCGCGCCCTGCGTCTCAAGGCGGGCCGTAAGCTCAACGGCAAAGTCGTGAAGTCATCAAAGTCTTCGCGCAACGGTCAGACCGGCGATGCTCCAATCGATCAAGTTGACGATTCTGAGCGCGGCGCTGTCTCTTCTTCATAATGTATGGAATCCGCGCAGCAGCCTGCTCACATCGTCGAAGTTACACCTCAAGTTAAGGTCGGCGGAAACAACCCCCTGCTCTTAATTGCCGGGCCCTGTCAGATTGAGTCGCTTGAGCACTGCCTGCAGATTGGAGAATTTCTCAAAAAGGTTTGCGCCAAGTATCCAGTTAACTTGGTATTCAAGTCTTCTTACGACAAAGCCAATCGTACCAGCATCTCCACCAAGCGCGGCCTCGGCATAGATGAAGGACTTCGAGTTCTCGAAGAGGTTCGCCGCAAGCTCGGGGTTCCCGTTCTGACCGATGTTCACTCGCCGGAGCAAGCAAGCGCCGCCGGAGAAGTCGTCGACATTATTCAAACTCCGGCATTTTTATGCCGCCAGACGGATTTGCTGATCGCAGCCGGAAAGACCGGTAAAACCGTCAACGTAAAGAAGGGCCAATTTCTCGCTCCCGATGACATGCAACATGTCGCGAAAAAGGTCGCCTCCACGGGCAACCATAAAGTTCTACTCTGCGAACGAGGCGCCTGCTTCGGATACCGCGATTTAGTGGTCGATATGCGAAACTTGCCGATCATGCGCCAAACCGGATACCCTGTTGTCTTCGACGCGACGCATAGCGTCCAGTCGATGGGCGGAGCGAGCCAGTCCGGGGGAGATCGTCGTTTTATTCTTCCTCTTTTGCGCGCAGCGGTGGCGGTCGGAGTCGACGGTATTTTTATTGAATGCCACGACAGGCCTGAAACTGCTCCGTCGGACGGTGCCAGCATGTTGCCCTTGCACGAAATGGAAGCGGTGATAGCAACTGCTTGCCGTATTCGTGACGCCGCCGCCCCGCAAAAAGCGTAAAGTTCGTTTTCATGAAGATTACAAAGAATCAGAGCCTCGTTCTGGCGGTGTCGATTATCGCGCTCTTCTTCGCGATCGGAATTTGGTTCATGCCGCGCTCTGCAAAACTGCCAAGCGCAACAGTTGCGAAGAAAGAAGCGACCCCCCAGCCCACAACGGCCCCCGTGGATGGCACGCCGAGCCAGGAATCCAAATTCATGCTGAAAGAATTTCAGCGCGCTGAAATTAAAGACGGTAGAAAAGTCTGGGAGGCAAAGGGCGCGCAAGGCCAGTATTTCCCGGAAACAAATAGCGCCAAGATCACCGCAGCACAGCTGTGGATGTACAAGAAAGACGGCAAAGTCATCGTCATGAATGCCGGAGAAGCGCTGCTGCGCTTGCAAGGCGCAGGCCTTAAGAGCGCAGACGCCACCAACGGCGTCGTCGTCACGTATGACGATAAAGAGACCCTGAAGACGGACAACCTGACCTACGATAAAGAGAAGGAAACTCTGTACGCCCCAGGGCACGTCGAAATTACCGGAGATTTCATCGATATCTCGGGCGATGTGCTGGAAGGAGACCTAAGCGATAATAGTTTCGTCCTGAAGCAGAATGTTTCGACTATCCTCAAGCCGAAGGGAATGAAGAATGCGCCGAATGCTCAATAGAATTACCCTCGTCCTTGCGGTGCTTACGCTTTGCCTCCTGCCCGGGCTGTCCGAAGCACAAGGGAAAAAAGCGGCGAAGTCCAACAAAGCGCCCAAGAATGCCGCCCCCGCAGCGCAGAAGAAGGAGCCTATACAAAAAAGTGAGACTAAGTCTTCATCGCTCCCGCTTGGCACGTCGCCTGACTTCGGAAAGCTTCCCACGTACATCAAGTCCGACTCTCTGCAGCTCAAACAGTCTGAGCGCTATTTCATTTACTCAGGCAACGTTGAAGTGCGCCACGGAGACATGACCATCACCTCAAACACCGTTGAGGGCAGCTATGACGAGCAAAACAAACTCAAGAAGCTATTCGCAAAGACCAACGTGCTGATCGTAAAAGGCGATGGGATTCGCGGAACAGGAGAACTCGCGACCTATGATGCGGATCAAAACACGGTGACCCTCAGCGACAATCCCGAACTGAGTCAGAACGGCAGCGTGCTGACCGCAGACTCTATCAAGATTTTCCTCAAAGATAATCGCAGCGAGGCCACGGGCCAGGTGCGTGTGAAAATGATTGATAAAAATATTAATACCGACCTGCTGGGTAAGGCCGGAAAGTCCTAGTCAGCCCCTCACGAAAGGTAACCTACCGAGACCATTGCCCTTCAAGCCTGGCTCGAACCCTCCTTCTAAAAACCTAGAAATCATTCGGTAGCGCTGGTTTCAGCTACTATACTTTTTTATTGGCCCCCTTGGTTGCGCACTCAGCGCAGAAGGCGGTGCTTTCGCTGAGAAATTCTTCGTACCTTACGCAGTGGTGAAATTCTGTCAGCCCTAAAGCTCGAATACTTCGCGGAGTCAAACATTGACCTAATCACCATAGGCAGCACCCTCTTCATTCTGTGCGTGTCTCTGTTCTTCATTGTCCGCTATGCCCGAAGATTGCGCTCGCGCTACGATCGCCGCGCCTTGCGCATGATGGAGGAGCGCACTCGCTTGCAGCTCCAGCACCAGGCCTTAGTTAAACTGGCAACCAGCGAAACAAAGAAAAGAAACCTGATCTCCTCCATCCGCGAGCTGCTCGAGACTGCGGCGCATACGCTGGATGTCGACCGCGCCTCGCTCTGGATTTTCGAAGATTCCTGTTCCCGTATTCGCTGCCTTGATTTTTACGAGAAGCATTCGCACGCCCATTCAAGTGGATTCGAGCTGACTGCCCAAAGTGCGCCGAATTATTTTGCAGCGCTGCAAACCAGTCGCGTGATCACCTTGCACAATCTAGCCAATTCGGAGTTTTCCGATGAGCTCGCCTATTTAATTGAACGCGGCGTCACCTCGAGCATTGATTCTCCGGTGCGCCTGGATGGAACCATCGCAGCAGTGGTATGCCTGCGGCACGTGGGCCCGGCCCGCCGATGGAGCACTGACGAGCAGAACTTTGCCGCCTCAATTGCTGACATGGCGGCAATTGCCTTTCAGAGTGACAAGCAGAAAACCATTCAGGCAGAACTCGAGCAGAAATCTTTTGCCATCGAATCCTCCATGGATGGGATGGCAATTCTCGATGCCAATCATACCTACGTATACCTTAACCATTCCCACGCTACGTTGTACGGGTACGACGACCCCAGCGAGCTTTTGGGTAAATCATGGCGCGTCCTGTACGATACTGAGGAGCTTGCTCGCTTCGAACGCGAGCTGATGCCGCAGTTCCAGCGTGATGGACGGCTTCAAGCAGAGGCACGTGGTCGCAAGAAAGATGGTTCGATTTTTCCTCAAGAGATTTCACTCACGGCACTGGAAGACGGCGGCCTCATCTGTGTAATTCGCGATATTACCGTGCGCAAGCTCGCGGAACGCAATGCTGAACAAATGGCGCTGTTTGCCACCCTGCACCCATCGCCCGTTTTGCGTTTCGATCATTCGGGCACCATCATCTCCGCCAATCCTGCAGCACTGGAGATTTTCGGACTGCCTCAGGCGTCCGGGGTGGATCTAAAATCCATAATCTTGGGCGCAAGAGATCTGGATCTGCAACGCTGCATCGAAGAAGGCGCGCTGCTCAGTTGCTCAAGCCGCATCGGAGAAAAGTATTTTCATTTCCTTTTTCGCGGTGTTCCCGACTTGATGTTCGGACATGTCTACGGCACCGACATCACCGATCTAAAGCGAGCGCATCAGAGGCTCATTGATAGCAAGAAATTCCTGCGCCGAGTGGTCGATAGCGATCCCAACCTCATCTACGTCAAAGACAGCCAGGGTCGCTTCACACTAGCGAATCAAGCTACTGCGGATCTATACGGAACAACGGTAAATGAAATTCTGTGGAAAACTGACGCGGATCTCTTGAAGAATGCGAGGGAGATTGAGGCCTTCCGGAAAAGCGAACAGGAAGTCATCTCGACTCTTGAGGATAGAATAGTGGCTGAAGAAACCTTCACCGATGCTCAGGGTCACAGCACTCTATTGCGAACCGTTCGCCGTCCGCTACGTCTAACCCCGCAGGGGGATGTACATGTGCTTGGCGTGGGCATGAATATTACGGAGACCAAGAAGCTTCAGGAGGACTTGCTGCAATCTCAGAAGATGGAGGCTATTGGCCAACTCGCTGGTGGTATTGCGCATGATTTTAATAATCTTCTGACCGGCATTTTGGGCTGCACTGGACTTCTAAAAATGAAGGGTGAGCGCGACCCGGACGTAAATCAAAGCGCCGAGATGATAGAAAGCGCTGCCTCGCGCGCAGGACAACTGACCCAGAAACTCTTGGGGTTCGCGCGCAAAGGCAAACATCAGAATATTCCCGTTGATATTCATCAAACGATCGAAGAGACCGTCTCGCTTCTTCGCCGCACCATCGAAAAGAATATCGCGATCTCTCAGATTATGCAGGCTCCGCAGGCCTATATCCTGGGGGATCCAACGCAGATCCAGCAGATTATTCTGAACCTTGCCATTAATGCCCGCGATGCCATGAGTGTCGAGACGGGAGGAACCAACGGTGGAGAGCTCTCTATATTCACTCGGCTTGTTCCCGCGTCGGCGCTGGGAGGACGCCAAGCCGAACTGGAAGTCGAGAATTTCTTGGAGATTTCCGTATGTGATACCGGCTGCGGTATCCCGGAGGAACTGCGCGAGAAGATCTTTGAGCCCTTCTTCACGACCAAAGCGACCGGACGTGGGACCGGCATGGGACTAGCCATGGTGTACGGAATCGTACAGAACCACGAAGGCTTTCTGAAGGTCGAGAGCGCGCTTGGGCATGGCACGACCTTTCGAGTGTATCTGCCGAGCTTGGATGCGCAGGCGGTGTCCTCGATTATCCAACCGCCTCAAAAGACAATCTCTGGACGCGGTCAAGTGCTCGTGGTCGATGATCACAACGTTGTGCGCAGCGTGACCGCAAAGATGCTGCAGTCACTCGGCTATGGTGTCGTGACGGCGCGCGATGGAGTTGAGGCTCATGAGTATTTCCGCGAACATTGGACCGACATCGATGTAGTAATCTTGGATATGATAATGCCCCATATGGGGGCTCGAGAATGCCTGCCCCTGTTAAAGGGCATTAATCCTAACGTGCGCGCGATCCTTTCAACCGGATACGTGAATAACAACGCTGTGCAAGAAATTATGAATGAAGGCATGTGCGGCTTCATTCAGAAACCGTATCAGTTGGCGCAGCTTTCAGCCGTAGTAGCGCAGGTGCTCAAGCCGGATGACGGCCCCCGAGAAACATCAAAGAGCAGCTCCGCCGAGTTGCGGGCCTAAAAGAGATCGTAACGAAAATGGGAGAACGAACGGGGTGTAAGCCCCTCGTGTTTCCTCTGATGCGGAGAGCCGATTCCGCTCTCTGACTCAGATTCAGATGGCGGTCGTGCGTCAGCCGTTTGTTGAGTTCGGTTACGGACGGATCGCTCGATAAGGAGCCTCTGACATTGCTTGCTCCGCGGAAACAGGCTGCGAAGCCCTCTTTCTTGCGTGGCGCTGAGCCTTCATGAATACTGAAGACGTCCCTCTATCAAGGTTCCATACGTCATGAAAAGCACCGTCATTCTTCCCCTCTTGCTCTTTTTCTCCACGCAGGCTTTTGCTCAAAGCGGCCGTTGGGGGATTATCATTAACGAGAATAGCAAAGCTTGCGCTCGCTTCTGGGAGGGCAACGCTTGTTCTAGAGTAAAGGTCCCGGATCAATGGAAGGCTATCCTCCCCGTCTGGAATGAAGAGAAGCAGGCTCTCACCCTCACCTATCAAACCAAATCCTGCACTCTGGGGCTCTTAAGCTCCGAGCAGTGCTGCAAAGAACTTGGATTCACCTTTGATGCTAACTTTCGCGCTCCACAGGAGAAGACCGCGCTTAGCGACGATCCGCGCAGCGAGTGTTTTCAGCTGCGCGCAGCCGATCAGCCGCCGACTCGCTGACGCCTCTCTTCCTGGCAAGCGGCTGCTGTGGTATTTCTCATACTTCGCGACCTGGAACCTGTGTATTCCTATGGAAAGCTTGGCATGAGAGCCTCTCGACTACTGACGCTATTCTTCGTTCTGCTGTGCAGCCCCTATGCGAGCGAGGCTGAGTTTCGCTTCGGTGCCTGCTGCTCTGCCAATGGAGGCGTCTGTGGATGCCAAGGCGGCGGGGCCGTGTGCTGCGACGGCAAAGCTTCAACGTGTCCCTGCAACGAGAAGGATTTTCACGTCACCGTTACAGTCACACCAAAGCAGGCCCAACAGAACACCCCCCGCACAACACCCCCCGAGCACCTAAAGTATTTGCCTGATCCGAAACTCACGCCGGGCGACATTCGAAGTCGCAGCAAAGAAGAGATTTGTGCGGTGGGCTACATTCAGAAAGTCGGCAAAACTTCCAATACGGCAAAAGAGAAAACATACGAGCGTTATAAGATCGCGCGGCGATCGGCATATGAAATAGATCACTTAGTATCCAAAGGCCTGGGCGGCTCAAACGATCCGAAGAACCTTTGGCCGCAGCCCCATCAAGCTTTGTGGAACGTGCATAAAAAAGATGAACTAGAGAACCTCATGCATCGCATGGTGTGCTCAGGGAAACTTGATCTACTGCAAGCCCAGCAGGAAATGCTTACGGACTGGATTTCAGCATACAAGAAATATATCGGGGACAAGCCTCGTCCCACTCCGGCTCAAAAAAAGAAATCGACTAAGAAAAGTAAAAAACAAAAGTAATGCACGGCTCATCCGCTCGCACCCCCGATCTAGACCGGCTAGAGCCGCGCCACATCCGCTTTGCGTTCCTGGACGTGGACGGCACCATCATGAACGCCCAGCATCAAATTTCGTCGCAGACGGTGCGTGCCTTGCGTGATTTCCGCGCGCGCGGCGGGGAGTATGGCTTGGCATCCGGACGACCGTATTTCGGAGCAAAGCATGTCATCCAGCAGTTGGACATCGCGGGACCTTGCGTTCTTTTCTCGGGCGCACTCGTTGTGGAAGCGGCAACGGGGAATATCCTTTGCGAGGAAGTCATCGCGCCGAATATGGCCAAAGCAGTTCTTGAATTCGCTCGTCGGGAGAGCATGTTCATTGAAGTGTACACACGCGAGAGTTACTTTATTGATGCCCCATCAGCTTTTGGCGACCTGCACGCCACCTATTTGGGCTTCCCACCCACCGTGCGATCACTCGATGAAGTGATTGCCTCGGAGAAGATCCTTAAGCTCGAATTCATCTCTCAAACTCCAGCGGAAGCTGAAAAGTTGCGCGGGTATGCCAAGTCATTTCCAGAACTGAACTTCGGGTTCGGATACGGAGCCGCACACCCGCATATTCTCTTTGGCAATGTGACAAGCTTGTCCGCCTCGCGCGAACAGGCATTTAAGCATGTTCTTGCGCATCTTCAGATGAGGGCTGAAACTGTAGCTTCGTTTGGAGATGCAGAGGCTGATATCCCCTTCTTCAGACTGAGCGGACTTTCAGTCGCGATGGGAAATGCTCCACAAAGCGTCAAGAGCGCGGCGAAGTTCGTTACCAAATCTGTGGAAGACGATGGAGTCGCTTTCGTGATTGACCAGCTATCTCCGCAGGCCTCGCTGTAGCGCTGAAGTTTATTTTTACTTTAAGAACCGTTTATGAAAATGCTGCGATTAGTTGCGCTTCTTGGACTCACCTCATTGATTCTAACGGTCAACGCTAGCGCACAAGCACCAGCCGCCACAGAAAAGGCTAAACCGGCCGGCAAGGTGTACATTGTGAATTTGGAACAAGGGCCGAATTTATTTTCGTACGTTCTACGCGACCTTAAGACTTGTTCGATAGAGAGTTTGGTTTTTCTGTGTGGAATACAGTTGGATGATAGTTGGCTTGCCGGTAAGCGCGTGCTGATTCCCAATGCCAGCGTAAAATCGCTCTATGAGTTCGAAAGTTTTGACGACTATCGTAATAGCGTTAAATCAATGCAGGCAGCGGCCGCAAAAATCGAGAGCAAGTAGGCAAAACTCTTAGACTCCGAATTGAGCAATTTTGACAAGTTGCACTGCCACTTTGATTAAACCTGCAACAGCGTGGTTAAATAGAAGCTGTGGAATCTAGTACGACTGGTATGGGATTAAAGAACGTTATCTTAGCAGGTCTGTGCTGCGCGCTGATGTGCGGCCCCGGGATGGTGTCGGCGCAATCCGGCTCGAAGGCCCGGCGTCTTGCGGTTCCCTGCCCTCCGGTTATCGCCAACAAAAACGACGGCATCATGCGCTCGACAGGCCCGCGCGGTTCGAGTGGTCCTTACTATTGCTATCGCTCGACAGCTCAAGCCAAGAAAGGCGGCTTCACCTCAGTGGCGACTGCTAAAGACAAAGATTACACCGGTTGGTATCGAGTAGTTCTTACCATCACTAAAAATACCTGTGACCCCAATCCCCCCGCAGGCGGACCAGTTCTGTTTCTTGAAGTTAAACAAAACAGCGCCGGGGTATTCGGGCAGTTCTGTCCGTCAATTGGCAGCTTCAGCGGAATACGCTCTGGCGGCGGCTTGGTTATGTCCGCACTCTCCAATTTTACGCAGGCACCTCAGGACTCCATGTGCGATGACGGCAAAGTACAGCGCCATCAGTATTTAGAGCTCACTAAAGTGGTAGATGGAGCAACGGGCTTTTCGGCAAAGTATACGCAAGTGGAAAGCTGTCCAACCGCTTCTAGTAATGCCACCTGCACGAGACAATATTCCGGTGTCGCCTTTTACGAGACCCATACTATATGGCCGGTTGTCAGCGAGGATTTGAATCAACTCGCTCCAAACTGCAATACCGCGCTTACGCGCTGCGTAGAATGCCATCCCGAATTGGGCTAAGCCCGGCTTGATAAGTTCTGTCCGGTAACGCTACTATTCCAGCATGAACAAAGAAGCCGCCGCGCATACCCTTTGCACGCGCCACATTGTTAAATCATACAGCGGACGTCATGTAGTTGATGACGTATCGATCGAAGTTCGCGCTGGCGAGATCGTCGGGCTGCTCGGTCCTAACGGCGCCGGCAAAACAACCACCTTCTATACCTGCGTTGGACTGGTCTCTCCTGATAGCGGAACGGTCGAACTCGACGGATTGGATATTACGCGTGAACCGATGTACGTGCGCGCGCGCCAAGGAATTGGATATTTACCTCAAGAGCCCAGCGTTTTCAGAAAGCTTTCCGTCAGCGAAAACGTCATGGCAATTCTTGAAACCATGCCGTTCGAATCGGACGCGCTGCGCCGAGAACGGCACGACGAACTCCTCGATTTCCTTGGCCTGAATCACCTCGTTAACAGCATGGCAGCGTCCTTGTCCGGTGGTGAACGGCGCCGCGTGGAGATTACCCGTACCCTGGCTCGTTCTCCGCATTTTATTCTTCTCGACGAACCCTTTGCCGGCATCGATCCTCTCGCTATCCGTGACATTCAAGGCATCATAGAGAAGCTGCGTGACACCGGCATCGGCGTACTGATTACCGATCACAACGTGCGTGAAACCCTGGGCACCTGCGACCGCGCCTATATAATGGTCGATGGTAAAGTCCTCGAAGAAGGGGCCCCGGAAGTAATTGCGGCAAGCGAACGTGCCCAGCGCTACTACCTTGGAAGCGACTTCTCGCTCTAGCTTCGCCCCCGCCCTAAAGCGTCTCCTAATCTGAGCCCTCAACTAATTCTTCTCAATTTGGTAAAATATTAACTGTGGCGTTATTTTAGAACGCCGGTTTTTAGGGGATCGGGCACACAAACTTCTGTGCTTTCAGGAGTTTAACTACAGAAACTGGCTTGGCCGGGCCTTTGCACATTTTATGCATAGAAGCCGGGCTTCGATCATCCAAATAGGTACGCGCGGCCTGCGCTTAATTTTGGGAACGGTTGTACCTGGTTTTTGCTATGGGATTAGAAACCAAATTAGTTCAGAAGCTCAGTCAGTCCCTGCTGATGACACCTCAGCTTCAGCAGGCGATCAAACTCTTGCAACTCGGACGCCTTGAATACAAAGAGGCTATCGAGAAAGAACTCCTCGAGAATCCCATTCTTGAAGAGGTCAAAGAGGACGAAGACTTCGACCCGCGCAAACAAGCTGACCGTCCTGAACCTGAAGTGGAAGCGGCAGCGTCCCCAGAGCCCCAAATAGAAGCGGAGCAGCCGGCCAAAGGCGATCAAGAAGCCAAAGTTGACTGGGAAGACTATCTCGAAAGTTTCATTGATTCACGCGGTAGCGCCACACCGAAAGGTCAAAACGACAGCGAGGATCGTCCCCCGCTCGAAGCGACGCTGACTCGCGAAGAATCTCTGCAAGAACATTTACTTGAACAGTTACGGCACGTCGAGCTTTCCGATGAGGAACGTTCAATTGCCATGCACATCGTCGGCAATCTCGATAAGGATGGCTACCTGTGCGGCTCGGTTGAGGAACTGGCCCAAGACTGCCAGCTCGATGTGGAGAGCGTGAAATCCGTGCTCGAAACGGTGCGCAGCTTCGACCCTCCAGGAGTGGCCGCGTCAGACCTTGGACAGTGTCTGCTGATTCAGCTTGATCAGATGGGCCTAAGCGAGGCTCTTGAATCTCGTATCGTGCGCGACCACATGGATAAGCTCGAGAAGCGCAAATACGATCAAATTGCAAAGGCGGAGAACGTCAGTGTCGAGACTGTATACAAAGCAGTGACCACGATACAAGGACTCGAGCCGCGTCCCGGTCGCCCTTTTGCGGACGACACCACTCGATATGTAATCCCCGACATCTATGTGTACAAAGTCGGTGGAGAATATGTGATCTCGCTCAACGAAGACGGACTCCCGAAACTTCGCGTAAGCCCCTACTATTTGGAATTGCTGCGCCGCAACGATGCCGACAATCTGCCGAATCGGACTTACCTGAACGAGCGCTTGAAGGCAGCCTCGTGGCTTATCAAGAGCATCCACCAGCGCCAGAACACGATTTACCGCGTCACTGAAAGCATCGTAAAGTTTCAGCGTGAATTTTTTGATAGCGGAATTGAAAAACTAAAGCCGCTCGTTCTCAAAGACGTCGCCGATGACATCGGCATGCATGAATCCACGGTAAGCCGCGTTACCACGAACAAGTACGTGCACACATCGCAAGGAATTTTCGAATTGAAGTTTTTCTTCACCACCGGCATCAAGACTGCCGGCGGCGACGTATCGTCCTCGACGGTAAAGGATAAGATTAAAAACCTGATTGCTGCCGAGCCGCCTGACGATCCAATCAGCGATCAAAAAATCGTTGAAATTTTAAAACAACAGAACATCGATATTGCTCGCAGAACTGTGGCTAAATACCGTGAGACTCTCGGCATTTTGTCGTCCTCCAAGCGCAAAAAACTCTTCTAAATGCGCTAGCGGTACGTTAAAATTGATAGACGTTGTGGATTCAAGCGAACCCCGGCATATTCACTTATCCTCTGCGGCAACGTTGCTTCGAAGATTTAAGCAAACCAACTAGGAAACATCCGTTATGACGAACCACGAACGAAAAGTGAACGTGACTATCGCCTTCAAGAACACCGAAGCTACGGAGCCGATTAAGAAATACGCCACCGAAAAGATCACCCATTCAATTCAGAAATTTGTTCATCACGATACCGATGCGCACGTAATTCTGCGAGTTGAGAAGAACCGACAGATTGCTGAAGCCACGTTCCACGTTGATGGTGCGGACTTTATCGGTCGCGAAGAAAGCGCGGACCTCTACGCCGCCATCGACGCCTTGGCGGATTCCTTGACCCAGCAGTTGCGCCGTCATAAAGACAAAATGACTCAGCATCATCAGTAACCGAGGTGAGTCTCGATACTAGCCATATTCGGTCCTTGATCTTGGTAGCTGGAATGTCCGGCGCAGGGAAGTCGCACGCGCTCGATACGCTTGAGGATCGCGGTTTCTACATACTCGACAATCTACCGGTGCCCCTGTTCCGGCAGTTCATCGAGTTTTCAGGCAGCACACCTGCGAAGTATGAGCGCACCGCCCTACTGTTGGACATCGATACTCGCGACAAGCTTGCTGAGCTGAACAAAGTGCTCGATGAGATTGACCCAAAACGCAAGCTTATCAAGTTTGTTTTCCTTGAAGCCACCAACGAAACCATCGTGAAGCGCTATAGCGAGACGCGCCGCCCACATCCCGGTTTCGATTCCGCGAAGGACAAATCCCTGGAAGACACCATCCAGCGTGAACGCAGCCGATTACAGCCGCTGCGTGAAATCGCCAGTATCGTCATCGATACCTCGAACCTATCCGTCCATGAATTACGCCGCGAACTAGGCGGGTTTGTTGATTCCCTGCCCTTTGCGCCGGGAAAATTGATGCGGGTCAATTTTCTCTCCTTCGGATTTAAGTACGGGCTGCCGATCGATTGCGATCTTGTAATCGATGTGCGCTTCCTGCCGAATCCCCACTTCGTGGAGAGTTTACGGGAGAAAACAGGCCTCGAACCCGTCGTGCGTGACTACGTGCTGGAAACGGCCCCAGCGCGTGAATTTACAAAACTCTACAGCGAATTGCTCGCGTTTCTGCTTCCCCAGTACGCTTTTGAAGGAAAGTCCTATCTGAATATCGGGGTCGGCTGCACCGGCGGACAACACCGCTCGGTCGCGATTGCGGAAGCCCTCCAAACACTGATCGATCCGAAGCTCTACCTGGTCAGCGTGAAGCATCGAGATTTATAAGCAGCGCTAATAATGCGCTTGCCATCTCCCAATTAAGCGCCTTAAACTACTCCGAACACTGATGTTTTTAGGCCGCGGACAAGGTTAGATCCCCCGGCGATTCAGTAATCATCAAAACGTTAAGGATGATTCGGCAGCGCATCGGCTGTCCCCCTTAGCTTAAGTTTTTTGCTTGGAGAAGAACCACCGTGAGCGCCAAAAATTTCGTCTTTACCTCCGAATCAGTCTCAGAAGGGCATCCCGATAAAGTAGCGGATCAAATCAGCGACGGCATACTCGACGCCTACTTGGCCAAAGATCCCGCCAGCCGCGTTGCTTGCGAGACCTTGGTGAAAAACAACATCGTCGTGCTTGCCGGAGAGATCACCTCCAAGGGCAACGTCAATCACGAACAAATCGCCCGACAGACTATCCGCAGCATCGGATACGACGATGTCGGCGTAGGGTTTGATTCCGAGACCTGCGAAATCGTGCAGTTCATCAGCAAGCAGTCACCCGACATCAGTCAGGGTGTAAACGAAGGAGAGGGCCTGCATAAGGAACAGGGTGCGGGCGATCAGGGATTAATGTTCGGATTTGCGTGTGACGAAACTCCAGAGCTCATGCCCCTTCCTATTTCGCTTTCGCAAAACTTGATGCGCGAAATATCCCGTATTCGAAAATCCGGGACTGCCAGCTTTCTGAGACCGGATGCGAAGGCGCAAGTTTCCGTTCGTTACGCTGACGGAAAGCCACAAAGTGTAGAGACAGTCGTGCTCTCAACCCAACATACGGATGCCACGGATCTCAAAGATCTGGAACAGTTCGTCATTGAGAATGTCGTAAAGAAGGTAATCCCCGCGAAGTACCTGTCCGGCAAGACCCGCTACTTCATCAATCCTACAGGCCGCTTTGTCATCGGTGGGCCAGTCGGAGACTGCGGCCTCACGGGACGCAAGATCATCGTCGATACGTACGGCGGCTATAGCCGACACGGTGGTGGCGCATTTTCGGGCAAAGATCCTTCAAAAGTAGATCGCTCGGCGGCCTATGCGGCGCGACACATAGCAAAGAATATTGTAGGCGCTGGGCTCGCCAGCCGCTGCGAAGTGCAAGTTGCATACGCAATCGGAGTAGCTAAGCCGGTTTCGGTACTGGTCGAAACCTTTGGAACAGCCAAAGCGCCTGAGGAGAAAATCTCTTCTGCGGTGCAGGAAATTTTCGATCTGACACCTCGTGGCATTATTGATTCTCTGCAACTGCTTCGTCCGATCTATCAACAGACGGCCGCCTATGGGCACTTTGGGCGCGAGAACACCACCCAAGGTCACTTCAGCTGGGAGAAACTCGACAAAGTAAAGGATTTGCAGAAAGCTCTGCTGTAGTCCTGACTACAAAAGTGAAACCGCCTGAGTTAGCGGTACGGATTGCCGAGCGAAGGCCCTAAGTATTGATATTCGATATCTTCCGAATCGGGGCCAACGGCCTCAGTTGAGGAATCTTCACGGATTGAATTGCGCATCGATTCTAGCTCTTGCTCTTGCTCAAGGATCTGCTGCTTATTGTGGATGATCCTCATGGTATTATCTTCGATCGCTGCGCTATCAGAGTATTCGTTATACATGGCGCCCGCCAACATCCCGACCGGAATGCCGATACCAGCGCCAAGCGCAGCACTCTGACCAACGTTACCGTTTGAAATAGCAGCGCCGACAATCGCTCCAGTGGCAGTTCCTGCCGCAGCACCCATAATCCCACCTGCCGCCACATTGGTGGTGGCACTCGGAGAACTTGAACTACAAGCGGCAAGCGCCAGTATTGCCACCACGGTCAGACTCTTCTTTAGTAGTATCGTTTTCATCTAAAACTCCGCTGCCACTTGATATCGTACCTGTTATGGCCCCTGCGTCGCCGTAGCGCTCATAAGTCACCTGGTTCACCTGAGTCCACATAACTATCTCTACATGAAGTCCTTTGGTGTGTGTTTTGCACCAGAGTGCGCAATGATATCAAGGAGTTAGGGCGTATATGGTAATGGGTCCAGACACTGCGGCAGCGACACAGCAACAGCAACCCCCTGCAATCAAGATTACCTATACGCAAGCGCAGCTTGACGCTATTCGCGGCAATATCGACGTTCCTAAGCATGTCCTCGATGCCTGGCGCCACGACCTCGCAGTCACCGTAAAGGAAGACTCCGCAAATTCCAGCACAAGCACGCCAGCCACGAATGCTGCGCGCGAAACCCGTCCGGAAGAACGGCCGACGAACCATAATCCTTGGAGCCAAGCCCGGCGCATCGAAGCAGCGAATAAGCAAATTGAATCGGGAGAAAAAGAATACAGCGGTCCACGCTATGATTTCGGCAAGAACGCTCCTGAATTTGCAGCAGTATTGGACAGTCATGCCGCTGAAACTCGTTCACGCGCCATGTTCGACCTAAAGGTCAGCGCAGTTCGTTATGATTCCGGGCTGGGATCGATAAATCGTGACGGGATACGAGAACTCGGCAGCTATCCTCCAGCCGAAGTTGAAGCCCGTGTTGTAGCCAACATGGAGCGAAAACTCGAAGTCCTAAGACCCGGAGATACGCTCAATCTGACCACATTCAGAAACAGCCCGGGCCTCGTGCTTACCGCAGACCAGACCGCCGCTCTTTTAAAAATGCGCGATGACTATCGCACCTCCGGCACCGCAGCCGACACTCGTTCTCCCGCCCAACGCGAGAAGGAGAACGCCGAGTACGTCCTGCTCTGTAAGCAGATGATGGTGCACGACATGAATGGCATCCATGAGGCGCTCCTCAAGCATGCCTTTAAGGGGTATGATCCGTCTGCGTCCGCGAAAGCAATTAATGACATCATTAAGGATTCCCGCCAACAGTACCCGGACAACCAAGCTAAAAAGATAGCGCTCTCCGCTGAGCTCTCTAAAGTGAACATGGATCACTTGCCTGCGCTGGTTCATGAGTACGCCGTGCGCCCCGAAGTTCAAATGGGCAGAGAGCTGTATGTCGCTGTCCAAAATAAAGACATGGACAGCATGCGCAAGATTCTTGCGCCGCGTACTCCAGCAGAGTGCATGTCTCTCATGCAGCGCGCCAACGAATATGCTGAATCCACCAAGCAGAAACCGGTAGCAGAGATCGCGCAATCGCTCGATGCAGATCAGTTGGGCGAATATAATCGATTGACTCATCACGGATTCAGCGCCAAGGACCGGGCGGCCGATGCCTATGCTGCTTATGACAAGATGAATTCGGATGAGAAGGCAATTCAAGCTGCATTTGCCCCAATAAAAAATGCAAAGGGCGAGGAAGTCTCCGCCTACTCGGCTGCTCAGATAAAAGAGATTCTCAACGAAGTCCGAGCCCTCGCGACTAAGAAGGGAAAAGATGCGAATAAGTTCGAAAAAGAGATAACCGAAAAGTCTGCCGGCTTAGTTGATCGCCCCTCAGAAGTAGCGCCGCTGCGAGCAAATCTGCGTGCTGACATGAAGGCGGCCGGCCTTAACATCGACGAGATGATGGGCTTGACGGCAAATGCCGTTAGCTACGGCTTCGATGTTTCCGACGGAGCGCTCAAGCTGCGCTACGAAATTGAGCAGTACAACTCAATGGATCCGAGCAAGGTGAGCCCGGATAAGATTCTGCACATACTGCAGTACGGCTCAGACCCGCAGCGAACACACTTCTTATCAGCGACCAATGAATTGCCAACCTTGATCAGCGCATTCAATGCGAATGTAAAGGAAGGAGATCCAAACCTACGTCAAATCCTCGATAACAAACTGAGCGGAGATGACAGAGTTCAAGCACTTCAGATCATCGACCAGGGTTTCTACGCGAAGGAAAGAGCACAGATAATCGCGCGCGATCCAATGCAGCTCGTGCAGATCGGTGCTGGCGTCGAAGAGCCGCAAATTCTCTTTGACCGCATCACGCAAACCGACAAAGAATACAAAGCTCTCACGGGAAAGACCCTAATCGAGGGAATTGCTGAAGCGAAGGATCTCTCGATTGAGAAGAAAGCCATGCTTACCAGCATCGCGATGGCCCGATCGCTTGATGGCCTACACGATGAATTAAGAAAGCAGAATCCCGATAAAGCCACCATCAGCACCTTCCTCGCGATTCCGAATATCGAGCCGATGTTCAATGGCGTTTACCAGCCAGCTGGCTACCAGAGCCTGCGCCAACAGTTAGAGGCACTTGGAAACACGGGACGGCTGCCGCGCGACTTCGTCATTCAGCAGGAGTGCCTGCTGGAGGGATTACCGGCGGATACCATTACTCGCTTAGATGCAGAACTTGATTCTGCAAAGCCTGCAGTGGGAACACGCGATAGCGTGCTTCGCAATAAAACCATCGAGCAAATTCAATTCATCGAGCATGGGTTTAGCTATCTTGAGACGGAACGCGCTCAATCCCGCGGACAAACGGCTCTTTCGTTGGCAGATACCATTCAAGCTCTGAATGAGCAGAAGAAAATATCCAGCCAGCAGGTAGTGCGCGCCGGCCTTATGATGAATGGCATCGATCCTTTCGTATTGGCGGATGATGCAGCGGCTGCGATGCATGTCACCGTCGATGCCTCGATGGACGATGCGAAGCAGAAAGAAATAGCCCTCGATAAAGTGAGAGCTCTTTCTCATCTGGTGCCTCCTGCGGGAATGGATCCCGAATTTGCTTACACGGTGTTCTCCCAAGTACGAGACATTTACGAAGAGCAGAACAAAGGCGAGAAATTACTGGCCTCAGTGATTGCTGATAAAAATATCGGCAAGGCCTTTAAGAATGACACCGAAAAAGATGCCTGGGTTGACCAGCTTGCTGCCGGTATTTATGGGAAAGGAACGGGAGAGACAATCGCCAGCATTATGCGCACGGGAACAGATCCCTGGAAGATTTCCAATGATCTGTCGGCTGCTTTAGCACTCAAAGCCGATCCAAAAATGAGTCCGGATGAGGTAAAAGCCCTCGAGCAGAAAAAGCTCGAAGCGCTCGTCTCCGTCAGCAACTTAAGCACCGAACAGATTCGCTTAATCCGTGGGATCTACAGCAAGGATCATGCGGATCAAGACGGAGGCATTTTCATGCGCTCGGTAATGTTAGACACCAACCTTCCGCAGGCCTTCCCCGATAAGGCAGCCTACGACGAGTTTATTGAGAATAAGCTCGCTAAGAAGGTATACGGTGACGGCATGGGCGGCATGGTCGTAGATCTCGAGGCGACTATAACGAGCCTCAATCAACCGAACCTAACCCCCGAACAGAAGGCCGAACTGGTCAAGAAGCTTGATGGTTCTCTTGCCGCCAGCAAAGGCTGGGGATATATGGCAGACGAAGCTGAGATGTATTTTGTGTTCTTTGGCGCCACTATCGCTGACGAACTGAAAGGACTGGAGAAGTCTGGGGCGATAACCTCAGAGGAGCGCGCCAAGTTCGAGGACTACCTTAAGAACTAAGCGCAATCCTAGCGGCGGCAGCACAGCAACTATCGGCTAGTTACCCGCAACGAATTTATTCCGTTCCCAGAAGCTCACAAGCTTCATATGGTACTCCTATAGGGAGTCTCACCATATGAACCTTGTGCAGCAGCTGCGTTTTCTTTTCGGATTCTCTTCCCAGGTCACGCGCAAGCAGTATCTTGTGTGGGGCTTTGCGCTGATGCTGATTAAGTATCTAGGAGAACTCGCCGTAGCGTGGTTTTCCTTCAGGCTCACGTACCCCCTCTCCGTATTTTTTCTCCCGAGCTATTTAGCCAAGGCGGAACTGTTCCGCAGCATTGGCGACCACCACGCCATCGACCTTTTCTTTGCGTTCTATATTCTGTGGACGCTGCCCTTCATGTGGATTGGGGTCTCGATGTCGGTGCGACGAGCCTATGATGCCGGACTGAAACCCGGTGCGGGGATGTGCTTCCTAATCCCCTTTCTAAACTACATCGCTATGTTCACACTGGCCGCACTGCCTAGCGTCCACCCAGCGCCGCAGAATAGCGCGCCTCCCATTCTGCAGAAACACCACGCTGATGCATGGCGAGCAGCTTTAGCCGCAATCGCAGCAGCAATGTTGATCTGCATGGTCTTGGTGTACCTCTCGACTTTCGCACAAAGCTCCTACGGAACCTCGCTCTTCATTGGACTGCCAACTATCATGGGCGCTGTAGCCTCTTGGGTCTGGAATCGAAGCAGCAGCCGCGGATTGAAATCTTCCATTGCCATTTCCTGTTTCTCAATCTCAGTGGCCGCCGTTGCGCTTATGTTGTTCGCTGCGGAGGGCTTTATCTGCATTATCATGGCTCTGCCCTTCGCTTTGTTAGGGGGAATCCTTGGAGGACTAATCGGAGAGTTCCTGGCGAATCGAACCCCCGCTGGAAATATTGGACTACAGTGCTGCTCTCTCACCCTGCTCCTCGCCCTCGGCGCATCGATTGAGAATCGAATCAGTCCGCCCGGGCAAACATCCGCCACGACCAGCACTGAAATCAACGCCGACGCCATGACGGTGTTCAATAATGTCGTTGAATTCTCGGAACTACCCGCTCCCCACGAGCTGATTTTCCTCGCTGGAGTGGCCTATCCGATACGGGCCCATATCGAAGGTTCAGGAGTCGGCGCAGTGCGCTATTGCGAGTTCTCGACTGGCCCCTTCGTCGAACCGATCACTGCCTGGGAGCCTGGAAAAAGACTGGCCTTCTCTGTCACCTCGCAGCCCCCCACGATGGAGGAACTTTCTTTCTATAAGAAAATCTCACCGCGTCATCTAACCGAAACGTTTAGAAGCCTGCGCGGAGAGTTCCGACTCACCGAGCTTGGACCTAACCGCACCCTGCTCGAAGGAACAACTTGGTATGAATTAAAGATGGAGCCCTTCGCCTACTGGGCATTCCTAACGAACAAACTTGTTCATGCAATTCATGGCCGAGTACTTGAGCACATCAAACAACTCTCCGAAAAAGATCGGCGATAACAGAAGATCTCTGCTCACGCGCGTCGAAAAGAAGTCGCTACCACTTTATGAATCGCACCATACTCGGGCTGCTCGATTCCTTGTGGAGCTATGTGCCAGAGCCAGGTGTCAGAGTTCTGCACACTATATCCGGGAAGATCCGTCGCAAGACATTGGAGGGCGGGTTCTGCCTGCCATTCGGCTCTGTTGTTCGTGTAATAGAAGAACTCGCGATCATGAATCAAAACGACTAACGAAGCACCACTCGCTGCGAGGCCTGCCAGATGCGCCTGTTCGAGTTTTCCCTGCGACTCAAGCAAAGCAGCTTGCAGCGGTTCAGGCCATTGCCCATTCGCGTCGCTGTGCATGTTCCAGCTAGTGTTCAAGGCGTGTTCAACGCGATCTCGCCAGTACACTCCCAGCTGACTAAGTACATTCAGGGATACAATAACGTCGTAGCCCCTGAAATTTGCTTGCCCAGCAACTAAGCTACGCAGAAAAGCTGCTGCACTCGAAGCATCTTGGCGGGTTTGGGAACCTAGGAATTTCTTTAGTTGCTCGCTCCAATCGGAAATACACCTCGTGAGATCTTCCAAGTGCAGATGAACCTGTCCGCTTTTAAAGTTTTTCTCAAACTTCTTCCACACCGGGAGTACGGTGGGATCCGCGTCAAATAGATGCAAACTCCGGAAGCCAGATACCGCCTGTTCGGACATATCCAACAAACGACCGGCCCCAAGAATCGCGATAGATTCCCGCCTTTCACAGCCCGATAGCGCGAGCTCCTGGAAGCTTTTACTGAAGTCGAGGTGCCTCTTCCAAAATGCTTTGCATCTCAGGTATCGTGCTTCGATTCCAAGGCCCATATCGCTATAATCGCGAAACTGCGGGTAGCGCAGGCGGGCCATGTAATAAGAGAGTATTTTCATCGCTATGACGGACAGTTTCGGCTCACATTTCCGCACTTGGAAGAACCAGTATATCGATCTGGTCGAGAGCAAAACAGACAAGATTATTTCGCTCGTCACCGAGCACCCAACTCCTGCGCACTGTGAAAGCCTCAAGAAACTAATTGCGCCTTTCTCGACGGTCTTTTGTGAAATTGGGCCTGGTTCCGGGGGGCACCTCATCGAATTGGCTGCCCGCAATCCTACTGCCGCCTATGTCGGTTTTGAGCTGCGTTTCAAGCGCGCCTTTAAAACAGTGCAGAAGGCAGAAAAGCGCGGCATTAAGAATCTATTCGTAGTGCGCGCCAATGCTCTAACCATGAAGGAATTCTTTGCGCCCGCCTCACTGGCCGGAGTCTACGTGAACTTTCCGGACCCCTGGTCAAAGAAGCATTGGAAGAAGAATCGCATCTTGAATCCAAGCTTTCTTGAAGTGTTGCAGGAGCTCTTAGCAGTAGACGGATTTCTCTCCTATAAAACGGATCATCTCGAGTACTTCGAAGAAACGCTGGAAACAGTCGGAAAAATGCCTAGGTTTTCCATCCGAAAACTTACCAAAGATCTCTACGCTAGCGAGTTTGTGGAAGCTAATATCCCCACCGAGTTTGAGAACCTCTTCAAATCACAGGGTTTAAAGATAAACTTCTTCGAAGCAGTAAAACTTGGTAACTAACCCTGTTCTGCCTTATAATGAGTTGTGGCTTCTCTGAGCGTGGCCGGTACTAAAATGTTACAAAACGGTGCCAGAATCTTGGCATCTTACAAGAGTAGTTAGGAAGCCAATCGGTTGAACACAGCCGGTTTTTATTAGTGGTTTTAATGAGGTAGGTGTCTTTATGAGTAAGTTTGATAGCGATGTTTCTTCGACCGGTTCTTCAGAAACTATCCACACGACCATCGGCGATCTTATTGAAGCGGTAACTTCAATCGCTCTTGAAGCGGGAAAAACCGAAGAAGAAGGTTACAAGCTTGCTTCTTTGACTGTTGAGAATATCCTCCGCAAAACGAAGCGCGAGCGTTCTTTGCTTAACTAGTCTCTCTATATTCTTCTACGCTGACCGAGAAGATCGGTGAGCGTAGAAGAATCAATTCCCTTCTTCCTCAAATTCTCATACGAAAAAATTAAACTTCCCTTCGCCCCTGCAAGCGAAGCCGCGTGCATTTGCCCAGCCAGCTGAGCAGCGTCCCGATGCAGGTATACCCCCGCTCCTCCGAGTACTATCGAATGTGCGCTTTGAAACGCAGCGGCTTGGTGAACAAGATAAGAAAATAATTCATCATCCGCGGTGTATGCCATGAGACAGGCCTGATCGATGCTGTCTTCACTAAGCCACTGCCGCCAGTTCTGATAGGCGGTAAAAAAGGCCCGATCTGCCCAAGCTATCGCAGCTACCGAAAGCGTCTTTTCCGCACCAATTATCTTGCGAAAGCTGTTCGTATACGAACCGACCTCCGCCCTACGCCAACGATCCCAGGCCAGCGAAACCGTCTCATCGATAGGCCGCAGCGCGCCCCGCTCGTCCTTCTTGAATCCATCGCTGTGGCCACTCGCTTCCGCAAAGCGCTGTAAAGCGTCCTGGCCGTACCCGGTTTCAAACCCGCATCCAATACGCGAGGAAGGCTGCATCGGTAGGAAATACGGATAGCGAAAAAAGTCCAAATGTAGCCCGCAGAATTGCGGATACGCTTCAAAGAGCTCGCTCACGACAGTTTCTAAGTGCTGCTTTACGTGGGGTGAGGATGGATCGAGCCATAGCTTTGGAGCATCAAGTTGAAAATACTCCGCTCGCGCATCGGGCGGCTTTCCTTCGCTGCTGTAGACATCCAGTCTGGTGCCACAGTTATCAGTTAACAAAACCTCAGGGCCGCTTCGCTCTAAGATCGGAGCCCGCTCATTGAGACCCAAATTGAACGCATTTATCCATGCATGCACTCGAATGCCGCAAGATGCAGCAAGATCAAGAGCTGCGCGAAGCGGTTCATGCCCCGAACTTAAAACAGGAAGCAAATGCTCCTGACCCGCTACCGTGGAACGAAACCAGGCACGCCCCTCACGATAGACTTGCAAATAGAGATCGCTTACCCCGAGACCCTGGCAGTAATGCATTGCGGCGCGCAATTCCGCCGGATTGGCGAGGGCTGCCGAAGGTCCTAAAGATTCAAGCCAGAGGCCGCGTATATGATTCATAGCTGGTACCTTATCGCGCACTAATGGTATCCTTCAAAGGCCTTTCTTTGTTGCTTTTCAGTCTATTTTGGCATCCAAAAAGGAGTCTCGTTCGAGCCTACAGCGATTTACAAGATGCTACGACGCCCTACCTACGACACCATTTTATCAGGCTGTCTTTTTGCTCTCTTCGCCGGGCTCTCTGCATACGCATATGCGGCGATTCTCAGAGTGGAGGCCCCCTCGCATGTCTTCATGCGATCCATCGCCGAAGGTGAAAAGAAGTTTCAGATTCGCCATGCCGATCGCTGTATTGGTGAAATCTCCACCACCCTAGCAAGGGGGGAGAACACCTTTGTCCAATCACGCGCTGAAGCCGACGCTACGTACGGGCAAGTCCGTACAACGGCCAAGATCATTGCGCATGCCTCATTCAATCCGCTCGGTCAAATGGTGGAAAGTGGCACGGAAATATTGGCTAAAGACCTGCGCATTCTCATCCGCAGCAAGGATATCAATCCAATTCAGTTTCAGATCTCGGCAACCTTCGGCGCAAAACACTACGAGTTTAACCTGAGTGCTCCAGGCCCCGTTCTATTGAAATCTGAGCATGGAAATCTCTATCAGATCGAGTACTCGCAATTTCATGCAGGCGACGGCAGTTTTCTGAGAGGCATGGGCTCGAATCTCCTCTCGCAGGCCGATCTGGCGATCGTTGACTCGAGTACCTCCGATCTGCGTTGCACCCCCAGTGAACGCAGCTCGCTTGATGTGGCATCACTACTTTTGCGCGCCAATGTAAAAACGGAAGCTCTTCAACGCTTTCTTCCCGGCTTCATCCAATGAGGATTTATGATTGAACTCGTCAATGTTACCAAGCGCTACGGGAAGTTTTGTGCCGTAAATGACATCTCGTTGCAGGTGCAACCGGGCGAGATATTCGGATTTCTCGGCGTGAATGGGGCCGGAAAAACCACCACGCTAAAAATGCTGGCAGGAATTTTGCGACCCAGCGCAGGAACTATCAAAATTGGTGAATTCGACATTCGGGAGCAACCCGAACAGGCTAAGGCAATTACGGGATACATTCCCGATCGGCCACACCTGTACGGCAAGCTTACCGGGCGTGAGTTTCTGTATTTTGTCTCCGAGCTGTACCGAATTGCCCTCGTCGATGCGAATGAGCGTATCGATGGGCTGCTGCGCGACTATCAGCTAGTCGAGTGGCAGGATGAATTGATTGAAAGCTATTCTCATGGCATGAAGCAGCGCCTCGCAACCTGCGCTGCTTTGCTACATCACCCCAAAGTTTTGATTGTGGATGAGCCCATGGTGGGCCTTGATCCGCACGGCGCAAAACTACTCAAAGACTCCTTTCGTCGCTATGCAAAAATGGGCATGTCGATATTGCTTTCGACGCACTCGCTCAATGTAGCCGAAGAAGTCTCCGATCGCCTGGCCATCTTGCATCGCGGTAGCATCGTAAGCATCGGCACGCTTGAAGACATCAAGCGTCAGGCCGGCCGCTTCGATCAGGATCTGGAAGAGATGTTCCTGCAAATTACCGCCGGCATAGCCCCCTCGGAGCTTAGCTGATGCTGCCTGTCGTCATTCTTCCGAAACTCTATGCCATCCGCAATCGCTGGCGCCAGAACACGAGCCACGCTTCGCAGCTCGTGCGAGATCTCGTGATCCTGCTGTTCAGTGTAGCCGTTGCTCTCAGCATTTATCATGGCACCCTAGCGGCTCTCGCCAAGATAAAGACAGATCTAAGCTTTGCCTATCTGCCCGCTTCTCTACCACTCGGTCTGGTACTACTGTTCCTTTTTATCATGCTGCTGCTTTCGAATTCGATTGCGGCTTTAGGGGCCTTCTACCTTGGCAAAGATCTCGATCTCATTCTGGCTTCGCCGTTAAGTGTTCCGCGCTTCTTCTTCGGTAAGTTTTTAGAAATCTTCGGCGGATCTTCGTGGATGGCTATCATCTTCGGTTTGCCTGCCATCATCGGCTTCGCGAGCGCCTACCATGCGCCATGGAGTTACGCTGCATTGGTCTTCGTCACTCTCGTCCCATATTTCGTTTTGCCAACTGCACTGGCTGTTATCGTTGTGACACTCTTCACGATTGTAATCCCTGCCAATCGCACCCGTGAGATTCTGTTCTTCATATTCGCGCTGGTGCTGCTAGGAGTGTACTTCGTGGGGAAGCTGCTCTTCCCTGAAATGGTGAGCTTACAAAGCACCAATGACCTCCTGCGTGTCGTGGCAATTCTCACCATGCCCAACACGACCTGGATGCCCTCGTACTGGGCGGCTGCCTGTCTTGGTGAAGGCCTCGAACACACGGGACGTGACGTCTGGCCTTACTTGGCAATGCTATACACGAGCGCGCTAAGCCTATTCTCACTGGCCTACTTTCTTATCAGAACACTACACTTTCGGGCCTATTCACGGGCCAAAGACACAGGTCGCGGCCTGCGCCTCTCAAGCAGACGCTCGCATGGATTGGTGGTCCAGATGACTCCGTTCTTCGATCAACAGTTCAGAGCCATTCTCATGAAGGAGTTTAAAGTCTTTGCGCGCGACATGACCCAAGCAGTGCAGCTCTTACTCCTGCTGGGCTTATGCATG
>JAFLCA010000070.1 GCA_017302875.1 Deltaproteobacteria bacterium
TCCGGCGTAACATTCGCAGTGGTAACGAAGTTCGTTAGCTGCTTGAGTGTGCCGTTTCCCAAATCTATTCGATAAGCCTGAAAGGCCAGTGTCGGATTCTCTCCGATTAAATTGCGAGCAGACAAAAACGAAATATTGGACTCATCCGCTGATAGGCTAAACGTCATTGCAGCAGTTAGGTTCATGTTCCCGATCTGCGCAATCGATCCAGAGAGGGAAGCGCTGAACAGTTGGATGTTTCCAGCGCCATTCTGCCCCGTATAGTCCCTCGAGTCGACAAAGTAAACACGCCCATCATTGGTGGCTTTCATGGAGGCGCCTTGAAAACCGAGGGAAGGTGTCGTGCCCGTGGTGTTTGTTACCTGATGTATGCTCAGGTTCGCTGCCGTCAGATCTGTGCCGTAAACTTCCCAGTTACCATCGGCATTGGTTCCTGCCAAGTTTGAGTTTGAGGCGAAGAAGATTTTGGACCCATCACTGCTAAGCGACAGTTGTCTTGCTGAAACCAGTCCGAAAGTTGCTTGAGTGACACGACGAACGGTCTGTGCAGACGACGTAAGATCAACCGCGTAAAGACGATTGGATCCAGTAGAACTGACCGCTTCGGAAAAACTAGCTCCATCCGTAAACTGAGTCGTGGAGGTAAAGGCTAACCGCGAACCATCTGCACTAATCTGAAGTCCATAGTAACCGGTTAAAACTGAACTATTAGTAAGTTTCGTGGTAACTCGAGTTGAAATGTCATAGCGGAATAAGTTGGTTCCATCCGAGTAAACGACATTACCCGAAGCGTCCATGGTGGCCGGAGTGTTCAATGCGGTCTGAATGAGCTCAGTTGTAGTATTTGTGACTCTATCGTAAACGTTCCATCCGAGCGTTGAGAACCCATCGTCACTCCCCACTAATGCATAGCGACCGGTTGCCGACACTGCCGTCGCACCTTGTTGGGCGGCTTGATCCGGCTGATAGAGAATGGTGCCGGTATCCGTTGAGCGCGTTCCTGCAAGAAGGTTAATTCCATTGAATTGCGTAGTTTCGCTAATCCTCCTGATTTCATCACCAAGCGCCCGATATTCCTGATGCAAGGACATGCGTTGAAAACGTCCTAGCGAGCCGTTCGAGGCCTGCTGCGCAAGCTCAGCCATGCGCGCCAGGGTGTTTGATACTTGTCCAAGCGCGCCATCAGCAATGTTAATGGCGGAGATTCCGTCTTGAACGTTGCGATCACTGCGGGCAAGCACACGCGAGCGCGTGGAGAGAGACATCGATACCGCTAGGCCAGCAGCGTCGTCAGCTGCGCGATTAATCCGCGCACCGCTCGAAAGGCGCTCGAAGATCGTGCGCAATGCGTCGCCCGTGCGATCGAGCGAGCGCTGCGCGCGCATCGAGGATATGTTTGTCCCGAGCGTTACTGCCACAACATCTGCCAAAGCCGCGCGGGGGCGCCAGAGCACGCAGAGTATTAGACTCTTAGTTTATCGGCAGAATTTACGAATAAATCCAGTCGATTCAATAAGCTATGTGCAATTTTCACAGCCCCTAAGGAGGTAATAGTTTCGAGCAGTTACGGCTAACGAAATCGGGACTCTAAGGGCAACTACGGATGGAAGTACAAAACTGAGGATGGCGCTCTATACGCTCCAACAGGGCTTCCCCCGTTGAGCCATGTGGTTGCTTGGCATCACTTCTACGCCATCTCTGCAACCAGGCCTCGCCGAGCAGCTGCTCTGCAGATAAGAGCCGTGCGGCAGCAGGAGTGTACGCGATAGTGGTTTCAGTCTTCGGCCCAGTGCCAACGCCCGCGCCGACGTACCATCCTGCTGCCAACATCGCGGCGCGCGCAGCCGTTGATGCCGTGTAGGTAAATATGCGTGTCTCCTTGTCAGCGCAACAGGCGAGAATTTTGCGAAAGGTCTCTACATTCCAAAGCTCGGAATCAACTTTGTAGGAAAAAGGATCAAACCAAATAAGATCCGGGGTCGAAGCAGCATTGAACGTTTCAAGAAAGTCGCCCTGCACAAGCTTCCACTCAAGAGGAACCTTTGGACTCTTCCAGAATGAATCTTCAAGCAGCGCGTGCGGAGCGGCATGCCGAATATGTTTGAAGAGCCCTGGATGCAATAGAGCCAAGCGCAGCGAATCCAGATCCGATTCGAAGCTAATGAGATGGACCTCCCTAGCCTGTTCAGGGTCTGCTTCGCAATTTAATATCAGCGACATGGCATTCGTGGCCGCCCCCAACCCAACATCCCAAATCACTATGGGATCTCCCGAACTTTTGCGTGCAGTTAGAATCGCTGACTGATCAATGTAGAGCGATTTAGCTTCTGCCATCGGCTCACTAACCGAATGCATGGTCTCTCCGGAAGAAATCTGACGGACACTTCCGTAGCCATTTGCGTGCTCGATAACTTCATAGTCTCCCAGTGTGGTTTCTGAAAGTGCCGGGCGACGCTTTGGTGGTCGAGACGGATTCTCTACATCGCTCGAAAGTAGAATCGAACGCTCTGACTCATAAAAAGCCCGAAATTGGCCCGCCAGGATGCTGTCCCGCATGCGCTGCATGAGCGAGCGGTAAAATGCCAGATTGTGGATGCTCAGGAGCTGATCGGAGATGAACTCATCGGCCCGCACAAGATGACTGAGGTAGGCGCGGCTGAAACGGCTACACGTACTGCAAGAACATGCCGGATCAAGAACCTCCTCGGCCTCACGATACACCCCGCGTCGTAAATCGATCTTTCCCTTGGAAGTGAAACATACGCCCTGGTGCGCAAGCGAGGTCGGCAATATGCAGTCGAACATATCCATGCCGCGCTTAACGGCTTCCAACAAATCAATTGGCGTACCGACACCCATTAAATAACGTGGGCGATTCTCCGGTAGTAATGGCGCGCTAAACTCGACCATGTCTTCTCGCTCTGCCTTGGTTTCGCCAACAGCCAAACCACCCAACGCGAACCCATCGAAAGGAATTTGAGTAATAAGCTCCGCGCTTTCCTTGCGCAGCTCTTTGAAGCAAGCACCTTGCACGATTCCAAAAAGCGCCTGCGTGCTATCTTCGGCTCGCGCAGCGTAGCTGCGTTTCGCCCAGCGCGCTGTCAACGCAAGAGCAGCTCGGGTAGTAGTTTCGTCAGAAGTCGAGTCGATGCAGTGATCGAGAACCATCATGATATCACTGCCAATGGCGGCTTGCGTTTGAATGCTGAGTTCGGGCGTAAGCAACACCTGCCGTCCGTCCACATAGCTTCGAAAGGCCGCGCCCTCCTCGCTTAGCTTCAATTGACGCGATAGCGAGAAGATTTGGAATCCCCCCGAGTCCGTAAGCACAAGCCCGGGCCACTTCATAAACGAATGGATACCGCCGACTTTACGGAAGATCTCCGGCCCCGGACGCAGCAGCAAATGATAGGTGTTTGCCAACAAAACCTGGTAGCCCATGGCATCCGCGAGCGCCATATCGACCCCGCGCAGTGCGGCTTGCGTGGCAACCGGCATGAAGATCGGAGTCTGCACGCGGCCCCGCCGCGTCGAAAATTCCGTTGCTCGCGCGCGAGACCAACTATCTTGGGCGATTACCTTAAAGTCGAGACGCTCAGATGAAGTCATGCGGCAGGATCGAGGATAGTATCGGCGAGGAACTCGTCGCTCGTTCTGGGGAAATCAATAGTGTAATGCAGCCCGCGGCTTTCCTTACGTGCCATTGCGCAACGAACCACGAGTCCGGCCACGAGATTAAGATTTCTTAATTCCAGAAGGTCAGGCGTAATGGTGAAGTTCCAGTAGTAATCGTTAATTTCCTTCTCGATCATCATCTGCCGATGCAAGGCGCGCTCGAGACGCTTACTGCTGCGCACAATCCCAACATAGTTCCACATGAAGCGTCGAATCTCGTCCCAGTTCTGAGTAATGACAACGTTCTCGTCGCTATCGGTGGCCGACCCGGGATCCCACGCTGGAACTCTACATTCGACCGTCGCATCCTTAAGACTTTGAATCGAATGTTCGGCGGCGCGATGCCCAAACACGAGTCCCTCTAAAAGAGAATTGGAAGCCAGCCGATTCGCGCCGTGTAAACCGGTGTGCGCACACTCTCCGGCCACGTAGAGATGATCGATGTCGGTCAGCCCGTGCTCGTCGGAAACCACCCCTCCGCAGCAATAGTGCGCTGCTGGAACGACTGGGATCGGGGCTTTGGTGATATCAAAGCCGAAACTCATACAGCGCTGATAGATCATGGGAAAGTGAGATTTCACGAACTCGGGATCGCGGTGCGTGATGTCGAGCAGCACATGTTCTTCACCGTGCAGCTTCATTTCATTATCAATGGCGCGCGCCACGATGTCACGCGGCGCTAATTCACGTAGCTCATGGTACTTATGCATGAACTCTTCACCATTGACGCGCTTAAGCTTAGCGCCCTCTCCGCGCATGGCTTCTGTTATCAGAAATGATTTCGATTGCGGATGATAAAGGCATGTCGGATGGAATTGGAAAAACTCCATGTTCGCAACCCGACAGCCAGCGCGATAACACATGGCGATACCGTCGCCAGTCGCTACGTCAGGATTGGACGTATACAAATAGACTTTACCGGCCCCACCAGTAGCAACCAGCACACTCTTTGCGACGAACGGCTCTATCTTGCCCGCATGCAAGTATACATAGGCGCCAATCGCGCGGTTCTTCTTATTGAGATCGATTCCCAATTTATGGGTGGTAATTATATCGATCGCGCTGCTCGGGGAAAAAAACTTAATATTCGGATGAGCATTCACTGCGCGTAGGAGGGTGCGCTGAATCTCGGATCCGGTTTGATCGGCAGCATGAAAGATGCGCCGTCGCGAATGTCCGCCTTCCTGATGTAAATGATAGTCCGACCCGCCTTCGGCTCTATCGAAGTGCGCACCGCGATCTATCAACTCTCGAACTCTGTCCGGACCTTCTCGAACAACTATCTCAACGGTTGACTGTCTGCACAGGCCGGCCCCTGCCTTCTTGGTATCTTCGATGTGCAATTCATAGTTATCATCCGCACTGGTAACCGCGGCCACGCCGCCCTGTGCCCAAGAGGTGGAACTCTCCTCCAAACCTTTCTTCACAAGGATGGCCACCGTGCCATGCTGCGCAACCTCCAAGGCGTAGGTAAGCCCCGCGATTCCACCACCAATAACTAAGAAATCAAATTTGTTCATCCGGCCAATTCAATCCTACTTACTCCCTTGAAAGCAAGTATGGCTTGTCTGGGGGCGCTAGCGCACGTAATGTCAATAATCTCAGCAACAAGGGAGTAACGATGCCATGAATACCACCAAAGGAAACTGGGAAGTTCTCGAAGAAACAACGTATGAGGACTTCAAGATTTTCTCCCTAAAGAAGTCACGCCGCGTGAATCCGCGAACGAAAACCGCGATCGATTTCGTGCGCATCGATGGACTAGACTGGGCCAATATTATTCCTGTCACCACGGACGGCCAGGTGGTGCTGATTCGGCAGTATCGGCATGGAAGCGATGAATTCACCCTGGAAATTCCTGGTGGCTGCGTCGAGCTGGGCGAAGATCCCGCTTTGAGTGCTGTGCGTGAGCTTGAAGAAGAAACGGGCTTCACCACGCAAGACGTCGAGTACCTCGGAACCGTGCGCCCCAATCCTGCCCTACTCTCAAATCGCTGCTACCTGTACCTCGCTCGCAACGTGACTCTAAAAGGAAAGCAGCAGCTCGATAGCGGCGAGGATATTGAAGTCATTCTGAAGCCCTTGGACGATGTCCTCTCGATGGTGAAGAAGGGAGAGATTTCGCACGCCCTTGTCGTGGCGGCCTTCGGCCTATATTCGATGAAAAGAATAGCGCCTTAAGCGCGCGGTTATATCCACGCCAAACCTCAGATAAAAAAAGAGCCGGCACACTGGCCGGCTCTTCGTTCGAATCCACGTCGCCTAGAACGGGATATCGTCGTCGTCAAAAGAAACTTCTCCCGAAGAGGCTGCTGCAACAGCATCGGCACTCTTAAGGTTAGGCATAGGTGGAGGCGTGCTGGCCTCTTCAATTGAATCAGAAAGGCTAGGACCTGCGCCCTTACCTTCACGAGTTCCAACGAACTGAACGGTCGTCGCGATGATTTCGGTGGTGTAACGATCTTTTCCGTCCTTGTCCTGCCATTTACGGGTCTGGATGCGACCTTCAATGAAAGCCTGTCGGCCCTTCTTTAAGAAGTTCGAGCAATTTTCAGCAGTCTTTCCGAAGGTAACAATATTGTGCCATTCAGTGTGATCTACCCAATTTCCACTGGCGTCCTTACGGCGCTCTCCGGTGGCCAGACTGAAGCTGCAGACCGCGGTTTGCGAAGTTGTGTAGCGAAGCTCAGGATCTTTTCCAAGATTGCCAAGCAAGATGACTTTATTTACGCCCATAAGTACTTCCTATATTACACTGACAAGTATTTTCCCGATGTAAGCACGTTCCTCAACTCGAAGACCGCCCGGGGGCTTGATCTCCGCCTATAAAACCTCAGATTATGAACGTGCTCTCAGGGAGTATAGTTTCTGTTCGAAAACTGGGTGGCTTAAGTTGCTTGAGTATATCAACTAGCCTCTTAAAGTCGATTCTTTTTGCCCCAACATTCAGCTCATACCTAGATAGATATTTTATGAAAGTGCGCATCAGCGACATCCCCCATACCGGCTTAAAAGTGAATGATATATTACCCTTAGACGCACTAAACGCGCGCATGCAGCTAGGGGATAGCAAGGATATCGTGTTCACGGAAGCTCCGCGCGTCGACCTAGTCGTCATGCACACTCAAAGCGGAGCCGAAACCAAGGGGACCGTCCGAACCAAGTTCAAGCAGGAGTGCTCGCGCTGCCTCGAAAATATGGAGCGCCCGCTCGAAATTCCCGCCAACTTCATATTGCAGCCAAAACCGGAAGCCGGAGCGGAGCCCGAGGACCCGGATGCTTCCTATGTCGACGATGTCGGAATCTCCTTCTTTGAGGGTGACCACATCGACTTGGAAGATCTGCTCCAAGAGGCCCTAATTCTGTCGATGACCATCTATTGGTCACCTCCCTGCGACCAAAAAGGAAACTGCACGCAATGCGGTATCAATCGCAGCAAGTTTGAGTCCTACGACGATCCCCCAGGAAATAGTCTCGGGAAGCTTTTCAAAAAGGCTGGATTGAATTAGTACTGCTTGCAAGCAGCACGGTCCGCGTCCTTGTCCTGTGGAGTTCGGTATCAGACCCACAGCTAATAGTACCTTACGAGTCACCTTAGAATGTACGGCGAAGTAGTCCACGAAAACATCAAGCGCCTGCTCGAGGAACGCGACTTGCGCAAGTTGCGCGATCTGCTAATTGCGTTTCGTCCCGCCGATATCGCGGACCTCATCAACGAAATCCCGGATGAAGACAAAGCGCTCGTGTTTCGCATTCTCCCGAGAGAGCTGGCCACCGATACGTTCGAATATCTAACGTTCGACAGACAGAAATCTATTCTCAGCGCCCTCGGCCAAGAGCGCGTGGCTATCCTGCTCAACGGAATGGATCCTGACGATCGAACAGCGCTTCTAGAGGAATTTCCTGCCGCTGCCGCTCGACAGTTAGTGCTCATGCTTTCAAAAGAAGAGCGCGCTGTTGCCTTGAGCCTATTAGGATATCCGGAGAACAGCGTAGGGCGTCTGATGACGCCTGATTACATCGCGGTCAAGGAAGACTGGACGATTAACGATGTCCTTTCGCATATCCGCAAAGATGGCAAAGACACCGACAACATGCACGTACTGTACGTGGTTGATGCGAAAGGCAAGCTGATTGATGACTTGCGCATACGAGACCTGCTGCTGGCCTCTCCGGAGAAAAAGGTTTCAGAGTTACTCAATCATAAGTTTTTGGCCCTCAACGTGCGCGATGACCAAGAGAAGGCCGTCGAGATGTTCAAGAAGTACGACCGCACGGCGTTGCCGGTTATCGATCCGAACGGAGCCATGCTCGGAATCTTAACGGTTGATGACGTTCTTGACGTCGCTGAAGAGGAAGCGACCGAGGATATTCAAAAGTTGGGCGCCGTCGAAGCCCTTGAAGAGCCGTACATCAACACCCCCATCTTTGAACTCATCCGAAAGCGTGCGCGCTGGCTGGTCGTACTTTTTATTGGTGAAATGCTCACCGCAACAGCGATGGGCTACTTCGAGTCCGAAATCGAGCGCGCGGTTATCTTGGCTCTGTTTATTCCTTTGATTATCTCAAGCGGTGGAAATTCCGGTTCGCAAGCAGCCACCCTGATTATTCGCTCCCTGGCGATCGGCGAAATTTCGGTGTCGGATTGGTGGAAGGTATTTAAGCGAGAATCTTTCTCGGGCTTGATTTTAGGCTCCATTCTCGGCGCATTCGGGTTTTTACGAGTCACGCTGTGGGCTTTTGTAGGCAGCACCTATGGCCCGCACTGGTTAGAAGTTGCAACGGTGGTGGCTCTTTCACTCGTAGGGGTAGTTGTGTGGGGCGTCCTTACCGGAGCAATGCTGCCGTTTATCTTGAAACGCTTAGGCGCAGACCCCGCCACCTCATCCGCACCTTTCGTGGCCACACTCGTGGACGTGACCGGGCTCGTAATTTATTTCAGCATCGCCTCTTATTTCCTGGGCGGATTACTGCTTTAGAAGCACTTACTCGGAAAGCACCTGCGGCTGACTGTTCTTGATTACTCGTAAAAGGTGCTTTGGCCCCAGTACATCACCATTCTTATCGAACGAGATTTCTCCGAGCGGCGTGGCGATACTCATCTCGTAGAGAGCTTCCTTGGGCGCTTTTCCGGAACGCGCCGACTCAGCAATCGCCATAAATGAAGCGATGGTCGAGCCTATCATAAAGTTCGTCGACTGCGGTTTGCCGTAACGACGCATAAATTCCTTGAAAACCTGGCAGCCCGGCTTGTCCTTTGTGCAATCAACATCGGGAGAGTCACCGAACACAAGGCCCTCAGCGGCTGACCCGGCCTTCTCATAGAATCCGGGCGTTCCCGCGATGTATTGTGCCACCAAGGGAATCTTCCACTTCAAGCTCTGCACCTGCGCGACTACTGCAAGCAGCGTGCGCTCTGAATCAGCACTCACCATCAATACGTCAGGATTCTTAGCACGCAGCTTCATTAACAGGGATCGAAAGTCAGTCTCGCCTGTTTGAAAATCCTCCGAGGAGACCGCTAAACCTCGAGCCTTCGCTAGATCAAGAAACACCCTGGAGAATTCCTGGGGAAACCCGCGCATCTCCGTAATCGTGGCGGGCCGCTTATACTTTGCCGCAACATATTCAAAAACAGCCTCGGCCATTTTAGAATCACTAGGCCACGTGCGGAAGATATAGTCCCCGGCATTCGTGACGATGCTGCCCGTTGCCCCAGGAGCGACGACTACCACTTTTGCTCGCTCAAAAATCGGTGCACTTGCGATAGTAGGCTCGGTGCACACAATCATCGCAAATTGTACGTGGTCGATCTCGACTAATTTTTTGGCGGCGCTCACCGCACTTTTGCCTAAGCAGACATCATCCTCAAAGATCAACTCAAACTGCCCGTTTCCCAGCATTTCATTGGCAAGTTCAACAGCACGTCTGGTATCTAGGCCCCAACTCGCGACGTCACCGGAAAGCGGAGCTAGTATTCCGATCTTCCACTTGGCAGGCTCGGCGATAAGCGAACCCGGCACGAACATCAACAGGCTGACCAATACCCAGAAAAAGCGAGGAAAGCACGAAGTGTATCCGTGGAAATTCTTCATGGAGAAAGCTTAAGATTTATTGCGCAACCCGCGCAACCTCTGACTGCATGCGCCCGGCATCCCAGCCTAGACGCTTCTGAACGGCAGCCGGAAAGGGCAAAGAATCAGAAACCATGGTGGAGTACACCTCAACGATTCCTCGCACACCGCGCCGAGATTGGATGGCCTCGAAGAAAAGAGAGGCTCTAGCATAGTCCTCAAGAGAACCGGAAAAGCTAAACACGTTCGGAGACTGGCGAAGCGAAGCCTGCGCCGCCTTCAAATAGAATTCGTGAACACTGCCTTTTGGAATAGCGGAGGTATAGTCAGAACCAAATTGCTCAAACCACGAAGCGAACCCTTCCGCTCGCATGCGGTCATCACCGAACTTATCTTTGAGCAACTGGTACTCAATGGCGTGCCCCATTTCATGTATCAGAATTTGTGTGAGCCTCGCGTCGGCTTCGCTGCTACGCACCTTTTGACCGCCGCACCCCGCCGCGGCGCGCTGAGCCACTACATACAGATTTGCTGGTGGGGTCATCCAAGCCGGATGGCAATTATTTACGAGGTAGGACGGAATCTGCTTCTCCGGCACATCCTCATCCATAAACACAATTTTCCAATCAATCTTCAGCGTCTGAAGTGAGGGGGGAAATCCATTACTCTTAAGTGCGCGACTGACGGCGTTAGCGGCCTCAGCCACCGCACGCTGCGGAGTACGACCGAAGAGCGTCTCGACTTTGCGAGGCCAGCGCACCTCAATCGGGCCGAGCGCGGACACCATCTCCTCTTTACGAACGGTGCCTTTTAACTCGATTTCTTCAGGTTTTGCCAAGTAAGTGCTTTCTTTCTGCGAAAAGCAGCGCGCCTTATCGCGCTGCGACGCAGGAACACGGCTGCGCGAGTTCACTTGAACTATTTTCCCTTGATCGTCCTGATAGATGCAAAGCTCGGTCGGATCGGCTGCGAAAGCGCTTCCCGCCCAGAGTACAGCGGCACAAGCTGCAATTCGCAGTCCGCAGCGCAGCATGCTTTAGATCTCAGCCGTCAGCGGCTTAGCTCGATGCTTGTTTCCCTTCGCCCCGCGACCCCTGCCGCGATTATGCTCCAGCGTTATCTCAAGCACTTCACTAATGTGCTTAACGGGGATGAACTTGATCTTATCGCGCTGCTCTTTGGGGATCTCTTCGAGATCTTTAATGTTCTCGAAGGGAATGATCACCTTGCGAATACCATAGCGCAGTGCGGCAAGCGCTTTCTCCTTTAGCCCTCCAACCGGGAGAACGTTGCCCCGCAACGTTATCTCGCCTGTCATGGCAAAGTCCTTCGAAATCTTTCGTTCCGAAAGCGCTGACACTAAGGCCGTCGCAATAGTTACACCAGCCGATGGCCCGTCTTTGGGAGTAGCTCCACCCGGAACATGGATGTGCAGATCGTATTTCTGATGAAAGCCGGGATCCAATCCTAACATGGACGCATTCGAGCGCGCGTAGAACACCGCAGCCTGGGCCGATTCCTGCATCACACTGCCTAACTGTCCGGTTAAGGCGAGTGCTCCATTGCCTTTCGCGACCGAAACTTCCACGGGCATCACTTCGCCGCCGTGAATAGTCCAGGCCAGCCCGCGTGCCATGCCGATAAGGTCCTTCTGTTCATCCAGTTCTGGATCATACTTGGTTGTGCCAAGCAGCTCTTGCACCGTTTTCTCGGTAATAACCTTACGCAGCTTCTTGCTCTCGGCGTACTCACGCGCAATCTTGCGGCAGAGCGATCCGATCTCCCGCTCCAGACTTCGCACTCCAGCCTCTCTGGTGTAACGCTCAATCAAGAACAAAAGAGCGGACTCCTCGAACTTAACGGTCTTGCCCTCAAGTCCGTTCTCCTTCATCTGACGCGGGACTAAGAAGCGCGTGCAGATGTTCAGCTTCTCCTCAGTCGTATACCCTGAGATGAAAATCACCTCCAAACGATCGAGCAATGCATCCGGGATGGTGTCAATGGTGTTGGCAGTGGCAATGAACAGAATCTCAGATAAGTCGAAATGCACTCCGAGATAGTGGTCTTGGAACTCCGTGTTCTGTGCGGGATCCAGCACTTCGAGCAGCGCCGATGCAGGGTCCCCACGGAAATCCGCGCCGACTTTATCAAGCTCATCGAGTACACACACCGCATTCTTGCTGCCTGCCTGCTTGAGGCCCTGAATTACACGGCCCGGCAACGCGCCCACATACGTACGCCGATGCCCCCGAATTTCTGCTTCATCTCGCACCCCTCCCAACGAGACGCGGAACAGCTTGCGGCCCAAAGCGCGAGCAATTGATTTACCCAAGGACGTTTTTCCAACACCCGGAGGGCCGACGAAACAAAGAATCGGCCCCTTGGAATCGCGCTTGAGCTTACGAACGCTCAGATATTCAATGATACGCTCCTTGGCCTTATCGAGCCCAAAATGATCCTCATCGAGAATCTCCAAGGCCGATTTCAAATCGAGGCGATCTTTGGTGCGTTCAGCCCATGGCAATTCAGCTATCCATTCCAAGTAGGTGCGAATCAAGGCGTATTCACTTGACTCGGCCGGCATACGCTCGAGGCGGCGGAATTGTTTGTTCGCCTCCTCCTTCGCGTGCGCGGGAAGTTGCGCCTCCTCGAGCGCTTGCTTCAAGGCGCTCAGATCTTCACTCGAACCTTCCGTTTCACCCAACTCGCGCTGAATCTGCTTGATCTGCTCACGCAAATAATATTCGCGCTGCCCCTTACTAAGCTCATCCCGCGTTTTATCACGGATTCGCTCGGAGATAAGGAACTGATTCAAATCGTCCGTAATCAAAGAATCCGTTCGACGTAAGCGTTTAATCGGATCGACTTCCTCAAGCAGACTCTGCGCCTGTGCTGGCTCAAGCTTGTAGTGCGCCAGCACCACATCCGCCAGAACTCCGGGATCCTGAATTTCCTCGGTCACCAGCAACATCTCCTCCGGAAGATGCTCGTACTCCACTAAAACTTGCAAGTTCTCGCGAATACGATTGATGATCACTTCCTCTTCCGCCGTGATATTGAGCGGCTCGCGCTGTAGCAAAGATTCAATCTTGGCAGTCATAAAATCGCCGCCCTGCGTATAACGCAAAGCTTTGGCGCGAATTATTCCCTGCATGAGCACTTTATAGCGCCCATCACTGAGCTTGAGCGTGCGCACGACATTGGCGACAACGCCGATACGGAACAAGCCGTTGCTATCAGGATCTTCGGCTTCTTGATCTTTCTGGGCCACCAAGAAGATCAACTTGTCGTTCTCCATGGCCTCCTCGACGGCTTTCACACTGGAAGAACGACCGACGTACAGAGACATCATCACAGAAGGAAACGCCACTAAGTCTTTGGCCGGAAGAACGGGAAGATGGTCCGGCAATACGACATGCACGCCAACGCCGGCAGGCGCTGATGAGTCAATTCCGTCCTCGGGCAGTTGTGTTTTTTGAGCTTTCTTCGCTTTCTTCTGCTTCTTTGCCATGTTTATTCCATTCACTCGTTAGCTGGTTGTGCCCGTGTCCTCTTACGACGGCCTATGCTGAGCAGCCGTCGCCCCGGCAGTAATCGGATGAATCATTCCTTCGCCCGGTTGTTCCCCGTGCATTACAAACGAAGGATTTCCGGGATCGGCAATTTCTTGAATTTTACCACCGATCATTTGCACTACCGAAAACTGTCTCTGCAATTCCCCGTCACTCCGAACAGTAATTCGTCCGGTCAATCCTTCATAGGTATCAACTTGTCGAATTGCCATCGGCAACGCACCACCATCGGCACGCTGACGACGGGCTGCCTCGGCTATAATAGTTAAGGCATCGAACCCTTGCGCTGCTAGAAAGTCGGGCGCTTGATTGTATGCGCTTTGGTAAGCTTGATTGAACTGAACGATAGCCGGCCTGGTACTGGCTGCGAAATAAGGACTTACAAAGACTGCCCCTTCAAGAACCGCGCTTGAATTTGAGAGCTGCTGCTGATTGTCCCACATCGCCACTCCAAGCGGTCGAATGCGAGAACGGAAGTCAGCGCTCAAGGAGCCAAAGAATCTAGAGGCCGTAACGATACTGTCGGGGAAAAAGATGGCTTCGGCATTTGATTTCTCGAGGCTGTCGGCGATCGGAACGAACGAGTCGAAGTTTCCACGAGAAAAAGAGGACTCATATACCAAGGCGAGCCCGCGTGCAGTAAGCTCCACTCGGAAGGCATCTGCCAGCTCGCGTCCCGCCGAGTCATTCGGATAGACCATCGCAAAGCGAGTTACATGTAACCTCTTATCGGCAACCTCCAAGAGAGATCGTACCTGGCTATCCACTGTTGCACCGAGTCTGAACACATTCTCACCCGTCGCAAAATTTGAATTTTTTGCCAGGGCCAACAAAGGCACCCGTGATTGACGCGCAAAATCTCCGACAGCCAGCGCATGCTCAGAGAGCAGTGGCCCAAGAATTATTTTTGCTCCGGCCGTGCCTACTAGTTCACGCGCAAACCCAACCGCCTGATCCGCGCCCGCTCCAGCATCGCGGTAAAGCAGTGCAAGCTCAGGAGTGGAACCACTCGAAGTTGTTCTCCCAGCCGCCGCTAAATCAATACCGTTCTTAACGCTCTTGCCCAAGTTTGCAAACGGGCCGCTCAACGGCAGCAGCACTCCAATTGGGGTCGCGTTACCGCTAATGTCCGTTATGCCCGCCGGAAGATTTGAAGCCCAAATCCCGGCCTGGGTGTCTTCAATCGATCCGCCGGCGACACGGCGACTACGCTCTTCACCGACCAGAACCCTGATAAAGGTCTCGGTCGACCATTGTTCACTCACCTCGTTGAGACGATCGTCCGGCAAACTACGAACAAGAGTACCCACCCCTCGTTCCGCGGCGTCGCGCATACCAGGCTGATTCAACCCAACCTTGGCAACCCGGGCGAACCAAGCCATGCTCTGACCCAAATCCCCACGGCGTTGATAGGCGTAAGCAAAAATTAGAGAGAAGCGCGCATCGACATCATCGACAACCTTGCCACTGGTTCTAAAATAGTTGCTGAGTGTCGTAAGACTTTTGTTTGGTTGATCGAGGGCGAGTTCAGTGCTTGCAATTCGCATCACGAGAGCTTCAGCCTCAGCGCCGCTTAAGGGCCCGCTCTGCGCCTGCAGATATTTTTCAAGCGCCTGCTCCCGTCGTCCCGCGCGAAGCTCTTTGTCTCCTTCCGATATCAGAGGACTCTTAAACGGTTGGCCAGCCAAGTCCGTTCCCAGCGGCCAGATCTCCCAAGGCATGAAACGCACCACCTCGGGTTTCTGCAAAGACTTCCCCTTATGTACCGGAAAGGCGAGCCTCCCATTTTCATAACTAGGGTCAGCTTTCTCAGTGGAACAGCCAGGGCCAATTAAAATCAGGGCTAAACTGAGTACAGAAACAAACAAGGCCCGGTAACGACGTTTTGATGGGATTGCCCTATTTGACGTGGGCTTTCGCTTTTTGCTGCAAAGACGAATAATCATAGATAGTTACGAATTCTTAAGGCGCCGGTTAGTCGGAGTACATCTAACATACGGACTCGCTAATAGGATGAGCAAAGTTTTGCTGAAGATTATTTTAAATTCAGTGCCTTAACTGCCAGCAGACTGCCGTAAAACATCCGCGGCAACACTAGCAGGACGGTTTAGTCTCGGCTAGGCTGCCGAGGGCGACACATTCGCGAACGCTTTGAAGGAAGTTCTATGAGATCGAAGTTAGTACTGCTCTGCCTCCTTGCTCTGACAACGGCCTCTTGCTCGGGAGGCGGCGATAGCGACTCAAATGATAATGGCGGTGGCGGAGAACCGCCTCTCAGCACCAACGCTTGCTCAGTTATCGGCTTGAGCACCCGAAGCGCAGCACTGCCCAGCGATCAGCCGTCACTGCGTATTATTAACGGGACTGCTTGCTCTACGCAAAATTCCCCGGTCGTTGAAGTAATTGTGCAAACTGCCGATAGCAGATTCCCTTTCCTTTGCTCTGGTAGCCTTATAACTCCGACGGATGTTTTAACAGCGGCACATTGCTTCCTCGGAAAAACTGTCACTCGCACCACGATCATCGCGAACGGTGCATCGATTACAGGCGTTGCGCAGGTGCATCCTCAAGCACAGATTATCGATGGTGGTGGACAAGCGATATTCGATGTAGCCGTGGTTCGATTGGCTCGTTCTCTCAATATCCCCACGTTGCCCATCCTCGTAAGTGTTCCAGTAGTTGAAAATGACGTCATGTCGATCTTTGGATACGGCCTCGATGAAAATGGAAACTTGGAAACTTTACGCAGCGGGCAGACTAGGGTGTCGGCGGTAAATACGCAGTACGTTGAGTCCGAATATACCGGCGAGGGGAGCAATAGCTGTAACGGAGACTCAGGCGGCCCGGGTTTGATATCAATTCAAAAAGATGGAAGAACTCAGTCCGGAATTGTGGGGATCGTTTCGTCAGGCTCGGAAGACTGTGGAATCGGAGACTTGTCGCTCTACACGAACGTTACGTCAGCCTCAAACTTGAACTTCATTCAATCAGTCGCTCCAGGAACCAACCTGCTCTAGAGACCGGCAGCACCGTTAGCGATTTTGCCCAGCGCTCGCCACGCTACAGCGCTGGCGGCAAAAATGCTAAATCTTTCAATTGGTTAAGCGGGCAATACTAAGACACCTGGGTCAGCCTTTTCCGCATAACAAGCTGGTACCTTTTTGAGCCCCCATTACGGGGCCAAGGGAGAATATCGTGGACTCGATCAGCACCATGTGGAAGAACTCAGCTGCCGCTCGTCGCGCGCGCTTTGGACTCCAGCGCGTGCTCGACGATCTCAGCTTACCATTCGTCGCACTAAAGAAATCTCACCTCTATCTACTTACCTATACGCTGGGAATCTCCCTGCTCACCATCTGGGCGCTCTCGCACCTGACCCAAGAATGGAATTCAATACTGCTTCAAACGCAGAAAAAAAGCGGACTGAGCTTTGTGACGATTTCCCGTATATCTTTGGGCAGCACGTTTCTTCTGTGGGTCTTTAGTATTCCAATTTTTCTCACTGCGGCAGCGTTACCCATTCGAATTCTTTGGGTTCACGGCACATTGTTCACCTCTGACCTTTTGCAGAAGACGTTTTCCAGCATCCAATCTAGCCAGCGCGCGCTTGGGCTTGCCCTGCGTACAGAAGTTAGAAATTTAATACCGCTCGCTGTAATGATCCTCATATATATCGCGTTTGTGCGCGTTCAGGACAATGCGATCATTACTCGACTCTACACGCTCGGCCTTGCCGGCGTTTGCATCATGACCCTGTGGAAGTCATTGCCGATTATTCTCTCCCCACTCATCGCCATAGTCGGACAGTTCGATGGGCGCGCCGCCGTTGCATACTCATCGCAAATCGTTCGGCCGCGTGCACTTGAATTTCTCAGTATCGCTCTCGCTCTCGTCGCCGTACTGCTTACGATATACGTAAAATGCCATGGTCACCGAATGGTTCTGTCACGCGTGGGGAACGTTGAATTAGGACTTTATCTACTTACCACCTGGTACGGCATTGCACTTCTGTCATTTAAATCGCTGCAAGCAATTGTTTCAGCGACAAGTAATTCGACTCAACAACAACAAGCCGCTCCGCAGCAACCAAGCGCTGCACAGCCGACACCGTCGATTCACATTGAAAATCTTTGGGTAACTCCGGACGACAGTGGAGGGTTCAAAATCAAGAATCCCAATCAGAGCAGCGGACGCACTAACTAAACATATCTTTCACTTTATCGAAGAACCCCTTCGACTCCGGCTGCAAGTTTTCTTTATCGAACTCAGCCAGCTTTTCTAGTGCCGCGCGCTGCTTATCGGAAATTTTCTTGGGAACCTTCACGTACACTTTTACGTGCTGATCGCCGCGACGATTTGTTCCAAGCACCTGAATCCCCTTGTTTCGAAGGCGGAACACTTTGCCAGAAGCTGTACCAGCCGGCACCTTCATCTTGGTCAGGCCTTCAAGCGTGGGCACATCGATCTCGGCACCCAGCACGGCAGTTGCGTATGAAATCGGAACTTCACATAGAAGCTCGCTCTCGTGGCGTTCAAAAACGGCGTGCTCTTGAACTGAAATTTGCACGTAGAGATCACCGGAAGGGCCACCGCCGGTTCCAGCCTCGCCCTCGCCGCGCAGCTTCAGACGCTGGCCGTGATCAATGCCGGCAGGGATCTTAACACTGACTTTAGTGGCTGCCGTACGAAGCCCCGTGGCCTGACACATGCCGCAGGGATTCTTAATGCTCTGGCCGTTACCGCCGCAACCGGGGCATGTTCTGCTAATGGTGAAGAAGCCCTGCTGAATGCGGACCTGTCCAGCACCCCCGCATTGTCCGCAAGTTTCGGGCTTTGATCCGCGCGCCGCACCGGTACCATCACAGCTGTCGCACATAATGCGACGGTCGATTTTGATTTCCTTCTCAGCGCCAAATACCGCTTCCTCAAAGGTGATTTCTAAATCGTACTTCAGGTCCCGTCCGGCTCGCCCGCGACTGCGCCTCGAACTTGCCGCTCCACCGGCAGCACCGCCAAAGAACGAACTAAAAATGTCGCCGAAAATATCTTCAAAACCGGAGAAATCGCCAGCGAAGCCGTTGAAGCCTCCGCCACGATGATCAAACGCCGCATGACCGAACTGGTCATAGCGCTGCCGATTCTCAGCATCACTTAGAATGGAATATGCGTGAGTCGCTTCCTTGAACTTCTCCTCGGCCTCTTTTTTTCCGGGGTTTCGGTCCGGGTGAAAGAGAAG
>JAFLCA010000071.1 GCA_017302875.1 Deltaproteobacteria bacterium
GAGACTCTCGACTATAACCGCGCGATGCGAGATGCCGGCGCACAGGCCTTTACGGATCGCTGGGCCATTCATTACTACGGCAAGCAATTTGAGAACCTCGAGCGTGGCGTAAAGGACTTTCTCAATGGGCTGAACGTCGCAGTGTGGGTGACAGAGTCCGGGGCACAAGGAGTTAACAGCCAGTTGGCATACGGAGAGCAAGTCTGGCCGTTCCTATTTGACAAGATCGCGCGCCTGGAGCGGATTTATCAGTACCAGTTTACGGAAGCTACGCCGTCGGACGTCACGTATGGCATGAAGAATCTGGATCCGAACTTTCCGGTTTCAGATCTGTATATCTTTCTTCGTGATCGGCCTTAACGGATGCCGTAGAAAGATTGCAGGGTGCACAGCGTGCCGCCCGCGAGCGCTCGCAAATTGGAAGCCAAAGCATATAGCTCTGTATCGCCAAGCGAAGTCTTGGAGCTCACTGCGTCTAGCGAAGTCTTGATTTGAAAAGATTCGGAGGCCAGGTTGATCGAGAAATATGCCTGCCCGGGATCTATCATGCTGCTGTTATCACCCGGCTTATCGTAGCTGTTGTCTTTAAAGCGCGTCACGTCCCACGTGTTCTGCTTGAGTGTCTCCAATTCCGCGGGAGTAACAGAGAAGACCTGTTGCTGCTGGGGGATATAGCGACCGCGCATGATCTTTCCGCACTCAACGAAAAGTTTTTGCCCATCTACTTTGAACTGTTCAAAATCGACATCATTTAAATTGCTGCGTGCCAGGAACAGTTCCACCGAAACTACGCGAAAGTCTGTCGGTGCAGGAGTCGGTTCGAGCGTGAAAACTTGAAAGCAGCCGCACAAGGAGAGGCACAGAAGAGTGGCTGCAATACGTTTCATCAGTTCCCTCGAAATTAGAGGCAAGGGGGAGTCAAAGAATGAAAATGCCGGAGGAGGGAATTGAACCCACACACGGTTGCCCATACCGGATTTTGAATCCGGCGCGTCTACCAGTTCCGCCACTCCGGCGTAAGGTGAGTAGGCAAACTAGCAAGCTCAGACAGTTTTTTCAACTGCGGGCGGCCACGCTGGCGCGAATTTTAGTTTCCACCGTCGAAATAAGTTCGGCAGCCGGTATATTGCCCGGCTCAATCGGGTCAAGGACGTCTAGGTACACGCGTGTGCCGAAGGGGATGGGCAGCAACGAATGGGCAAAGAGCCGCCATGAGCCGCTAATCGCAGCGGGGACGATCAGGGCCCCCGGCGCGGATTCTAAGAGCGCCGCCACTCCAGAGGCTTTGAATTTTTTTATATTTCCTTCTCGAGCGCGGGTGCCCTCCGGAAATATGCAGGCGGCTATTTTCCGCCGTGCAATTTCGGCACCCATTAATCGGATGGCAGGAATAGCTTGCGCCGGGTCCTTTCTATCGATCAACACGGAGCCGTTTGAACGCAGCGTGCAAGAGACGCTGGGGATCCATTTTCCCAGTTCACGTTTTGCCACGAAGACGGGGCTGTGTTGTCGCAGATACCACATTAAGAGCGGGATATCGTAAACACTCTGATGGTTCGAGACGACAATGAGCGGCCGATCGACAGGGAGCGGATGTTTAAACTCAACGCTGATGCGGGTTCCCACCACCCGGAGATGAATGAGTAGTAAGTGGATGCCGGTATCGAGTACGGCCTTATGGATGCCTCGATGTAGTGGGAATAGCACCTTCAAGAGCACGTCCCAAATACACAACGTCAAGATCGTTAGCACAAGGAACGGCAGCAAGGTAACCCACGCCAGAAGCTTTTTCATGCGACGAGTCCCCGTGCTACAGCGCGTTCAAGCCACGTTTGTATCAGTACCACGAGACGTTCGTTCTCCGCGCGGTGTGTGCAGGCAGCAAGTAGATTCTGTGAACCGTTGAAGAGCGCCGAACTCTCTTCTCTGCTCGACTCGGTCAGATGGAGATGTCGCAAGATGTCCAGATGATGTGCGAGGGCGACGCGTTCTCCCTCCGCAGAGCTTGGTTCGTGCTTGCGAAGGAAAGCTCGAGCGGCTCCCAGTATTTCGCTGGCGGCAGCCAGTGATATCGGAAGAGGCAAGCTGGCGTTACTCGGAACGAGCAACGCCGCGACTAGGACCTCCGTTCGCCGCTCGTCGCATTCCTTAAGAAGGATGTGACAAATGCGGGCCGGTTGAGGATTGAATGAGGTGCCGGGAGATCTTCTGGAGGTACCCTCAATTAAGCCACCATTGAGGGACGAAATTTCAAATGCAGTAGTAAAGGCTGCCATGCTCTGCGGGGCGATTCGCTGTAGGGAGGCGTAGAGCCCGGGAGCTTCACTCTCCAGATTTCGGCTCGGCAGGCAGCTTTCCGTCATAAGACGCAAGAATGACTAGTCATTTTGAAACGAAGGTTGTTGCAATAATTTTTTTTCAGGCCCTAGCTTACGGGAGAAAGTGTTGCGTTTTCAAGGTATTGCAAAGGGAAAAAACTGCGACCTGGGGGTGCGCAGTTGTATAATCCGTGGATATTTCTATAATCGCTACGGCTCTCCCTCTCCTCTAACTTTCGTAAGGTTTGAGAGCCAGGTCAGGTTTTACTGCGTTATATCCGCAGTCGTGGGCAGTAGGCCCGGTTAAATAAGTAGATACCTGCTAGTCAGCATAAGTTTTAGTGGCTACTTTCAAATTATCATGAAAACTTCGCGTCTCGTTCTTTCAGGATTGATCGCGCTGTCGATGATGGCCGTCGGGTCGCTTGGCTTCGCCGACCAAGGCGATACGACCACAGCCCCAGTAGCAAAAGTTACTACCCCTGTATATCACCCCGAAGCGAGTGATTTTGCTCCTCCCCTTGGCAAGTATGACTACACTGTTAGTTGGGAAGGTATTCCCGCAGCAGAAGCGTCTATCAGCGTAGAACAGGAAGGCTTGCACTATCGCATCGTTGCGGATGCACGAACCTACAGCGGCGTTGATCTGCTATACACTCTACGCTATCGCGCCGAGAGTTTGATCTCTGCAATAGACTATTCTCCGATCAAAACCATCATCGATCAGCGTGAGAACTCGACCAAGCGCTCTACCCAGATCTCGTTTCGTGATAATGGGGATATTGAGACCGTTCGATCTAAGAATGGCAAAGACACCGTGGTGCAGACTCTCAATACCGACAATTTCACTCTGGATCCGTTTTCTGCTTCGTTCCTGGCCCGTAGCCTTGACTGGAAAGTCGGCGATACCCGTGAATTCGATACCTTCAACGGCAAGACCCGTTACATCATTTCTTTGACCGCGAAAGACAAAGTAAACATGAAGGTGAACGGCGTAGAGCGTCCGGTGTGGGTAATCGTTCCCGGCGTTCGGTCAGCGGATACGAACCAGCCCAATAAGAAACTGCGAGAAGCCAAGATTTATGTAACGGCGGATTCCAAGCGCGAAGTGCTGCAGATTGTAAGCAGCGTCTTTATCGGCAGTGTAAAAACGACGCTTGATACTTTCACGCCTTCAAAGCGTTCCCCGGTTACGCACGTAGCCCAAGAAAACCAGAACCATATTCTTAAATAGTCGAGAGAGCTACGTCAGGCCGCTGTCCGCATGAACGTTGGAAGGCGGCTTATTGCGGTAGGATTTGCGCGAGGCTGGCTTGTTGCGAGCTCAGTTTTCCCACCAGCGATTCAAGTCGAGCAAAGCGGGCAGTGAGGGATTCCTGCTCCTTGAGCAATGCCGCCTCGATGGTGCCGATGCGCTCATTCAGTCGTGAAATCTCATCGCTGCCCGACTTCGAGGCAGTGTCGATCAGGCCATTAAAGCGTGTGTACTGAGCTATAGTGCCGTCGACCGAAGACAAGCCTTCACCAAGATTTGAAGTAATGCTGCGCACGCCTTCAGGGTCACTTGAAAGAGCGGAAGTAAACGCGGTGCTGTCGAATTTTAAGGTGCCATCGCGCTGAGTGGAGATACCCAGATCAGCCAGCGTGTTTACGATGTTTCCGGAGGTGCTGGCAGCGCTAAAAGCTCCACGCAAGGCAGATTGTAGTCCTTCGTCCAGGGAGGTTCCACTCAAGGATCCAAATACTAATTTTGCATCTTTGCCACTCTCGTCTCGGGTAATGCTATCGTTCTGCGCAATGTACGATACGATCTCGTTATATGCATCGACGAAACCCTGTAGTTTTGATGCGGTCGCTGCGCTGTCATCAGCTATGCTGATAGTGGCGCTTCCCGTTCCCTGTAGATTGAAGGTCACCCCAGGCAGCAGATCGCTGACGCTATTGGTGGATTTGGAAATGGTTCCTGAAACACCGGAGAGTGTGAATTCCGCGTTCTGCGCTTGGGTTATAGTCGATGCGGTAAAGGCCCCGCTACCGGCAGATTGAATCTCGCTTCCGGCGCTTACCGAGAGATTTCCCAAATCTACGCCTTGATTGTTCGAAGCGATGCTTATTGCATAGCTGGGGCTTGAGCTTGTGCCCACGTTCACAACCGAGGCGGTTGCTTTCGTGCTTTGTGCGTTGAACTGTTCGACGAAGTCGCTGATGGTGGTGGTGCTGGTAAGCTCTATCGAAATGGATTCCTGGTTACTCCCCGTACCTACCTCAACTTGCACTGTTCGATCTGCTGCCAGTGCTCCGTCGTTAATTGCCGAGTTTATCGTTGAGCTGGAACTGGCAAAGCGATCGTTGAAAGAGAAGTTGGCGCTGCGGGCCAGCTGTGTCACGTTGATGGAGTACGAACCGTTCACTGCGGAGCCATTGGCGCTGGCGGTTGCGATTGTTTCATCACTGGATGCAGCGCTCTTGGCGAGTGCGCCGCCGCTGACCGTTCTGAACTTTGAAGCCGCAGTGTTTAGTTTAGAGAGCAGTTCTTTGAGCTTGCTGAATGAATCATTCGTGTCTTGAAGCGTCGCGATTCGATTTTGAAGAGGGGTAATACGCGCTGCGCGAGATTGATCGAGGGTAGCCTTGATCAGGGCACTTGAGTCGATGCCGGAGGCGAGTCCGCTGAAGCTTATGAGGGACGACATAGCTCTACTTCCTTGTGAACAACAAACAATCCTTGTTCACTAGAACTATCGGCGCAAAGCGGTGCCCTCTTGAAATAATTCAAGAGAAGCGTAGAGATATCAGTGTGTTATGATTTGCTAGTTGCCGAGACCAGCCAGCGCGGAGGTCAATTGAGCCTGTTGGCTCTGCATCTGGGACGTAATCGACTCTAGGCGCGAGAAGCGCGCGCGCATGTCCGATTCTTGCTTCGAAATATTGGCCTCTGCACGCGCAATGCGGTCGTTTAAGTCGGTGATCTGCGCCTTGTTACTCGTAATTGCATTGGCAATCACGCCACCAAGGCGTGTTTGCTGATCGATCACGCCGTTAGCCGCAGCGACCAAGTCGCCGAAGTTCTTGAGCACCTGGTTCACGGAGTCTGGTTCTTTTGCCAGATTTTCTTGGAATTTTGCGCTGTCGAACTTTAGGGTTCCGTCGCGTTCAGTGCTGATACCAAGGTCCGCAATGATGCGCACATACTCACCTTCGGTGTAGGTCGATTGTGACATCGCATTGCGCAGGGAGATGATGGCATTCTCGTCGATTCTTGAAGATGCCAGTGGCCCGAAGGTGTTGGTGATCGAAGCTCCTCTCTCTTCCCGGGTAATTTTATTCTGCTCGGCGAGATAGGTGATGATGTCGTTATAGGCGCTGACGAAATCCTGCACCTTCGAAGTCGTCGCCGCCTTGTCGTCCGCAATGGTAATGGTTACGTCTGTTGTTGGTGCTTCAGAGACGAGATTGAGCGTTACGCCTGGAATAACGCCTGTGACGGAGTTGGTGGCGCTGGAAATTGAGCCCGCGATGCCGGTAATCGTGAAAGCCGCGTCTTCTCCAGCCACGGTCGTTCCGCTTGCAAATAACGGCGGAACGTTGGTGGTTAGTTCGGTGCTAGCAGCAAACGAAACGGTGCCTTCGGTGACACCAGTGCTATTGGATTTTACCACGAGCGCGTAGGGGGGCGTCTGTCCTGTATTGACGATGCTGGCGGTTCCTTTGGTGGTACCGTCGTTTATCGCGGTGACGATGTCGTTCAGTGTGGTAGTCGCCGTAACGGGCACTACAATAGGAGTTTCTGTTCCGATTGTTACCGTGATACTGCCTGGCGCGGCGAGAGAAGGGGCCATGGCGACGGCCGGATCGGTGAAGCGATCGTCTGCCGAATAACTGCCGCTCGAAGCAAGATTCGAAACTCGAAGTGTGTAGGTGCCGTTGCTCGCGCTGTTAGAAGCTGTTGCCGTGAGGATAGTTTCGTCGGATGACGAAGCACCTTTGGTCAGTGGTCCATTCAAGGAAGTTTTGAATGGATTTGTCTTGGTCTGAAGGGCCAGCAGCTTTGTTTTTAAGTCTGTGAGCGCGGTATTTGTATCGTCGAAATCTTGGATCTTCTTCTGGCTCGGTAGCACTCGCTGCGCGCGCGCTGCGTCGGAGGTCGCCTTGATAAGCGCCTCGGTGTCGATACCTGAAGCCAGACCGGAAAAGTTAATAGTAGGCATGCTGTTACCATTCCCAAGCTAAGCGTTCACAAGGAACACTTCTGTCCGGGGAATTAGAGTGCAAGCTATAGGCCAGCCGCTCGCACTCGTAACGCACTGAAATTACATGGTTATTTTCCGTCTGATTTGCTCTCGGGCAAGTTTTCGGCAGCCTTTGCCGGGAAAAATATGCCTTACTTGAGCAGGCTTAGCACCACGGAGGGCTGCTGATTCGCCTGTGCCACGATGGCTGCGCCGGATTGTTGGAGGATCTGGAGACGAACCATCTGTGCTACCTCTTGGGCCACATCGACGTCACGAATTCGGGATTCGGCGGCGACAAAGTTCTCACGAGCCACCGTCAAATAGTTTACGGCCGTGCTAAGCCGGCTTTCTGCGGCGCCAAGAGTTCCGCGTAAACTTCCCACCGTATTAATTGCGTTCGTGAGCATACTGCTCGCGCTAGCAGCCGCAGCTGCAGCCAAGTTCGCGGTAGAATCCGAAATCGAGAAAGTCAGCGCGCCGCTCGCGTTTCCGATGCCGAGGGCCTGGAGTGTCCCGACAACCGATCCGATAGTGATGAGGTCATTGGCGGAACCACGCAATCCTACTTGAATCGCGACGTTGCTGCTGGTTGATAGCAGATTAATGTTATTGAACGTGGTCGTTTTAGCAATTCGGTCAATTTCTGAACCGAGAGCGATGAATTCGGAGGAAAGAGCTGAGCGCTGCACGTTGGTGAACGTACCGTTCGAGCTTTGCGTGGCGAGTTCCGACATGCGCTGGAGTATCTCGCCGATATTCTGTAATGCAGCGTCGGCGATTGCTGCCATTGAAATACCATCGTTGGCATTGCGAACTGCTACGCTGGCCAGCTTAGCGTCAGCGCGAAGAGAGTCGGCCATCATTAGCCCGGCTGGGTCGTCGCTAGCTGAATTGATGCGTAAGCCTGAAGAAAGGCGTTCAAACGTCTTCCCAAGCGCCTGCGTGGTGCGATTGAGCTGCCCCTGTGCCTTGATAGATGCGACGTTTGATACTAACGAGAGCGGCATGTTTACAAATCCTTCTGTACTGCCTGAATAGGAACATCCGTTGTTCCCTATAGTGCTCAACGGCAGATGCGGGATTTGTTTAATGTTCTGGCGCTAAAAATCCCTCGCAATGTGCGGATTCTGTCAAACCGCTGAGGTAAGTGCCTGAAATGACGAGGGCGCCGAGCGGGGCTTAGGCGGCCACTTGTTTCTTGGAATCGCTAGCTGCGGGCGTGCTGGCTGTACTTGCGCTGGCGGCTGCAGGGGCTGCCGCAGTTGAGGGTGCGGCTCCGGTCTGGCCTTCTTTTGCCTTCTGCGCTGCTTCGCGTTTCTTCTTTTCTTCCTCTTTCTTCAAGCGCGTATAGTCGAGGTAACACAGGTTAGCCTGGATGTTGTCGGTGTTGCTGTAGACGTAAGCCAAGAAGAATTCGGTGATGGTGGCTTTGCGATTGGAGAGCTCCTCGGCCAATCGCAACACCAATGCCATGCGATGCTTGTTCTCATTTTCAAAAGCTTCCCACCATTTGCGGGCGCTACCGGTCGTATTGTCCCAGTCCAGCTTTTTCTTTGTTTCGGTGAGTTTGTCCAAAACTTGTTGATCGGTCCAGCCTTTGGTGTTGGAAATGCCCGCTGGCAATGCGCCCGGAGCGGCCGCACCTGCGGCACCCGCTGCGCCTCCGGCCGCAGCGGCAGGCGCTAGTGGTTCGGGCATCTTTTCTTCGAAATGAATTGGTGCTGCGCGCAGCTTTAGCTGTAGTTCTTCAGAATCGAATTCCGTAAGCCGCTTGAGCATTTCCGGAATATGGAAGAAGGGCACCAGATGGCCCTGGAACACCGGAGTATTCGGCATGAAAAACGTACTGATATTGTCTGCGGGGCGTCCGATTTCATCGGGCGTAAGCACGGCACGCTGTTGAACTTGTTCTTGTGTGCTGTCGTTTTTGCTGGCGAACCATTCGACCATCTTCTTATTGCTGCCTTCGGAGGCAGTCTTGAAGCGGATGGTCATTTGACCAGTTTCTTTCGAGGCCCACTCGGCATCCTGGAGGTCGAGGGCAGGCATGAAGATCTTAGTGCTGAAACCCGCCAGTACGGAGTCTGCGTCGTCACCGTAATTGGCTTTAACCTGGGCGATGGATTGAATTGCGGCGACGATGCTGACGTTACGCGAACGTAAGGTGTTCAGTTTTACGTGAATATCGGGCAAGCGGCCGAGCGCCGACGCGAACTCGTCGATTACCAGGGAAACAGGACGCGGCAGCGTTACCCCAGGGCACTGTTCTGCGCGTTTCGTAAGGAAGCGTAACAGTTCGACCACGATGACGTTTGCCATCGGACGCAACATTTCCAACTCGGATTCGCGAAGTTCGATGATGAAGAGGGTTGGTTTGGAGATAAGTTCTTCGATATCCAATTCGCTCTCGGAGGTAGTCGAGCGAATAGCCTTTAAGTCCCACGCGCTCAAACGCATACTCAACTCTGACATGATGGTGTCAGCGTTTTGAGATCCTGAACGCGCCAATTCGATGAACGTTCTGGTGTTACGCAGCGCGTGAGGGTGCTCCTCGAGCCAGTTACAGAGCGGTTTCATACCGCCTTGAACGAGCTCGTGAATACGCGGCATGGATAGCGTTTCCTTCGGGTCGTGCAGCAACCCCGCCATAATGGCGTTGAGGATGGCCAAGGCGTTGTTACGGAAGAACGGGCTGTCCGACTTTGCCTGCGGCTGGTCGGTTGCCATGATAATCGTGTTAGCGATTAGCTTCGCATCAGTATCATCTTCGATCTTCGACAAGATGTTCCAGCTTAAGCTGCGTGCTACGTCCAGCGGGTTGAAGAGGACGATGTTCTTATTGGGGTTGTACTTGCGCGTCATGGCGGCAAGCTTTTTCCACATTTCCGGCTTCGAATCGATAACGATCGTCGAGCGTTCCGGGCACATGCAGTCATTGTAGAGAATCGGCAAAATCAACTTGGTCGTTTTACCGCTACCGGTTTTCGCGATGGCAAGCACATGACGATTTCGCTCTTCGCGTGGAATTACGAGGCGGCCATTCTTGAATATCGTCCCTTCGCTACCGCGTAGATCGGTCACTGCCAGCGCGGTATCGGACTTTCCGCTGCTTTTGGTCCAGCGCGAGATTTGTTCCGCATTCGCCAAGTCGCCGGAGCCGAGTTCGTTACTTTCAGAGCGAAGCGGGCGTCGAGCATCCTGGCTGAAATTGAGTGACAGATCTCCAAAGACTTTTCCGGAGAGTTTGTAGGCATTGAAACTATGGTAGGCAACGAAAGCAAAATACGTACACAGCGTCACGAACAAGACTTCCTCGAAGATGAGACGAGTCTGCAGCGGAGCTACGAAAATCGCGAACAGGGGTTCCAGAAACGGAATCGGAGTCGACGTGACGTGCGGGGTGTTCAAGTAGGTCAAAAAGGATTCGATACTGTACACCACGTGCTGTGGATTGATGGCGTGCAGAACCGCGGCGATAGTTAGCAGCAAACCTGCTACACCGGGAACGATGGTTTCTTTGCGACGTATGAATTGGAGAACGAGAAGGGCGATGCCCGGGGCTCCGAACAGGATAAGGCCCCACAGGTATGGCAGGGTATAAAACCAGCCTACAAGATTGAGAGCTACTTCTTCTAAAAACCGTAGCATGGATCAAATTACCATCTAAAAGAGCGGATCATCCACCCTGACCATGTAATGCAAGCACAACCTGCTCAAGCTCGATCGCGGGATCGAACTAGGCAAATAATATCATAAGCTTGCACCATTAACTTACACGTATGTTATAGCGACCGCGAGCGGTGGAGTAGCATAGCGGGCGCTGAGTGTAACCCTTTAAAATTCCTATGTATTCGGCTAGGCGTTTAAGGTTTCCTGAGCTAGTATGGGGCGGTTTGCTTGTATTGGTCTAACGCTTGGGGCGTCGTGCCGTGTCTGGCTCTTCGAAGATAGAATCCTCTTTACCTGATTCGAGTGCCTGCAGCCGTTGGGTGTATGTCGCCGTCGCGCTGGCAGCCTTCTCCATACGATTCTGGTTTTCCAGTTCGCGTGACATCGGTTTTGATGAAGCCTGGGACATCTTCGTGGCTCGTCAGTCGCTGTGGGGAGATCTGTTCAAAGCGGTTGCGGCGACTTCACATCCTCCAGCCTTCTACTTCCTCTTGCATTTTGTCGGGTTGCTCGGCTCGGCGCAGATCTTCGATCCGCTCGTTTCAGTCATCTGCGGAGTAGTCTCGGTTCTGTTGGTTGGTAAAATTCTGCGTGAACTTGGAGTCAGCAAATCGGCTGAGTATGCCGGGATGTTGCTGTGTGCTTTCTCGCAAGTTCATATTGCGATTTCAGTTATCGTTCGCCCGTACGCGTTGGCTAACTGTTGCATGTCGCTTAGCTTCTTTTTCTTTTTGAGGCTATTGCGTTCTCGTTTCTTGTCGCGGAGTGCTTCATTCTTCTTTTTCGGCTTTTTGTGCGCCGCGCTCTTTAGCCACTATTCGGCCGGGCTATACGCCTGTGCTTTGTTCCTCATGTTGATTATACTTGCTGTGCTAGATCGATCCGTCCGTGGAGATCTCCGACAAGCTTGTCTGCCGTTCTCTGCTGGGGTCGTACGTTTTTTCGCTGCGCCGCTCTTTGCTTTGCTGTTCTTGGTTTACCTTGCGCTTTCAGCGCAAGGATCTTTGTTCGCCTCGAAGAGTTTGCTGGCAACGAGAGACCCTCTGCAGCTAACGCCGTACCGATACTTGCGCTCCTTCGTATATTCGGGCGCTGAGCCTATCTCTACATATGTGACTCGGAATAGTGCTGCGGAATATAGTTTGTTCTTTCCTTCCGCGGGGAGTGATGCCATTTCCATCCTTGTGTTGTTTGCGCTGCTCGGTCTGATGGTGGCAGCTGGCGTGCGTACGGCTGTTCAATCGAGTTCTCGAACTGGAGCATGCAGAGCCGCTGTTTATCTGCTTCTGCCTTGCAGCTTTCTTGTGCTACTGGCATTGGGTTTGCTGGCAAAGTATCCGTTTGGCGGCGAGTTGCGGCAGCAGTTCTTTGTTTTCTCGTTCGGTCTTGTCGCGATCGTGGCGCTGCTTGATTCTCTTCCGCTGCGTGCGCCGACAAAGAATTTGATCTTTGTCGCGTTGGTGGGGGCTTCCATAGCTCGCCTCATGACTACACCTCTCGACGACTCGGAGTTCGGAAAGTTGGTCCCGTTTAGCAAAACTAGTTCCGTTTTACGAGAAGGAAAGCCGATCTTCATTGGGACCTGGACTGCGTTCACGTTATACGGACAGAATCGCGACGCGCACTTGCAACTTCGCAGTCGAGGTGAAATCGCCACGGAGTATGAGGTTCTCACGGAGGAAGGGCGAAGCCGTCTATTTGTTGCGCCACAGGTGTATTTCGAAAGTTATTCTGAAAATGAATTGGCTCAGCGGGTTAAGAATTTAATGCTGGGTGAGAATTTATCTGAATTATATGTAGTTGGTTTCCCGCTTGGTCGAATCCGCTGTAAGGTTTGTGATAAAAAAGTTGTTCAACGTTCCCTTGCGGAGCAACTCGGCGACGAGGAATTCGAAGTAGTGATAGAACGTGAGCGAACCAAGAATGGTGAAGGGTACGCCATCGTTCGCAGAAAAAGCGCGGAGCGTTAGGCTGCCTGTTTGGTGTCTAGTAATTGCTGCACTGTTTCTTTGAGAAGCTGCGGATTAACCGGCTTGCGCAGAATTTGCAACGCTCCTGCATCGAGAAGCGCCTGCGTATGTTCGGGCGGTGCTCCACTAAAGCCGATAACTTTCACTTCATAGTTTAGTTTACGAATTTGACGTAACAGCGTCGCGCCGTCCATTCCCGGCATAACAGCATCGAGCAGGATGAGGTGAAGGTTCTTGCCCTGTTCCTTGATGACTTTGAGGGCGCGTGTGTAGTCCTCAGCTACTGCGCAGCGATAGCCAACCTCAGTAAGAATTGCTTCGACAGTTCGCAGTACCATCACATCGTCGTCAACGAGCAGAATGTCCACCGGTGCCGTGGGGGTCGCCAATAGAGTTTCCGAGGCGGGGGCTGACTGCTGCGTGGAAGTCTGTATGGGAAGATAAATTGAAACGCAGGTGCCTGCGCCGGCCTGGCTTTCAATAGTGATTCCGCCCTTGAACTCGCGAATGGTATTAAGTGCGCTTGAAAGACCTAAGCCTTCGCCTTTCAGGCTTAGCCCTGTCGCTGGATCGCGCTCTTTCGTAGTGAAAAATGGTTCGAAGCAGCGCATGCGAGCTTCAGCTCGCATGCCTTGACCGGAGTCACTAATGCTGAGCTTTGCGTAGGCGCCAGCGCTGAGGTTCTCGACCTCCCGATCGCGCAGAAGAACCTGGTACGTCTTAATAGAAAGGCTTCCGCCTTGCGACAGAGATTCTCGAGCGTTTCTCAGAATTGCTTCGACGGCGTGGGAGAGCGGCTCCTGACGAGCGAGAACAGGAGCGGGACTACCAAAGGCAACGGCTACTTTCAAGCCGGACGAGAACAAGTCCTCAATTCGGTTAACTGCCGCCATGATCGAGAGATTAAGGTCGACAGGAACAAGCGCTTTCGAGGTCGGGTCATCGAAGACAAAGAGCTGTCGGGTAAGATCGGAGGCTCGGCCCACGATATCGATGATGGCCTGGCTAGCCTGCTCGACAAGGGAGGTTTTATCGGGATGGCTTTTCATGGCGGCAGCTTGGCCAATAATGCTTTGGAGCGCGTTGTTGAAGTTATGCGCCACACCGGCGGCGAGTAAGCGCAGGCCTTCTGTTTTCTGGAGATCGGCCAGTTGGCGTTCGAGAGCGACAATTTCGGTAATGTCGGCGACTATGAAAAGGAGACCGGCGATAGCGTCGAGTTCGCTGAGCGGGGTGACTTCGAGATTGTAGACTGTTTCACCGACGGTGATGCGCGTGCGGTAGTAGGTAGAGCGGCCGTCGAGGATGTCGCGAGAAACCTTTTCGTAGTGGCTGCGCATTTCGGCGTCACTAAAGCAGGCCAGGATGGGCCGGCCAATGCGGAAAGCCTCGGCACGGAAGGCGCTATCGCCGAAGTTGAAGGGGAAATTTTCTCGTGGGCGATTAATGCGAAGGAGGCGCAAATCGCTGTCGACGGTGAAGACCATGGTGGGGAAGGCGGCCAGGATGGTGGCGACGGAGTCGGGGCCGGCAATTTTGCCAACGGAGCCTGTAAATTCTGAGGAGAGGTCGATGATGATACCGTCGAAGATTTGGTCGTTGTCTTTGAGGTTGGCGGCAGCGCGGCAGTGCAGCCAACGTACTTCATTGTTATCGGGGCGGATCCAGCGATAGGTGGCACGGTAGGGAGCTTTGCCCTTGAGAGCCTGCTCGAGATCGGTGAGGAGGAGGAAGCGGTCGTCGGGGTGAACGTGGCGAAGGAAGAGGTTGCCGTCGCGAGAGATGGCGACGTCTTTGACGCCGAGAATTTTTTCGGCGTTGTTGCTCCAGGAGATGAGGGATTTGATTTTGGGGGAGTAGCTGAAGAGAAAAACGTCGGCGCGATCGGTGAGGGAGGCGATGAGATCGCCGCCGGTGCCGCCGGAGGGACTCGACTGAGAGGGATCGGGGATGTTGAGAAAGTTACCCACGGAAGACCTCGTGCAAGTCAGAAAAACTAGGTGGTACTATAACGAAAGGAAGCGCCCCTTAGTACTACTTTTTGGGTACCAGGTTCTTTCTTCTCCGCCTCAACTTCCTCTCCAAGCCGCGTCGCCGACCCCACCTGCCATCCCTCGAGAAGTGGCAGATCCTGCCGGCAACAGCGCTAAGTGCCTGAACCTTCGTTGGTTAGAAATCTATTAGATACACTTCGGATCCCGCGATTTACTGGCGGACCTTTGGTAGGGGGCGGAACGGCTCGCTGCGCGGCGTTCTTTGAAGGGGTGGATGAAAGCAAAAACTGGGGAATTCTACGGCAAGATTCCCGAGGCGAAAATGGCGTGAAGCCTCATGATATCGGCGATGCCGGAGTCGTTCTGATTCTCGAAATTCTTTTAACCGCACATTGGATACAGTGTATGCCGATTTTCGAGAACTGTAGGAAATCTCTTTTGGAATACTTCCTGGGCGTTGATCCAGAACCGCCTTTCGCCCGAGAAATCCCTGGGAAGCTCTTTCTCGCCGCTCGCGAAATCTTTGCGATTGCGCGTTGATAGATTCAAGAATGGTGCGTTTTTGTTCCGCGTGCGACTGCCCGTTGAACTGGGGAAGAGGAGACAATGTGAGTTTATGGAAACTCTTGGTTGGAGTGCCATTTGAATCGCGCTTTGAATAGTGAGTGAAGCTGTACGTTTGGGACACACCTGACAGCATCTGACGATAAGATGAAAGTCCGGGCCACTCATTCGGATGTTCAACAAGCCCATGCTTCACTGGATTCGCAGTTACATACAAGTATGCGCTCAGTTGGTCGGAATCGTTTAAGACTATTTGGTCGTGGTATCTTCCTGCCCAAAATTTACCACGACGACCCCGTAGTCGGTTCATTCGTTTGGAAATTTCCCGATTAATGTTTTCTTCAAACTCATCCAGATTTCCGAAAGGTGCTCTCGCCATCAAATGATAGTGATTCGATTGAAAAGAGTAGCAATATATAATTATCCCGAGCAGTTCTTGATAGCGGGCAAGTATACCGCCGATAATTTCGTTGACGCTCTGTGAAGGAACCATCCACAGAGCTGCTTCGTTCGTACGCATAGTAATAAGGTGCGTTAAGGAAGGATCGGTATTTCTTAATCGTCGAGTCATAGGGATTCTCGTAAGCTTTCGAATGAATCGGAGCTTAAGGGCAAAAGTTGCTTGGAATCAGAAGGTGGTACCTTTTCTTGTGTAAGAGAAAGGTGGTACCTTGCGCGGATGAGGGTGGCAATTTTGGGAACGCGCGGAATTCCGGCGTGTTATGGAGGTTTTGAGACTTTTGCCGAGGAGATCTCGACGCGTCTCGTGCAGCGTGGGCACGCTGTCACGGTCTACGGTCGACACCCTTTTTTTAGGCGCCCCAAGTTAGAGTCTCCTTATCGGGGCGTGACTCTCCGCTCTTCGCCCACGATCATGCACAAGTATCTCGAGACTCCTTTGCATGCTTTAACCAGTTTTCTAGACCTCTGGACGCAGCAGTTTGATACAGTCCTTCTCTGCAATGCCGCAAATAGTCCATTTGGTTGGCTTGTTCGCCTGCGTGGACTTCCTCTCTATATAAATGTCGACGGTATTGAACGGCGGCGCAGTAAGTGGAACTCGCTCGGCCGTCTTTGGTATAAATTAGGTGAGCGTGCCTCCGTTTGCTTTGCTACCAAAGTCGTTTCAGATGCGGAAGTTATCGCTGCGTACTATCGCGAACGATTTGGCTGCGATAGCGCAGTAATTGCTTACGGAGCAGAGCCGAAGCCGCTTCCGCCTGGCGAGACTCTCAGGGCTTTCAATCTAAGTTCCGGTCAATATCTTTTGTATGTCAGCCGCCTAGAGCCGGAAAATAACGCTCTCGGTGTAATCAAAGCTTATAAACAGTCCGGAGTAACCGTACCTCTTGTTGTCGTCGGGGATGCTCCTTACGCAGAGGACTATAAACGACAGCTCCGAGAAGCGGCGATGCCGGGCGTGATTTTCACTGGTTTCCAATTTCGTGAGGCTTACCGGGAACTTCGCAGTAACTGCCTGCTCTACGTGCAGGCTACAGAAGTAGGTGGTACCCATCCGGCGTTGGTGGAGGCTATGGCTTATGGTAACTGCGTTGTTGCCAACGACACTCCCGAGCATCGTGAAGTCTTGGGCGATGCCGGCGAATACTATGCCTTCAATGACTTCGATGATCTTGCTCGCAGGCTCAAAACTCTCGTCGCCTCGCCCGAACTTCTCAAGCGCTACTCTAGTGCCGCTAGCGAACGTGCCAAGAATAAGTACTCCTGGGACGTCATCACCGATCAATACGAGCGGCTTCTCTCTGGTGCCACCTAAAGTTCGCGCCCTCGCGCGTTCTCGACTTTTTCTCTGTCTGATCCTTTGATCTTCAAACGATGGATGGCTTTCTGAGCGCTCATTTCTGCCTTCTGTGCGACCCAATTCGAATAAATTTTTTGGACAAATTGAGCAACTCGCTGGAACGATTGATCGACTTTTTCTGAAGCTACACTCGAGCAACGCAATCCCCTTTGACATGCCCATCTCCTTTCGTTATCCCATGAGCGAGCGACGAAATTTTCGAGCGGATGTTTTCATGCTGTTGTCGCCCAAGGGTTTTCTCTCGGTCGAAGTGGTCGACTGAGACTCAATTCACACTTTTTGGGGGTCTATGAAACATCCAATTGCAGTCGCCTTTTTATTTGTGCTCGTTGCTGTCCTTACCTTTTCCGTTCTGCTTAGTTCGGTCGCGTTTGCTGATACTGGTCCGACCCATCGCACCGACTGCGGCACCACCGAGAAATTGAATCAGGCTGATCTTCGAGCTGCTGAACTCTTTGTCGAGTTTGACGGACTAATTGGGCAAACCATCTTGTTGGACGACAATCCAATGGGAACGTGTAAACAGCCAAAAACAACCGGGGGCTGCCTAAGCTGCGAGGACAAGGCTTCTTGTCAGTTATGTTGCACCGACAATTTTGGTTCGAGTGCTCCGGGTGGCAGCGAAAAGAAACGGGCCGGATGTCAGAAAGCATGTCAGAATAAGTGGCCGAAAGGATCGACGACGGAGTGCACCATCGATTACTAGTTTTCGTAGATAGGAGTCGGCGGTAATTGGTATACGTATCCCAATTACCGCCTCAATTGTTTATGCCGATGCATGCAAGAATTGCCGCAACGCTAGGAGCGATCTCGGTTCTTTCCTCAGGAAGTGCGCCGGCGGAGGCACCTCCTGACGATCTTGCTGCTTTAGTTGCGCCAAGTCCGGAACCTCGCCAAGAAGACCTCTCTCAGATAGTCGGAAAAAGCACCGAGTGGGGAGAGGTTGCAGTAAAGCTTTGGCGGCGCGACGACGCTCGTTCGTACGATGCCCTAAAGCTTTTGCTGACGGACATGAATTGGGACCGCCAGCGTGAGGTGGCGTCGGCGATCTTAAAATCCGCACAGCCTGACAAAGATTTAACCCCACACGCGCAGGAGATCCTTGACCTTTCGCGCATGGCAGCAAAGCTCAAGCTGCGCGGTGCGCTCGACGTAACGATCAGTAATTTCACAATCACCGCGCAAGCCGAAGATAGTGCGCCCGACTGGCAGACTGAAGTTGAAGTGACACCTCGTATCACAGGCCCCAATTTCGATCATACCTTCCGCTCAACTGTGCTATGGCCATCTCTGGCGAGTGGCGCAAGCGTATTCACTGAAGCCTACGCCGATCCTTTCTTTTTCAAGGAGCCGGGCCGCTATGTAATGGATCTCGATGTTAAGGTCACCGCCCAAGATAAGAACCTGCAAGGTGAGTCGGTATATCGCCGAGTGCAGGGCGCTGCGATTCTAGGGGAAGGTGGCACGTGGCAGAATGTCATGATGGCCGAAACTGTTGCTCAGTCCGATGTCGCACGCATTCGGGATGCGATCAGCTCAAATCAGCTTCCTCTGGCAAAGCAGATTGATCATCCTCTTCGTGAGCAACATTTTCCGAACCTGCCACTTCTGAATGCGGATGGCGTCGTCACCCAAATCGCCGACGCAAAATTCTTTGCGCGCACGGAATTTACGATCATCAAAGCCTCTTTTGTCGGCTGTCCGCCCTGCATATTGGCCGAGCCTCGAATGGAAACTCTCAGTGAGTATCCCGGAATTCAAGCGCTCACCTTGGTCGCTCAAACAGCAAGGGATCCCGAGATCCAGAAGATCGCGCCGCGCTATCTAGCCGAGCTGAAGGGCCGCGAGTATTCGCATCCATGGTTTATTGTCGATTCAAATGCGCTCGCGGCGTTGAGCGTGGAGGGCTTCCCGACTTACTTC
>JAFLCA010000072.1 GCA_017302875.1 Deltaproteobacteria bacterium
GATTCTTGTCATTGGATCAGGCGGGCGTGAGCATGCCTTGTGTTGGAAGCTGCGCCAGTCGAAGCGAGTACAAACTCTCTTCTGCGCTCCCGGTAACCCCGGCATCGCTCGTGTTGCCGAGCTTGTCGCCATTGGCGTCGATAAACTTACGGAATTGGCGGACTTCGCCGAGAAACAAAAGATCGACATCACCATCGTCGGCCCTGAGTATCCGCTCAGCCTTGGAATCGTGGATGTCTTCCAAAGCCGCGGGCTTAAGATTTTCGGCCCAAGCAAAGCCGCCTCGCAACTCGAGAGTTCCAAGAGCTTCGCCAAGGAAATAATGACCGCAGCGGGTGTTCCCACCGCCGCATATGAAACCTTTACCGACCTTGCCGCAACTGAAGCCTGGCTGCGACTCCACCCCGGTCCTATCGTGCTAAAGGCCGACGGCCTGGCGGCTGGCAAGGGCGTTTTCGTGTGTAAAGACAGCGCAGAGGCTTCGCAGGCCGCGCAGTCCTTATTCACCGAAATGAAAGCGACGAAGGTAGTTGCCGAGGAATTTCTCGATGGCAAGGAGGCTTCTTTCATTGTCGCCGCCAATGGTAACGCCATTGTTCCCCTGGCTGCGGCGCATGACTACAAGCGAATTTTCGATGGCGACGAAGGTCCGAATACGGGCGGCATGGGCTCGGTGTGTCCGACGAATCATGTAAGCTCCGAGCAATGCGCCTGGGCGCTCGAGCATGTGATGCGACCGGTCATTCGCGAAATGGAGCGTCGCGGTATTCCGTTTTCAGGTTTTCTCTACGGCGGCTTGATGATCAGTCCGCAGGGTAAAATTTCAGTGCTCGAATTCAATGCCAGGATGGGGGACCCCGAAACGCAATCAATTATGCGTATGCTGGAAAGCGATCTCGTCGACTTGATTGAAGGGCTTTTAGCGGGAAAAACTCCGACTGCGCAATGGAAGCAAGAGAGCAGCGTATGCCTCGTTTTAGCTGCGGAGGGCTATCCGCAAGACGTCAGAACGGGTGATGAGATCTCTGGACTGGAGTTCGCGGAGACCGTTCCCGGCGCTGTTGTATTTCACGCCGCCACAAAAATGGCAGAACGTTCCAAGCTCGTCACCTCGGGCGGCAGAGTCTTGGGTGTTAGTGCTGTCGGAAAAGACCTGGCGGAAGCGCGCAGCAAGGCGTACCGAGCAGCCGACTTGATACAGTTTCGCGGCCGTCAGCTGCGTCGTGATATCGCGCAGTAATATCTCCTTTGTGTTGACTGAGTTCTTGGGGTAAAATCTACCGGTAAGGAACTTCATGTCACATGCTCGCTCTATCCTTCTCGGCGCATTGCTTATCCTTGGCTCTGCAGTACCGGCCATTGCTGGAGAGATCCGAATACTAGACAGTATGGGACTCTCGCGAGCCGCAAAATATATAGATGGTAACGGCAAGGTCATCATCTCCGTTCACGCGCAGGATAACAAAGAGCAAGTTCCGGACATCCTCCTTTCGCACGTGGACGGACTTGCTCCGGATATCGAGGGTACGCGTGGCCCTGATAAAAGCGTAATTTTCACCGATGTTCCGGAGGGAGTTTGGAAGATCAAGGCTCCCGAGCAGGCTATTGTCATCACCGAGGTTAAAATTGTTCAGTGACTTCGGACTTGGAGCTGACGCCGGCTCTGAGTCTCCTTTCGGCGCGTTGGCGGTTGATCGCGCTTCTACTATCCGTTCCATCGACAAAATCGGCCATGCCGATGTCGTTGTCATTGGTGGTGGCATTCACGGTGCCACCTTCGCTCGCATAGCGGCCCTGAACGGATTGAAAACCGTGCTGCTCGAGCGGGCGGACTATGCAAGCGGAACTTCCAGCCGCAGCTCAAAGATGGCGCATGGCGGGCTTCGCTATCTGGAGATGCTGGATTTTGCACAGGTCTACGAGGGCATAAAGGCGCGCGAGGATCTCTTTGTCACCGCCCCGCATCTTGTTAAGCCGCAAGAATTTTTACTACCCGTCTATGCGGACTCCCCGCCGCGATGGAAGCTGGGGTTTGGCCTGTGGTTATATGATCAAATGTCGCGTGTGCCGGGCCGGCGCCAGTCTTGGATTTCCGCGCGGCAGCTTGGCCCCAATCACTTTTCTGCCGGTCACAGTGGTTTTCGTGGAGCGTTTCGCTATTTTGACGGTTTGATGCGAGATACGCGCATCGTAATTGAAAATATCATTGCGGCTCGCCAAGAAGGGGCGCTTTGTCTCAATTACGCCGCAGTGAATTCAATCTCTTCGTTGAACTTCGGCAAAGTTGAGCTTGGTTGGACTGACACTCTCACCCAAACCAGCCACGAAATTACCACCGGAATTGTAGTCAATTGCGCGGGTCCCTGGGTGGCGCAGGTAGGGCGCATCACTCCTTCGGAATTGGCGTCTTCAATTCGCTTCAGTCAGGGATCACATTTGCTGTTCGATAAAAAGTGGGAAGGGCCGGCGCTCTTTTTACCGCTCGCTGAAAAGAATCGATATTACTGGGTGTGGCCGCACCCTGCCGGCACCTTGGTCGGTACTACTGAGCGTGAAGTGTCAGCGTTGCCCGATGATCCACAGCCAACTGCAAATGAGATCGAGGAAATCCTAGCGCGTCTTGAGCGTGATGTACCACACAGCGGGCTTAGTCGATCGAATTTGCACTATGCATTTGCCGGGATACGAACTCTGCCGCTGCGCAAAGCGTCCGCGGGTTCGGTTGCGCAGCTGTCGCGCCGCCATATTTGGGCTTACGGATCCGGAACTCTGCATCTTCTTGGCGGTAAGTTTACGACGGCGTCATGGACTGCCCTGGAGGGATTGCGGCAGGTATTCAAATTGGCGCACCTGTCGCATGAGCCGGTTTCCTTGAAAGGTCGTCTATTGCCCGGAGCCGCGCTTTACGCCGAGTCTGTCGAGCGATTCGATCGCGAAGCACAAGCGGCTGGGGTGTCGGAATCATTGCGTGCGGGTGCAATCGCGCGGATGGGTGCGCTCGTGCGCTTTTTGCTGGCGGATAAAAGCTTCTTAGAGCCGCTTGGCGGCAGGCTTTTGCGAGGTGAGGTCGAATTCGCCCGGCATGTTGAGCAGGCAGAAACTCTGGAGGACATTATGCGGCGCCGCGTGGAGCTTGAGTATGCTCCGGACCACGGACTGTCCGCAGTCGGGGAGATTTCCCGTTTACTGTCAGTGCAACTGGGCGCTGCAAAAGCAAGCGAGCAGGAGCAGCGCTATCGCGAACGGCTCGCAACGCTCTCTCAGCTTCTGCAGGGGCGAGGTGCTTCTCTGCAATCGGAAGAATCGGCGGTCGGATAAGCGCTTGTCTAGGGCTTGATGACTATCTTTCCGAACTGTTTGCCGGTCTCTAAATGCTGCAACATCTTAATGGCATCCTTAAGCGGGGCCACTTGATCGATGACTGGCTTGATATCATGCGCCATCATGAACTGCATGGACTCTACGAAATCCTGGCGATTGCCCATCGTCGATCCGATCAAGGAAATCTGTTTGGTGAAGAACAAGCGTGCATCGAGGGTTAGCTCAAAGCCGCTGGTGCTGCCGACGGTAACGATTTTACCACCCCGAGCTACTGCGCGAACGCTGAAGGGCATGGTTTTTGCGCCGACGTTGTCGATTACGACGTCAACACCGCGGCCTTTGGTTAGCTTCAAAATTTCAACTGCCCAATGCGGCTTATCAACATAATCGATGACATGGTGGGCTCCAAGTTGGGCTGCTTTCTTGGCTTTCTCTTTCGAACCCGCAAGCACGAATACGGTGGCGCCCGCAGCACGAGCAAGCTGAATCGAGAGCGAGTTAACTCCGCCACCCGAACCAACAATCAAAATCGATTGTCCGGCACGAAGTTCGGCTTGTCTGAACAGCATTCGCCAGCAGGTAGTTCCCACGAGCAGGGGGGCGCACGCCTCTTCATCGGATAGCCCTTCGGGAGTTTTGTAGACGTTCGCGATCGGGACGACCAAGTACTCGGCCATACCTCCACGCAAATTCTCACCCAAAACTTTGTAAGCAGGGCTAACACTATCGTTGCCGTTACGCGTCCATTCGTCATCAGCGCCAATGATCCCGGGATTGATGATTACTCGAGTTCCAGGGGTCCACTGTGACTCAGCGTTAACTTCTACGATCTCACCGGCCACATCGCTTCCGCCGATATGCGGCATTTCAAGATTGAGACCTTTCCAGCCCCGCCGTACCCAGATATCGAGGTGGTTGAGCGCTACCGCGCGAACTTTGATGAGAGCTTGTCCAGGAGCAGGTTTCGGCGTCGGCAGATCGGCATACTTCAAAACTTCGATTCCACCGTGCTGCTCAAAAAAAACTGCCTTCATGACGTTCCCTATAAATATTGAAACTCTTACGCTCTCTTGAACACGAAACTAACCCAGCCCAATCTTTCAAGACGGTGCAGGGTTTTCCAAGCATTCATTTCGAAGTCCTGCTGCAACTGAGATGCGAGAGGTAACATTATTCCGGATACGATGAGCGTGCCATCCGCAGCTAGCAGGCGTTGAAAATCAGGCCTAAGGCTTTGAAGTACTTCAGCATATATATTTGCCAGGATCAAGTTGAATCTGCCCGTGAGCGCGCTCGCGGGCGTTGTGGAAAAGGATAGGGCCGTCGAGCAATGATTCAGCGTTGCGTTCGTCGCAGCATTTTCTAACGCTAGCGGATCGATATCGACCGCTTCAACTGGAACGCCGAATAGTTTCCATGCCGCGATGGCAAGGATGCCGCTGCCAGTTCCTACGTCCAACACTTTCTTTGGAGGCTCGGCGACGACCTGTGCCGCCTGCAGTAATTCTATAATCATGGAAGTAGTCGGATGGTGTCCGGTTCCGAATCCGGTTCCCGGCACAATTCGGAGTTGTCGATGTGAGTCTTGCGTGGGCTGCCCGGCTTCATTCTCAGTCGCGACTGGAACTATTTCGAGTGTACCAATCTGCAGGCGCTCCCAAAGGTCAGGACAGGTGGCATTCCAGTTCTTTTCTTCGACCAGCTTCGCCGATATGAACTGTCCGCCGTTCTGCTGTGCTTTGGCGCAGAAGAGATCCTTTGCAGCTTCCTCCGCTTGAAGGTAGCAGGTTACATGGTGTTCATCGCTGAGGTGCGCTCCGCTGGCGCCAAAGCCCAGGGCGCTCGCCGCAAAATCGTCCGCATCGCTACAAGAAAAGACCAATTCCCACCACGGCAAAGCCGCGTTCTTTTGTTCTGAATTCATGTCTGAGGAATAGGGGATTTTGGAGCAGGACGCAATGTCTGGAACTGCTGGTAAGCCTATTTCGCTGCTGCGCTATCGCTTTCAAGCTCGGCCAACAATTTATCTTCCATTTTCTTCTTAACGCGGGAGCTCGCGCCTGAATACTGTTTACGCTGAAAGACCTTTTTAGGAAGCGGCGCTTGCTCGAACAGGTCAATTGCCAGGCCTTGATACAATTCAAAAGATTCCGGCGCCAGTGTCTTTAGCATTGCAGAGGTATCGCGCAGCTTCTTCATCGCACGACCACTCTCGCTCTGCATCTGTTTGAGGTAAGCGACTAAGTCGATCTGATTCATGAGATCGCTGATCAGCAGTTTTAGCGCCGCCTCTTCGCGTGCGCGCGAACGTTCCTTGCGGACGCGCGCGGCGATTTGCGTGATCTCCAGAAGATTATCGACTGAGTAAGGTTCAAATAAGAAACCATCGAACCCTGACATTACGCTCGCCGCGACGGTGGAACTGCTTTGGTCCTTTCCACCGAGAATGACAATGTAGGCAGCGTCTTGAGCCTGCGCTGTTGATTTGGCGTTCTTTATAAAGTTAGTAATCTCGGTCGCGTCAAACTTATGCGATAGGAATACAACGTCACAGCGGTCGCCTATGCGCATACGATCACTCGCTTCGCGTAGTGAGCTAACTTGGCCAACTTTTCCAAAATTAGTGACGGCGGTAGTAGCTTGCTTTAGGCGCATGCGAGATCCGATGTCGGGATCGATCAACATGGCATCATATTTCTGAAATGAATTCATAAGGAAAACGCCTAAGCGCTCTACGTTCTTCTAGTAGTATAAGTATCGGACTTTCTTGGAGCCTGCTTTAGACTCAAAGCTTCAATGAGATCGATGGGTTGTCTTGGTGGCGCAGCGCTGTCCGCAGCCGCTGAAATGAGCGGGAGTCCTTAAACCGCAGGGAAGACCTGAGGAGTGTCCTCAACCGATGCTGCTGTTGGCTTCGCAGCTGCCGGAGTTGCAAGCAACCCGGTCTTCGCCACTATCGAGGAGCGATTTGGTTTGGTGCATTGGTCGAGCTCTTTATGTTCAAGTAGTCGCAACAGGAACTCCGGTGAGTACTTCGCAGCGACCGCTGCTTCGTCGGCGGTAATGCCGACTAAGTTTACATAGCTAAAGGGCCGATCGGAGCAAAGTTGTTCGCTGCGTGCGCATGCGAAGGTTGTTGCAAAAATACTGTGTAGCTCGGTGTCGCTATTTCCAATGAGAGGAACGTCGCACGCCAATCCCGCGCCGGTTCTAATAGTCCGCGAGCGCGAACTTTGCATCAGAATCCATCCCATCGTCAGAGCACGTAGCGGCCAATCCGGAATCTCGCAAGTTTGAGTTTGAGATTTTTCTATGGGAGCCAGCGACAACTGGAAGATCAACTCGTTGCCGGGGCGGGGCGTGTCGGAGTCCGCAGCCGATCGACTTAGATGGCGTAACCCGTTTGTGCAATAGACCAAGCTAGGGCGTTCGTCGTTGCGCACGAAAACGGCGACGGGGAATTCTCTGATCTGTAGCTCTGCTTCGTTTTGCAGTGCTTGCGTGTCATATCCCAGTTCCGCAAGTTGTTTGATGATATCAACAGTGAACGTCTTCTGCGGCTTGCCGAAGGCTGCTTCGAGTAACTCCCAGGCATTCTCGAGCGCCGGGCGCTCGTTGACGGAGCAGGGTTCAATAAAGAGAGTTTGTTCGTAGCGCGGAAGGATGAAGACGTCGGCTCCCGCAAACCAATCATTCTCGCTACGTCCTTGACGATTGTGTAGCGCAAAAAGATCCGCGATTTGGGAGAGCTGATTCGAAAAGCCCTGCACCACCACTTCGCGACGTACCAAGCCAGCGTATCCGCGCAGGATTTTTCGCATGTCGGGCTCGGTCCAGCGCGTGCGCATTGCCAGCGGCAAGTTTGGATAAAACTGATGAACAAGCTCGCGGGTTTCTACCAGCTGCCCGAACTTTTCCCAATGATAGGGCACGAGTTCGCTGCACTTTTCAAAGCGCACAGTCCGTACCGTGTCGCTGTGGACGAGGAGCTTCTCGCGCAATACGCGCGTGCGCTGTTTTACCTCGACCTGCGGAAAGAAGATGCCGAGGCCTTCGACATAGACCGCGAGTTCGCGATCGAGGAAGTGCATGATTGAGTTGGAGATATGGAACTGCAGTGAGCTGCGCTCGTCTTCGGTCGTGCTGGAGAGTAGCTCCTCTGGACGGATTCGGTAGCGCGAGGAGACGCCATCGTCGGCATATTCTCTACGATTTTGTTTGGTTAGCGCTGCACTGCTTTCGACCACAACTCCGTTCTCGCCGATGATACCGCGACGGGCGACAATTGCTGCAGGGGGCCGTGAAGGAGAATCTGACGACGAAAAGTCATCTGACTGCTGCTGCATGCAAAAGCCTCATCGCAAAAAAATAGTGTAGAAGCCTCTTCGTTCTTTGCCTATGCAACGCGCGGGAGAAGAGGGTGCGCGTCGTAAAGGAGAAGAGGAATGTAACCACTTTCAAGGAAGGGCGAGTCTAGCGTAAAGGACCTATGGCGTCCACTTTCATTCGAATTTGGTCGCGTAATTTAATACTTGCGCTATCGAAAAAAAAAGGATCGCCCAGTCGTCTGTAAGACGACGTGGCAATCCTTTAGGGCTAAGTGCTGCGAAGTGTTTAAGCTTCGGCCAGCGTTCGTTTGTCGGAATTCTCCTGCTCGACCTTGGCGGGCTCTTGCTGAGGTTCCGGTTTAGTTGCTTCTTTGGGCTTTGACTCTAATCTGGTTGGAGTGCTCGGTGATTGAGCTGGGCGTATTGCCTCTGTGGCCATAAAACCTCCGTGTGCTGGGAGCGAAAATGCCCCGGTAATCCTTACCCTGATGCTTTCGTTAGATTGAGGGGTAAGAGAGAGGTTCTGGCGCTAAATAGCATAGCATCTGGGGCATATATAATGTGCCCCAGATGCTAAAGAAGATTGTTGGGTGAGTAGCGGGGGACTACAGGACGCGCTTAATTGCGGCAACTAGCTGATCTTTCGGCACAGCTCCCACGATATGCTCGACAACCTCGCCGCCCTTAAAAAAGGCCAGATAAGGAATGCCGCGTACGTTGAATTTAGAAGGAGTGCGCGGATTCTCGTCCACGTTCATCTTGGCGAATTTGACCTTGCCGCCGTATTCCTTGGCCAATTCTTCAAGAACGGGGGCAATGCTCTTACAAGGTCCGCACCAGGGTGCCCAAAAGTCCAAAAGGACTGGCACGCCAGACTTAACAACCTCAGTCTCAAAGTCGGTATCTGAAATTTCTTGAACGTTTCCGGCCATTTTAAAGCTCCTACAGTGAATCGCCTTCTATAAGAGATAAGAACGATTCTATTGGGTTACTAGTATCGTATACGAAATAGTTTCTTGTAAACAGTCGAAACGAAATGCGTAAAGGCGCCTTTGCCCCAAGCGCGCTCATATCGCAAACGCTATAGATTGGCCCATACAAATTTCGTTTAAGTCACTTGAACCTTTTCCCGATATTCTGCGTCATAAGTTTAAGCGATTTGAAGTAGGGCCGCTTAAGGGGATGCGCAGTATCCCCGGACAGGATTGCTAGGGCGAGAAAGTACTCCACAATCTGGTTCGGGTTGGCAAATAGCTTCAGTGTTCGCGGGGTTTGTTCTGAGGGTTGTTGAAGGCTGTTTGTTCGTCAGAACACGGCCCCCTTTTTGTAAGGGGAGATTTTTATGACTGATTCTAAAGATGTAGGCAGTGCCGAAAACGCTCAGCCGTCCACCATCACCTATACCGTAGACTCCTTTGCCAACGGTATCGCATTTGGTCAGCATAAACTGAAGGCGGGGGATGACCCGCGAGATTTTTACAACCTACGGCTCGATGAGGACGGTGAGCTGGCCCGTCTGCGCAGCCGTTATACCTTAAATAAGGACAACCCCTTCTGTGAGCTTGAACGCCATTTGATGCGCCTTTCGAGTCAGGGAGTATTGCGCTCGTCGACAATATACTTTGGTACCACCACTGATCCCTTCCTGCCGTTCCAGGACAAGTTCGATGCCAGTATGAAGTTTCTCGAGTTGTTCAAGCGGTACACTCCAGGCTTGCTTGTCATTCAGACGCGCTCGCCGCTCATTGTAATTGCAATGCCGGTCCTGTCTAAGCTTGGAAAACATTGTGCCGTTACCTTCGGAGTGGAAACCTGTTTAGAGGAATCGGTGCGGCGCTATACGCCGAACCTGCCGAGAATCGAGGAGCGCCTCAAAACGGTGACGGCCTTGCGTCGATTCGGGGTAGAAGTAACTTTGCAAGCTTCACCGCTATTGCCGTACGGCGACTGGAAAACAGATGCTCCGCGCTTTGCTGAAATGCTGGTTGAGCATGCTGATTATATCTATGTTCGATCGATCACCGATGGAAGCGATCGCGTCGAGCGAAAAATTAGAACGACCGCGCTTGCCAAAAAACTTGCCCAGGATCGGAAGTTCCACTGGTTGCGTCCAGATACCGCGAACATGGTGATCTCTCAGATTGAAAAGCTAGCGCCGCAAAAGCTGATTGTGCCGAAGCGGGCCGAGCTTGCCGACCGGCAGGTGCGCATGTTCGGTACCTGAGCCTAGTGCAGATTTGTGTTCGACCTTTTTGCGAAGGCCGTGCAGTTCGGGACCCAAACCTCCCCGGGCTGCATGGCCTTCCTTTTTTATAGGCTCCAATCGCTTAGGCGTCCCTAGAATCCCGGCGTCCTTTCAATACTGTTGTAAATCAAGCGGTACCGCTAAGCTTAGTCCTGCTAGCAACGCATAGGAGATCACATGACTAGAGTCGCCGTAGTCGGGGGATGTCGAACCCCCTTCGTGAAAGCCGCCGGGGTTTTTTCTTCCAAGTACTTTTTGGATTTGGGTATTCACGTGCTGGCTGCTGCGGTGAAGCGCAGCGGATTGGATCCGGCCAGCATCGATGAGGTGGCGTTCAGCACGGTGCTTTACGATCCGCGCTTGCCGAACTTTGCCCGGGAGATGGTGTTGCGCTCCGGCCTACCGAAGACTCTAAGCGCACACTCCATTTCAAATAACTGTATCAGCGGGCTCGTCGCAGCGACGTTTATCAGCGAAGCAATTCAAAGCGGTCGCATCAAGACGGGTATAGCGGGAGGCTCTGAGTCGATGTCCCGGCCCACGCTGACGCTGGATCCGAGAGCCGAGGCCTTCTTCATTCGGCTCGCCAAGGCGCGCTCGCTGGGGGATAAGCTCAAGCTGCTTGCGCAGTTCCGACCCAAGTACATTCTGCCGCAAGCGCCAAGTCCGAAGGAGCCTTCTACGGGACTTACGATGGGACAGCATTGTGAATTGACGGCGAAAGAATTTGCGATCGCGCGCGAACTTCAAGACCGCATTGCATTTCTAAGCCATCAGAATGCGGCCCGAGCGCAAGAAGCGGGGTATTTCGCTGCCGAGATCGAGGCACTCGACGGGCAATCGAAGGACAACATTATTCGAGCAGATACTACGCTTGCTAAGCTCGCTGGGTTGAAACCTGTATTCGACCGGAGTGCACAGGGGACTTTGACCGCCGGCAATTCAAGCCCGCTTACGGATGGAGCGTCTGCGGTTATCCTTATGGCTGAGGCTGAGGCAAAGCGGCAAGGAAAAGAGGCCATGGGATTCATCGATGCTATTGAGTTTGCCGCAATCGATCCGAGCGATGGTTTGCTGATGGCTCCTGGTCTGGCGCTGCCGCGCTTGATGGAGCGTAACAATTTAAAGATAGCTGACGTGGACATATTCGAAATTCACGAAGCTTTCGGTGCGCAAGTGGCAGCGAACCTCTTGGTCTGGGAAAAAGGATGGGCCAAATATCCAAGTCTCAAACCGATCGGCAAAATTCCGGAAGAGAAGATCAACGTCAATGGCGGTTCGATTGCGATCGGGCATCCATTTGCGGCAACCGGTGGACGATTGATTCTATCTACCGTCAACGAACTGCGACGGCGCAAGGCTAAGACTGGGATAATCAGCGTCTGCGCAGCCGGGGCGATGGCGTGCGCAATGCTGGTACGAACTCAGTAAGCTTTATCGCTCGATGGGGTATCGTATTTATAGTCGTCGTATTTGTAATCGTCCGAACTGGAGCCGCTGCTGCCGTAGTCATCGATTGGACGACCACCGCGTTTAAGTTCCTCGATCTCGCGACGCTGCCGACGCAGCTCTTCATCTTGCCTGCGCATGCGTTCCTCATCAGTCTCTTGTCGCTTTGACTGCACGTCACTTTGATTTCCGATTACGCCACCCGCGAGAGCGCCGGCTGCTGCGCCAATCGCAATACCTCCGCCAGTATGACCCGTGGCGTGCCCAATAATTGCGCCTAATCCCGAGCCAATCGCTGCACCGCCCAACACACCCGTTTCCCGGCCAGAAGGGGCTTCGCCAGAGCAGGCGCTCAGAAGCAGCAACCCACAAAGAGATAACGCCTTGATATGGTTCATATAAGTCTTCCTTCGTTGAATGAGCGGCTTCGCTTACTATTCTACTGCAGCGGCGTGAATCGCACCATGTTGGGGCTCTCGCCACACACCTGCGTGCTTTGCTCCCATAACGATAGGGAAGTGCGAGGAAGAACTTGTTTCGCAGTATGCGGAGCGCTCGCTTTGAACAGTTGTAGGCAAAAGAGTCTTAGGAAGTTCGGTATGTGTGATAATTCTTGCCCAAAGTGTGGATCGCAATCCAATGTTACTTCCTTTGTTTCTCTCATACTTTCCTTTGAAAACTGGGATATTGCTTTGATTTTGGCAGCTGTCGTGTTCATTGCCGGCACGCTGCAAAGTATTTCAAGTGCGGTTATCTTATTCTTCGTTGTGCTGGCCGCTCTGCCTGTTTTGATGGCGATTAAGCGCAAAGAATTTTGCGAATCCTGTAACATCGAATTTATTCCGCGCCCAATTCGCGCATCCGGAGTGCTCCCGCGCTCAATCGAAAAATAGCCTAGTATCAATAGGTTAGGCCTATTTTTCTGAGCCTTACAAAAGCCTTTTATTTTCTCCTCAAGCCAAAACGCAGCAGCGCCGTAGTAGTTCATTAGAAGTTGCATTCATTTGGTGTTTTTAAGCGGTTTGCTGCTCAAGAATTTAGCCCCACTTCATTCTCGAGCTCCAATACCGTGTAACAAGCAAGTTTGGTCCGGAATCTGCGGTTCTGGGATTTCTGTGCGCTAGTCAAAGGATTGACGATGCGTTCCAAGCTTGATCTTTCAAGGAGGAAAGTAGCATGGGTATTACTCTCGGTTCTAATATTGCGTCCCTGAAAGCTCAGAGGACGTTAGGCCTTTCTACCGAAGCTTTGGGACGCACGTTTGAGCGCCTTAGTTCCGGACAACGCATCAACAGAGCTAGTGACGACGCCGCCGGTCTCGCTATCGCTGACTCTCTTAAAGCGAGTCAACGTGTAGCAACGGTTGCTATCCGAAATGCCAACGACGGTATTTCGACCATAGCAATTGCCGACTCAGCGCTTGGCGAAATCGGAAACGTACTTTCGCGTTTGGCAGAACTTGCTGAACAATCAGCGAACGGCGTGTTCTCGACGGTCCAACGTTCAGCTCTGTCGAATGAGTTCGTAGCGCTAAGCTCTGAAATTGAGCGTATCGCGACGACCACTCAGTTCAACGGTGTTACGTTGCTGTCCGGTGGTTCTCAACTGACTCTCCAGGTTGGATTTAACTCTGGCTCGACTTCTCAGATCTCCTTCACGGGTGTTCAGGGAACGTTGCAAGCTTTGGGTCTGGCTCCGACAGGAACTTCGGTTCTGACCTTCTCAATTCAAGGTGGATCCGTGGATGCTGCGCAATCAGCTTCGCGTAACGCTCTTGATGCGATCAACAACGCCATCACCTCGCTCGCGTCTACTCGCGGTACGCTTGGTGCGACGGAGTCACGATTACAGGTAGCTATCAACAGCTTAACTGTTGCTCGTGAGAACTTCGCTGCAGCAGAAAGCCGTATCCGTGACGTTGACGTAGCGTCGGAAGCAGCCGAACTGACAAGATTGAACATCTTGCAACAGGCTGGTTCTGCGATTCTTGCTCAAGCTAACCAACAGCCAAGCTTAGCGCTTAGCTTGCTCAGAGGGTAATCCTCTCGGCTCGCGTAAGTAGACTCTAGGATTGTAACTGTAGGTTTAGTGTAAGAAGGGCATCGTCATGGGCATCACCCTTGGTTCTAACATTGCGTCTCTGAAAGCTCAGAGAACATTGGGACTATCGACAGAGAGTTTGGGCCGCACGTTTGAGCGACTCAGCTCCGGTCAAAGAATCAATAGAGCCAGCGACGACGCCGCCGGTCTCGCTATCGCTGACTCGCTTAAGGCGAGTCAGCGAGTAGCGACGGTTGCTATCCGAAATGCCAATGACGGCATCTCGACGATAGCAATCGCCGACTCGGCGCTTGGTGAAATCGGAAACGTACTTTCGCGCTTGGCAGAACTAGCTGAGCAATCTGCGAACGGTGTGTTCTCAACAGTTCAACGATCAGCACTGTCTAACGAGTTCGTAGCGCTAAGCTCTGAAATTGAGCGTATCGCGACGACCACTCAGTTCAACGGTGTTACGTTGCTCTCCGGTGGTAACCAATTAACCCTTCAGGTTGGATTTAACTCGAGCTCGACTTCTCAGATCTCCTTCACGGGTGTTCAGGGAACGTTGCAGGCTCTGGGGCTCGCTCCAACGGGAACCTCGGTTCTTACATTCTCAATTCAAGGCGGTTCGGTTGACGCTGCGCAATCAGCTTCGCGTAACGCGCTTGATGCGATCAATAATGCCATTACATCCTTAGCGTCCACTCGAGGTACGCTTGGTGCAACTGAGTCACGACTCCAAGTCGCGATCAACAGCTTAACTGTCGCACGCGAGAACTTCGCCGCAGCAGAAAGCCGTATCCGTGACGTTGACGTAGCGTCGGAAGCAGCCGAGCTGACAAGACTAAACATCTTGCAGCAGGCCGGCTCGGCGATACTTGCCCAAGCAAACCAACAGCCAAGCCTAGCGCTCAGCTTGCTACGAGGATAAGTCCTCGCAGTTGAAGCAGTAATTGAATAGGTAACTCGTCTTTTGATTGAATGATAGGTGCTTGAACCTTGAGGGCGGACTCTAACTACCGCACGAAGGGCAAGCGACTGACGGTGAAGCAGATAAGTGTAGTGTACTCTTCGTCAGGGCCCCGCAGTTTGAAGTAGCATCAAGCGCGGACGAAAAAAGTTTGTACCTTGCTACTCTCTTGTGCCCGGATGCAGCAGTAGATGGAAGTCTACTGAAGCATCCGGGATTTTTTTTGTTCAGCTTTCTCCGTCACTTATTCACTCTGCATCTACGAAAAATTCTGATTCGAACGGGATTCGTTTTTTTGGCTTAAGAGATAAAAAAAGGATGCCGTTACCTCCTTTGTTAGGAAGGAAAGTGTGGTGTGGCCGTAAGGTAGTGTTGGTAAGAGGGCTTCTCGCCCGATTCTAAAGCTTCTTCACGTCCGCCATAAACTAGGTTCTGTTCGGCAACGCAGTCGTGTTGCTAGGGGTGTGGTACCCGAGTCAAGGGATTGGCTCAGCATAATCTAGAATTTCATGGAGGAAAGAAATGGCTATTACTCTTGGATCGAACATTGCGTCGTTGCAGGCTCAAAGACGCCTCGCATCAGCAACCGATCGTCTCGGAAAAACATTTGAACGCTTAAGCTCTGGTCAGCGTATTAATCGCGCAAGCGACGACGCCGCCGGACTCGCTATCGCAGACTCTCTGCGAGCCAGCCAGCGTGTAGCGACTGTTGCTATTCGAAATGCCAATGACGGTATTTCGACTATTGCAATTGCCGACTCAGCGCTTGGCGAAATCGGAAACGTACTTTCGCGTTTGGCAGAACTTGCTGAACAATCGGCGAACGGCGTGTTCTCGACGGTTCAGCGTTCAGCTCTTGCAAACGAGTTCGTAGCGCTAAGCTCTGAAATTGAGCGTATCGCGACGACCACTCAGTTCAACGGTGTAGCATTGCTTTCAGGCGGTAGCACCTTGACCTTGCAAGTCGGCTTTAACTCAACTTCAACTTCGCAAGTATCCTTCACCGGTGTGCAAGGAACGTTGCAGGCTCTCGGGCTTGCCACTGCTAACACCTCGGTACTGTCGTTCTCCTTGAACGGAGCGACGATAGCTGAAGGACAGTCTGCCTCTCGTGCGGCGCTTGACGCGGTGAACTCGGCGATTACCTCGCTGGCTTCTACTCGCGGTACGCTTGGTGCGACTGAGTCACGACTCCAGGTAGCGATCAACAGCTTGACGGTAGCACGCGAGAACTTCGCTTCTGCCGAAAGCCGAATCCGCGACGTGGACGTAGCCTCGGAAGCAGCCGAGCTGACAAGATTGAACATCTTGCAGCAAGCTGGTGCCGCAGTGCTCGCTCAGGCTAACCAACAGCCGAGCTTGGCTCTGTCGCTCTTACGGTAATTGGAAAAGTAATAGCCACTCTCCCCTTTTTGCAAAAGGGCTAGAGGTGGCGATAGAGATACACAGATCGTTGTATTGAAATCGCCACCTCAATAGTTCAGCAAAAAGGGGAGAGCTCCAAAACCTCCCGCAAGGGAAGGTGATGGGAAGGGTTTACTCTGAAACTCTAAACCGAAGAGTGAACCTGAAAACAGATTTTAGGCGGCAACGCTTAAAAACACCGCAAGATAAGTATCTCGCAGAAAGGATATGAATCTTGCTGACCTCGCTACTTCTTTGGGCTTTGGTAATTGCGGAAACGTTTGGGGCGAATGTTCTGCAGTTTTCCAAAGCCTTTTTTTCTCTCCTTTTTGAACCCACAGCAGCAATGAATCCGAGCTGCGGAATGCCGTGAGCTCAAAAAGGGAAGAAAACCCTCCGTAGGCTTCCCCCTTGATACGGAGCTCTTCCTCGGGGCTGTTCTCCAGCCTTAAACTTGCGTAGTCTATCGCCATGACTTTTGCCTCTGCACTTACTGCACTTCCAAATGCCTTAGCCGCGGTGAATCCCGCCATTAGTAAGGCATTGCACCCAGCCTTGGTTGGCGCCGCTCGTGCCAAGGGAGAATTTCCTTCGTCTCTCGGTCTTGTTGAGAAATTAAGGCTCGAAATAGGAAGCGATGCAGCGAAGCCTGAGACCGTGGCGCGCTTGGCAAGCTCATCGCCATTGATGGCGTTAAGAATTGTCGCTGTAGCAAATAGCGCCTTCTATGTTCGTGGGAACCCCGTCGAGACATTAGAATCCGCTGTTAATCATTTAGGTTTGAAGCGTCTGCAGGGCATCGTCGAGGATGAGGCAGAGAAGAAGAGCTTCCAGGCCACCTTCCTTGGTCGCGCAGTTGCGTCCGGGGCGTTACAGCAAGCCCTGATCGCTAATATCCTAGCGCGCAGTCTGGCCGAGGGAATCGCGCCGCGCAGCACTTTGGCGGATCGGGCCTTCATCCTCTCTTCGCTTTTGCGAGTGCCATCTGTTCTACTCGCGTTTTTGCGCCCAAGTCTCTATAGCGCTTGCTGCCTTGACGTTGGCGAGCTGCGCTCTCCTTTCGAACGTAACTTTAAGAAGTTCATGGGCGAGAGTTCGGTTGCCATCGCGGTGGCCATTTCCGAGGCGCTGTCGTTTCCGCTCTCGACGGCTACCATGCTTTCCTATCTGGAGCTTCCTCCGTGGAATCGTCGTGGTGGCGGTAAAGAGGATGTGAAGGACTCCCGTCAGCTAGCATACGCAGTATTTATCGCGCAGCGATTGGCCGATGAGATTTGCCGCTTTGGCGGCTATCTGCCGCTTGATTCCGTAATCTCAGACCTAAGCGCTAAGTCTGATTTTGAGGACAAGCAGATAAAACTAGTTATCGGGGAACTCCCACAGCGCTTTCTGGCCGTTTGTTCTAACCTCGGGCTGCGGCCTTCAAGGCTGCCTAGTTATCTCAGCAACTTCGAATCCAAGATGGTAGGGCGAGACGGTAAGGCGGTCCCGGACGCGTTTAAGTTCCCAGGAATCGCCGAGCGTATAAACCCGTTCTTGTACGAGCTAAAGGCTTGCCTGAATACTCGCACAAAAGATGATGAATTTGGCCAAGTTCCGCAGGCTATACTGTGTACATTACAGGCGCTCGTTAAAGGTCTGACCTTTGACCGTGCTATATTCTTCCGTCATGATGAAGTGGAGTCGTGCTTAATCCCCGTTGCGGTATTTGGGGATCGCCCGCAGGATGCCAATTTGGTGCGGCGCTCCTTGGGTGCTTCCGGACGAGATTTTATGCCGGACGTTCAGGCTCTATTGCAGCGAAAGACGATTTTTCAAGGCGACCCGATTTTCAATGACGATTGGCCGCTGGCGGCCTTTCCGGTCACCTGTAATGGCAAAGTTGAAGGGGTGTTTTTTGCTGATAAGCTCGGTAAAAAGAATGCGCTTCCGCTTGATACTCAAGAGCAAGTTGCCGTCGTTGCTCTGGCCGAGGGCTGGCATGAGCTTTCGCCGCAATTCCGCTAGTAGCCTTTTCCTCTCCTTTATAATGCTATTCGCGGCAGAGCAGGTCTTCGCTGGGCCGATCTACGTGTATAAAGAGGCCAGTGGTTCGATACGATTCAGTGACAAGGCTCCACCCT
>JAFLCA010000073.1 GCA_017302875.1 Deltaproteobacteria bacterium
GAGACCGATCTGGATACCACTGGGGCTTGAAGTTGTGGCGGAAGTTTGCGCTCCCGGCTCGACCACGTACTCGTACATCAAGTCCTGGAAGTCGGCGCGACTCTTCTTAAAGGAGTTGGTGTTCACGTTGGCAAGGTTGTTGGCAATGACGTCGATGTTCGTCTCTTGCGCATTCATGCCGCTGGCTGATGTATATAGAGCTCGTATCATAACCTTTCCTCTTAAACCTTACGCTGCACCTACTAACTCGGACGGCGCCCCACTTGGCCAATCGCGGATTGATTCATCCCATCGATAGTCTGGGCAGTCTTGGTGTACATCTCGAAACCTTTGCTGGCCGCAATCAGATCGATCATGCTGGTAATTGCCGACACGTTGGACATCTCCAGAGAGCGCGGAATTACATCCGGCTCCACCGGTACCGGAGGTGGCTTTCCTGCAGGCAGCGTGAATCGTGAAGATCCTTCGCGTTCCAAAACTTTTGGGTCATCAAAGTGCACGACCTGCAGTTTTCCGACCAAAATCCCCTTGGAGGTGACACTTCCGTTTGGCGAAATCGCCAGCGGCGCTCCGGTTATGGTAATGGCCCCACCGTCTCCGGCCACCTGCATCCCATCCAGCGTCGATATTTGACCTTCGGAATTGAGCGTGAAGTTTCCAGCGCGCGTGTAACGCGGCCCTGACGGAGTATTGATAACGAAGAAGTCTTTCGGATTTCTAAGAGCTAAATCGAGCTCATTGCCCGTATCTTTGATCGGGCCGAGCGAGAAGTCGGTTACGGAGTGGGCGTGCACCGCCCCGGGAGTGCGTTCGTGATCGCCCTTGGCGTAGGGGTCTTTCGAGGCCACCATACTTGCCAGCGTCTGATCAAAGGTGTGTACCGATCCGACCAGGAGCTCTTTTTTAAAGCCGGGCGTGTTAACGTTGGCCAGATTATTGTTAACGACATCCAGCTTACGCAGCTGATTCATCCCGCCGGATGCCGATATATATGTTCCACGTTCCATCAGTCACCCCTTACAACGTAATAGTCTGACGCTTCATTTTCGCCATAACGCCGAGACGCGGATCTTCTTCGGGCTCCGCGGGCTGGGCATTTCTTGCATTCGCTTCCGCGACGGCACGCTCTCCGATGATCATCTGCGAAAGCGCACGGACTTCCTCAATCGGGAGTCGCGTACGACTTGCCACCGCCATTAAATCGTTGCCTGCTCGTAGTAACTGCTCCGCCGACGCATACACATCCTCGATGCTGCTGCGAGCAGCAGGCGCTTTGGCCGCCTCTTTCGTTGCAGGCCGTACTTCTTTTTCTATTTTTGCGCTGAGTGGCGAATAGGTTTCCATTGCCCGGCGACGTGCCTTACCCATCGGCGCCTCCGGCGGCGTTGCAGCCATCGCTGGGGCAGCGCTAGGAGCAATCGGCTCACCGTAGATGTTAGTTCCACCAAACGTGATAGTGCTCTCTTCCTCTTCCTCAATAGCCGGCTGCCCGGAGTTACCCTGAGACGTGGGGAAACTTGCAGGCTCACGAGTGCTCAAATGCTCGGCCATCGCGCTAGGGCGAGTTGGCTGTGCAGAGGAACTACGCTCGGTGCGGGCTCGCGGCTGCTCCCTCGGCTCCTCATAGCGGGCCGTTGCACGGGGTTCTTCCGTCTGATTGGTGGTATAGCTGCTTTGCGCAGCCTGAGAAATTCGTTGCTCTGTAAGCTGCGCATCAATCAGAAGTTTCTCGAGAGCCTGTTGACGACCCATGAGCTGCTCGTTGAGCGTACGCCCGGCGCCATCCGCTTCTCGAATCAGAGAACGAAGAGCACCTTCGAGCTCACGCAACTGACGTGAGGCCGCCGAGATACGCGGCGAACGCACAAATTGAAAGCATAGGTGCGCCAGCGCCATAAGCAGGAGTACGTCTGTCGCAAGTTTCCACAGTTCAAGATGGTTCATAGAGACCTCTGTTCGGGCGGACCCAGGCTGTCAAGAAGCCGACACTTCGCATCACCTTCGTCAGGTAATTGTCGCTGTGCTGCTTTCGCCACTGTCCTAACCAATTGAAAACGCCACACAATTCAAAAATATTAATTGTATGCATGGTGATATAGTGCAAATGCCTTGCCGAACTTTGGCGCGCATTGAAGCGCGCTGATTTCAGGGGGATTTCTAGGATTCCGGTGGAAAGAAGAAACGAGCTAAGATAGAGGAAAGTGACCGAGGGACTATGTCGTATTATCCAAGTTTCGAACAAATTATCGCGCAACCTGACACTTCTAAATTACTCGAAGTGCGTCGCTCCTTGCGCTCTATTATTCCGAACATTTTCTACTTCATTGTTTCGACTATCATCGTGTACGTGCTCAATTACTATTTCTATGACGCATCGCTGCCAGTCGACATTCCGATTCTGAGCAGTCTTTCTGTGCGTTGGCTGGCCGTGGTTCCGTTGCTATTTTTGGCCGAGATCTTTCGCCGCTATCACAACGATCTCTATATTTTTGAATTGCATCGTCTCACCCATCTTGAGGGGCGTTTATCCCTGTCATACAAGGTTCCGGTCATTACCTACGTCGACATTCGAGCTATTACCGTCATACAGGACATCTTCGGTAGAATCTTTGACTACGGCATCGTATCAATAGGAACGGCAGCGAAAGACGGCGACGAACTCATCATTAGTGGAGTACGCGATCCGGTTTCACTGGCAAAACTGGTCGATCAGTTCCGCAATAACAGCAAAGCGCTGGCTGCTCAAAACAGTGGACCGAATGACAGCGGCGTGTCCATTTCAGCTGACTAGCGGCACTCTAACCCCCTTTAATACTTACCTAAATTCTTTACCGCCGAAGATCCTCAAGCTTTCCTAAGAGTTTGTCGTAATTCTACTCTAGGAATTCTACCTAGCATTTCATTCACTCTGCGCCCCGGTAGAAATTCGTTAACTTTGCAAACGGGAAACTTCTTAGGGGAAGGGAATATGATTAATCTAATTGTTGCTGACGACCACGCAGTGCTTCGTCAAGCGCTCTGCGAAATGCTTCAGAATCGTGGCAAGTATAATGTAATCGCCCAGGCCGGTGACGGTGAAGAGCTACTAGCTCTCCTTGGCAGCCACAAACCCGATCTCGTCATCATGGACGTAGCGATGCCTAAGTTGGATGGTCTCGGTACGCTCGAGCGCTTGAGCCCGAATCAACCTTGTCCTCCGGTGCTCATTCTTTCGGCCAATGATGGCGGCAAAAATGTCAAAGCGGCTTTGAAAGCAGGGGCTCGTGGATTCTTGCCGAAAAACGTTGGTATTCAGGAATTGGAATTCGCGATTAACTCGATTCTCGAAGGCAAAACCTACCTGAGCCCAACCGTAACTACGTCGCTGATGACTGCTGGTAGCCCAGAGGGTGCGCTTGAAAATCCGCTCTCAGTTCTGACCAAACGTGAAGTGGAGATCTTGACCCATCTTGCGGACGGCAAGCCGAACCGCGTGATCGGAAAGCTCTTGCACATCAGCACCCGTACGGTCGATACGCATCGCAGCAACATTCTTAAAAAGCTGAATGTGAAAACCAATGCGGAACTCGTTAAGTTAGCCATCACGAACGGACTGATCAGCATCTAGGCTAAGGCTAATGAGCTAATTAGAGGGGGTTCTTCTCATGCTGAGAAGAACCCCTTTTCTTTTGCTTAGCGTACAACGGCGCGGTACAAATAGAGCGGAAAGTTCAACGCTTTAGCTGTATGTCGAACGAGCCTCTTCCACAACCTTCCCCCAGCCCCGATTCAGGTTCCGCGGAAAGCTGGGACCTCGACGATCAGAGCCTCGGCCAAGCGGCTGACGAAGCATTAGCTCCAGCGGAGCCAGAACCTCCACTCACTGCCCTACAAGCCGAAGAAAGATTATTCAACGCAGCGCTTACGCAAGATACACCGACCCTACGGCGACTCCACGCGCTTCACCCAAGCGTGAAACTTACAGACGAGCATGCCAGCGAGGTTTTAAAGACACATTTCGCTTTGCGACCAAGTGACCACCATGATTTGATTATACCGGGTACTGCGACCCGAGAGATCCTCGATCTTATCGATCCACTGCAACGAGATAGTTTTCTTTCGGCGTTAACAACCCAAGCCTTCGATGAGTTTCGAAAGAAAAATCTACGCGACGACGTTTTCCACCGGCTGACGAATTTAAAAGCTCCGTTCGATCCACAGGCAATAAGAGCTACCTTCGGCGAACTATTCGCGGAACTGGGAAGAATATTGCGCGCCAGAGAATTCTTCACGGCTCACTCCCTTGATTTTGGAACTGAGGTACTAAAGCCGCACTGGCAACGGATCGGCTTTTTTGCGGAAACTTTCTCTCTATCTATCCAGCCTTCTGACCTTGCCAAAATGGGAGCGATTCCGAAGAGTCAGCTGGACGACGAGCTGGTACGGAATGCGCTCCCGCCGAACTTTCTAACACGGGCGCGCGACTTCGCTGGAGAGTCTTCTCCTGTTGCTCAACAGGTAGCCGAAGATTTGCTCCATGATAGACGCACAATTCAGCTGGAACGACTCATGAGCAGTCCGCATGGAGCTGAAGTTAAACTTGATTCAGCCGAAGTTGAAACTGCACGTGATGAACTTTTATCGCGTTCCAGCTTCGGAACCTGGAGCACAACCCAGTACGATTCCAGTCGTTCGTATATTGCCCTCGCACGGGCCAGCGGGACTCCCCCTGCTATTCCCGCATCGCTTATGGCGGCGGCGCAGGCAAGGTACTGGGATAGTTATTGGTCGCTCTCAAATCATCCAGACTACATCGGAAAACTCGATCGAGATCCACAATTTGAAGCTGCAATCGGCTTACCTCGCGAAATGTCCGAGACTGCATTCTCCCTATTTCGATTTCTCTGTAGATTGAACATTACTCCTCAGCAAAGCTGGTTTGAACTACAGAACGGACAGGCTACTATCCCTTCGCCTGAGTTCGAGAAAATTCTCCTGGCAGGAATTGACAAACTTAGGAGCACGGACAGTGCGCGACCTCACGAGAAGTTTACCGTCCACGAGTTCATTGAAGGATCTTTCGCACTCCGTGACGTGACGGGGCAGCGACCGCCCCTGGATCGTGACGTCGTTGCAAAGAAAATTCGCGAGCTAGCCCAAGGCGGCGACGGCTATAGTGCCGCCTCACTGTTTCTCTGGGACTGGGCATATCACGGGGCACGCCCTGACTGTAGCGTAGCTGCATCCCTACATGCAGACTTGTTCAAGATCCCCCTGCTTCGAGGGTCGCAGCCATATCCGCCCCAAATCGTCGAGCTGGAAGTAAAATTTGATTTCCACTTTGATTTTACTGAGCCGCAGCCCCTCAGCGCCTGGTTACAGCGTCAGTATGCGGATGTCCCAGAGCTCTACGCACAACAGCTTTTCTTGAATTGCCTGCAACGAGACATCCCTGCTCGTCACGTACACAAAACGTTCGCTGAACGTTGGAACGGGTACGCTGAGCGTTTCGGAGTAGTTCCCGACGTCCAATCGCTAAAACTTATCTTAGAAAACCAAGGCGTCCCCGATCCTGCGGCTGAACTGGTCCGGCGTGTTAACGAGACGAGGCGCTGTGCGTTGAACAATATCGGCCGCGGGATGGAATCGCTAAGGATTCTCGACGAAGTCTTCGGCGTTGCGCAGCTTTCAGAAGCAGAGGCCCAGGAGATATATGCCGACATCCTGATGCAGTTGTTCCCCTATGAAACTGAAGGAGAGCATCAGGCAGTGTATTGGGCCGATGTCGGCGCCGCTTTAGCCTACGTTAAGACTGCTTCGAGTGGAGTATGCCCGACTTCCGATCTCATCCAGCGCGCCTACACCAGCTATTTTTCACACTCGAACCTCTCAGTCGGTGGTATCGAGCGACTAGAGCAACTGCTTGCAGCCCAGGCGAGCCCTGCGACGGTACGCGAGGCCTGTCGCGAGGCGCTTACCACGGCAGCGCAATCGACGAACGACGAGTCTGCCTTTGGCACCTACGATTCGATATGTGCCCACTATAGAACTGGCGCGGATTTAACGGCCCACGAAGTGCAAGCCCTATACCGCAAAAGCATTAAGCATGAGGGATCAGGGGCAAACTTCGCTCAAGTCCTACAACGCACGCATGTGCGCCCATCCGATGAGATCATTCGTAAATATATCTTGGGAAATCAAATGTTCCGGGCGGCGTTACACCTGCCTCTTTCGGACGAGATACTGGATCAGCATTTTTCGAATCCAGGGCATCAAGACGATTACGAGTTTGATCGCGTCTATGAAATCTCAGGCTCGCGACGCTACTTCGATCGGCTCATTGAAACATTTGAAGCTGCCCCAGAGCCCCTCACGCTGCCGCGACACATCAATCTATTAACCGCAATGGCGCGGCGTGACATGAGCGACGAAAAACGCTTCGCGGAACTTTTTTCCAAAATCTCTGCATTTCGAACAGCTCTGACTCCTGAGCTCGTCGATACCCTGGCTCAAAGTTATGTTCGGCTGATCAACGCTGGCGCCGATCATCTGCAGGGCCCTCTTTTTGAAGTGATTCACGAAAGAGCTCGAGCCGAAGGAGCTGCCGCCGAAACGCCCCTCACCACGGAACAGCGATTTTGCTTAAAGGTAGTCACCGGGCAGTATCAAGCTTCCGAAGATCATCTTCTGTTACTGCCCCTTCTCAGTCATCCCGGCGTAGATCTTGAGGATAAAAAATCCTTGTTGCGGATATTTAATGCCGGGGATTTGCTGCCCGCAGGCATGGAACGGCGAATCCAACGGGCGATCAACAAAACCCAGGATTTTGATTGGCAGGATGTGTCGTATATCCTTGAAATCCAAAAAATTCCAAGCATGGAAGTTCGGGATAAGGCTCGCGTCCTGCTTAGTGAGCTCTACTTTGAATCAGACAACTCCCCTGGCATCGATTCAGTAAGTCGAGCGCATGATCCGTTTCGTATAATTCCTTCCGAGGCTTTTGCCGCTTTACTCGTACTTTCGACTGGCTCATCGGAACAAATGAACTCATTCGCGAAGCTCTTTGCCACCACCAAAGGGAAACAGTCGCGAGATGAGCTTGTCTACGGTCTCGTTCAACTAGCCTTTACGACCAGACGTCAAAGCTGGGACCATAGCGCATTGGTTCAGACGCTCGCCCCGTTCTGCATGACACCGGACAGCACGGCCGACATCGCGAACATCCTGCGGGGGGCCGCTTTTCTAGCTACCGTTTCAGATCTAATCGCCTCCGACGATCACAGCGCCCTCGATCTGGCAGCGCATCGTTCTCGAACGCAGGTCTTGAATATCACCGGGACAGGTCTTGCTGAGATCCGCGCAAACCTTCGTGAGCAGATTGCACAAAAAATTCAGGAGCTCCTGCCTGACGAAAGGATCAACGCCGAACATATTGAACGTTTGACCGAACACTGGAGCAGCTTAGAACCACTCTTTACCTATGCAGGAAAGCTTGCGCAGGGAGCATACACCAAAGAAGTCGCCTATCTGGCGCAGATGGTGGCCAATTTCGATCCCCCCGATTATAAGAAATGGACTGCCTGGCGCTATTCGGAGCGCGGAGATACTTCAAACGATGCAGAGATCCATTCTTCTCCCTACTCCCTCGAGGAAAGAAAGGCCTCGGAATGGCAAAAGAATCGCTTCTGCGATTTAGGAACAGTCTGGGTTAACTCAGGAATTCAAGACCCCGGCCCCGCCGTGTTGAATTTCCTGCGACATGCAGCGCGACACAATCATATCGTAGGGCCAGGCGAAGAACAGAAACCCTTTCGAATTTTAGCAGAACAAGTGGCGCCAATCTTCCTTGCAGTCGACGGCGAGCCAGAGAGTGCCGCACGGATCATTTCTGAATCCATCGATAAGGTTCGCAGTGCTGCCCGCGAAATAGATACCATTCTACAAGCCCAGTCGCTCAAACGTCTGCGCGACATTCTCAGCGCCGCGTCGGGCCCCATGCAGATCAACGGAAAGCAGAAGAGTAATTTCGGATTTCTAGAGCAGTTTCTCAGTGAAGCTCAGGTTCTAGAACTCCGTGCGATTCTGAAGCAAGTAGAAGACAGAAAACAAAGCAGCGTTCCAGGCTCCGAGCTCCTCCCGCTACCGCTCCAACAGACCCTACGCGATCGGGCCACCGAGATTGAACAAGCCTACGAGTCAGTGCTCACTCGCAATTCCCTGCAGGCTTGGGGCGTAAGCCCCTCACAACTCTCAACGACGGGGCAACTTTACACGGTGCGGCAGCAAGTAGCTGCGGCACTGTCACTTCTCGAACTCTGCAATTTGCGGGCACCTGATGCCGTAGCTGGCAGAATTTCCACCGAGGGCAAAGAGCTTCCCACGGTGTTCAAAGAACTGCGCGCTGCTTTTAAAGGTAACCTCACGTTTCTGCAGGATCTCGAAAACATCGAACGAGCGTGTACGGTTAAACAAGAAACTCAGACCCGCCGCAACTTGGGCATCCTTTTCACCGACGATCCTGAGATACTTCTACAGATCGGCAAATACCCGATCGGTTGTGGCTCCTGCCAGAACTATGAAGGCGACCCGCAACTCAATTGCGCCCTACTCGGGTACATGGGAGATCCTCACATTAAAGCAGCACTACTGGTGGATCTCGGACGACTTTCGGAAGCAAGCCGCAAAGCTCTCGCAAAAGCGGGCGGAGAAGTACAGCCCGGCGAAATTCCGGTTCACGAGATTTTGCATGGCTCGATCGCCCGCACCGTGGTGAAGCTCGTAGGCGATTCCTCAGAACAGCCTGCGATTTTCCTGGAGCCAACGTACACCTCCATCAACAAGGCAAACTTCACCTTCGATAAGTACTTTAATCTCTTCTTTCATCATATGGTCGCGAAGCATATGGACGTGCGCGTCATGCGCGGAGGTGGTGCGGAGGAGACCTTCGTTCCAGCGAGCTACAACCCATCAGGTCAGTATGAGGACTCGGCAGCCGGCAACGCACAGAACGCCGGCATGGGGATAAAGATTGGGTTGTACAGCATGCCTTCCCATACGGTGCTGCTCGATACTCCAGTAACTCCTGAGGAAATCGAAATGGCGGAACGTGTATCTTCCTCCTCAAGTAGCAGGAGGATTCAGTAAAAGCTGCCTGTCCCCGGCTGATGTCGGTTGCATAGCCCCTGAGTATACCCCTTTGAAATTATTGAGGTTTGAGGACTTTGCAACGCAGTATGGATTGACCTTTGGGCCCCAGCACGTTAATTCAAGTACTTATGAAAACTGATCGGAAGCCGGATAGCCTCGTTAACCTCTTAAAAGAAACTGACTTTACGGCTTATAGCCCACGCCAAAGGATTCTGGCGGCTGCGCTCAAATTATTCGTCGAGCAAGGATACTTCAACACGAACGTCCCGGATCTCAGTCGTGAGAGCAAGTGCAGCGTCGGCTCGATTTATCACAATTTCAAAAATAAAGAAGAAGTTGCTTTCGCTTTGTATCAAGAAGGCATCTCCTCATTTCGCCGCGCCTTGCAGGAATCGATCAGCAACATCAACGATGTTGAAAAACTCGTGAAGACTCTTGTTCGATCGTTTCTGGAATTTTCAGAAGTTAATTACCAGCTCTCGAAATACATCTGGCTGTGTCGCCACACGGAATTCATGGGCGGCGTGATTCGTCATCCCACCATGGTTGGGTTTGATCGTCTCGGTCGTACGCTTACCAAGCACCTCAAGGCTGGAATACGGGATGGGAAAGTGCGAAATCTTCCCGCAAATATTCTATGGAGCATCCTCTTCGGAGTTCCTCTCGCCTATGTGCGCGATTGGCTTGACGGATACAACACTGAACCTCCCAGCAAGGCTGGCGAAGCGATTGCCGAATGCTGTTGGCGCGCTCTCAAAGCTTAGTAGATTTCTTATTTCTTGTCGGACTGCGCAAGGCAAGCGTCTAGGGCCTCCCATGCCAGCAGCGCACAGCGGATACGCGCGGAAAATTTACGCACTCCCGCCAAAGCCGCCGCATCTCCGAGAGAATCCGTATCAACTCCCTCCTCTCCTTTCATCAAGCTGCGAAAGGAGGCCAGCGCCGTTTGGGCCTCGGCAACCGATTTACCTTTCAGAAAATCACTCATCATGGATGCCGACGCTTGGCTGATTGAACAGCCGTGACCGGCGAATGCGATTTCAGAAATTTTACCATCCTTCACGGTGAGCGCGAGCTGAACCTCATCGCCGCAGAGAGGATTTCGAAGAGCGCTCTTTGCAGAAGGGTTGATCAACACGCCCTGACAGCGCGGATGCTTGAAATGATCCAGAAGCAATTCTTGATACAGTTCGTCGAGAGACATGCGCCTGACCTACTAGCCGCGCGACTTCTTAGCCTGCAACTTTTGCAAAGCCTTGATTAACTCGATTTCATGGAAAGGTTTACTGAGAAAATCGACTTTCCCGGCGCGCTGCAGCGCTTCAACTTCAGGAGTCATCTTCAAGCCTGAGACAATCAGCACCAGCACATTCGGATCGATTTTCTCGATTTCAAGGAAGGCCTCGTAACCGTTCATGCGCGGCATCGAGACATCCATAAAAATCAAATCAATTTTGCCTTTATGTTCGGCAAAAACTTCAACGGCATCGAGACCGTCAACGGCTGTCAGCACTTTCCCACCGTTCTCTTCAATCATGATGCTGGTGACTTCCCGCATCAGCTCTTCGTCGTCGACTATCAAAACGGTCGGCGTGCCTTCTAACTTCATAGCGACTAAGCCCTTATCAGAGACGGCAAAATTCTTAAGATCCTTTGAGGTAACCATCTCGTCCCCCTAACCTTTCTGTATCTAACATTAGTTTAACACTTGCGAACGGGTATAAGTAATACCGCGCAAATTTCACTACCCAACAATAGAACCAAGCTTTAGCGCCAGCTCCAAATCACCCTCAACGTCGAGTTTACCCGACATAAAAGCCATTTGAGGGTTTAATTCGCCCTTCGCCAGACAAACAAAGTCGCCTGCATTCATGCTAATCGTGCAATCGGCCGCCCCCTCGCCCTCGCTTACCCCAACCGGATTCTTGCAGCGGAACACCCAACTGCCTCCGCCAGGACCCTTTACTATAAATTTATAGGTGGCATCCAGCGCAGCTATACCCTGGGGGTCGGCCAACACGCGCGCTGTCCAGGTCTTAATGACGTCTTGGGGAGAGTTCATAATCGCATAATCCGCAGCGACCAATAAGCACAATTGCTTATGGTGCTCCTATCATAGTGCCGCGGATTGAAATGCGCAAAAACTTAATTTCGAAGGGGCTACTACCTTAGGCTTGGGTGCCTGAGGAAAGGCTTTCAATGAGACGATCAAGCGTCTTGGTGTCTCTGTAGGTACCCAGCAACTTGCTTCCCAGCTCCTTAGCCTTACTTGCAATAATTAAAGCCGAAACCTTGTCACCGACGTGGTAGTAGGACTCAGCCAGAATATGCATTTCACGAGGGCTCGCCCAAGTGGTGTTTTGACAAGCCGTGGTGGCAAGCTGCTTTGCGTATTCAGCGTTATAGAACGGGCCGCTCTTCAAGTAAGTTTCGGCAAGCAAAGACAGAATTCGCGGATAGTCAGCGGCGCTTTGTAGAGCTCGGCGCAATAGACGGCGCGCGTGCGCAATCTTTCCTTCCGCGATCAAAACTTCAGAGAACATAATGATCGTTTCAAAAGGAGCATTTTCTGCGGCCGCCAACTGAGCCAATTTCGTCCGCGCGGTTTGATACGCTTCTTCAGAGGGCAATTTAGTATTCATGATCGCGCGAGCCCGGGCTGCTTGGAGACGCAGCGAAGACTTATCATCGCTCTCGATGTTCTGGCTTACCTGCAAAGCTTCGTTCAGCAAATAACCCGGAGCGCCAGAATCCAATGCAGAAATGAGATAGAGGGCGGCAAACTCCGGATCGACCGGGACATTGCGCAGCGCACGACGAATCGTCCAGGCAGCTTCGAGTGACTGCCCGCGCCACATCTGTAACTTTGCCATGCGCAGGTAGGCTTCTCTGCTTTGCGGAAGCTGCGTCGAAACGGCGCGAAGTTCCTGCTCAGCATCATCCAATCTTCCGAGTTTGAACTGGCAATATGCTAAATCGATACGCGCACAAAAACTGGCTGGATGGTTTGCATGTCGATCGAGCCCGCTACGGTAAAATTTTTCGGCGGCGGCAAATTGGCCCTTGCGATAAAGAGCTGCGGCTTTAACCCACGAATAGATAGGAAGAGTTCCCCAAGTTCTCCACCACTTCGCCAGCAAACTAAGAATATGCATGTGCAAACAACCAAAAGGTAAGCAGGCGAAGCGATAAGTTCGCCATCACAACTCTTATCAGCCTCAAGGCTCCAACTGCTTCAGCGCAATTTTCCTTCACGATTTCAGTGGCTTAGGATCGAGGCCAAGGCAGCTCCCAGGCCCCCGTGCGGGATTTTCCCGCTTCTTTAGCGCCGTAACAGCGCGTAAAGTAAGCTAACATCCGCTTTCGTCGTTCTTTTCATGTAGTCCGCCTTCAACCTCTAATGTCTGTCCTCACTTGGTTTCATACCTATGTCGCTTGATCCGACAGCTGCACAATCTTCAGCTCAATCAACTACCGCAGACGCGGTTAGCGCATTTGAAAATTACGGCTATGGAGATTTGCGCCCGCTGCTCGATGACGCCCCGCATCGTCAGATGCTGGCTCTGACCAGAATCGCCCAGCTTGCCGCAGACGGTGCCGTTCTCAGTTTAGAGCAGGTAAGCGACGCGGTAACGGTTGCGATTGCGCTACTCGATCCTAGTTCAGAACGTAGATCTCCCGAGCCAGCAGTAAGATTGCATGCCGTACTCGCTCTGCGTGCCATCGGATCTCAGCCGCGCGTAATTGCGGCTATCTCGGATGAAGTTCGCGAGTCCGCTTTTAGTGTGCTTGCCTGCATACCGACTGGACGCAAAGCGCAGTTTGACACCCTTCGCGATATCCCCACGGCGGAGGGAGCTAAAATGCAGGAACCAGATTCGAGCGTACGAAATCTCTGTGAGAGCGTTGCCGGCCTTTTTTCACGCGCTCATGTCAGCGCACTGCGCAGCCCGACTGCGCTAACAGCTGACCCATCCGAACAGGTGCCGGGCTCGAAGGCCGAACCGAATTAATTTTGGCCTGCGGCTCAAAGAGCACCACCACGCTTGATCCCAAGTGGAAAGTCCCCAGCTCGTCTCCGCAACCCACTGGCAGCGTAGGATCGAACTGCTTGAGCAGCGGCTGCGCATCGGCAGCGGAAAAGGCGCGATTGGTGACCAAAGAATCAAAGGCTAATGAGATTTTCCCCACATTCGTGGCCCCGACCATTATCACCAGCACCAATCCATAGGCACTGCGAATTCCGATCACCACTCGTTCATTGATGACAAAAAGATTTTCGATATGCGAGAGCGACCAGTCGTTGACTGGCCACAATTTTCCAGGAATATAGCGGCGAAACTCGATAGCGCCGGCGCACGGAGCATGCACGCGATGATAGTCCATCGGAGATAGATATAAATTGAAGAAGTAGCCGCCGTTAAATCGCTCGGCCAAAGCCGGGTCGCGCAGCAGCTCTGCGACTGAGTAGTCTTTGTCCTTGATCTGGGGGAGCCGGCCATTCTCAATCACGCCACACGCGCGCAACTTGCTATCGGCTGGGCTGACAATTGCCCCCTCAATAGGACGAGCGCCCGCCCGCAGTCGGCGCGTGAACAGGTCGGCAATTGAAGCATATTCCCGTAACGGCCGCTCGGCCTCTTCTAGATTAATAGAGGTAAGCTTGGCAAAAATCTGCAAACTCAACAGGCGCAAGGGGCCAGGCAGACGAATAGCGGCCAGGCTACCCAACACATAGCTTAGATGATTCTTAGGAAGCGCGGACAACAATGCATACATACTAGAACGCGAGCAACTTCTTCAGATTCTCTTCAAGATACGCCTTGGCAAGAAAATTTTTCTCGAGTGCGGCGCAGAATGGGATTGGGGTTTCCAAGCTGGCGCAACGCATTACCGGCGCATCCAAATGAGTGAACAGATCCTGACTGATAAATGCCGCAAGCTCAGCTCCCAAGCCTGCGCACAGGGTGTCCTCATGAAGAATAAGGACACGATTGGTTTTCGCTACCGTTTCACGAATTGCTTCGCGATCAAAAGGCTGCAAGGTTCGCAAATCGAGCACATCGAGTGAGTACTCCGGATGCGCCTTAAGAAACTCGAGTGCCCAGTGCACCCCGCTTCCGTAGGTAATTATCGAGGCCTGTTCACCTCGCGCGACGAAGCGGCCCTTCCCAATTTCTACCGTATAATAGTCGTCGCTAATGTCTTCCTGCACACTGCGGTAAAGCAACTTATGCTCGAAGAACATGACCGGATTCGGATCTTCAATCGCAGCAAGCAAGAGCCCCTTGGCGTCGGAGGGAAAGGCCGGATAGATAACTTTTAGGCCTGGAGTCTTGATAAACCACGCCTCATTCGACTGCGAATGGAAGGGCCCCGCCCCGGTCCCGGCGCCCGTAGGCATGCGCACCACGACATCGGCATTCTGGCCCCAACGATAATGAACTTTTGCCAGATTGTTTACAATTTGGTTGAAGCCGCAGGTAACAAAATCGGCAAACTGCATTTCGACGACCGACTTAAACCCACCAATTGAAAGTCCAAGACCGGTTCCGACAATCGCGGACTCACATAGCGGCGTATTGCGCACTCGCTCGCGACCAAATTGCTCGACTAAGCCTTCAGTCACTTTGAATACCCCACCGTACTCTGCAATGTCCTGCCCCATCAGCACCAAGTTCGAGTGCCGCTGCATAGCAAGCTTCAAAGCATCCCCGATTGCATCAACAAATCGTCGCTTCGAAACTCGATCAGATTGAGGCGCGACCACCTTCTGAGTATGCGGACGATACACATCCTCTAGTTCCTGCTGCGCGCTCGCTTCTACCGGAGCTTCAGCGAAGGCCACGTCCACGGCTCGCTCAATATCGGCCGCAATTCGCTCACGCTCCTGACGCACGCGATCCGGAGATAAAATTTTATCCGCCAAGAGGCGCTTCTCAAAGGTGTTGAGAGGATCTTTCTTTTCCCACTCCGCAAATAATTCCTTTGGCACATATTTGGTACCGGAGGCTTCCTCATGCCCACGCATACGGAAGGTCATGCACTCCAACAAAACGGGGCGAGGGTTCTTACGGATCGAAGCGGCCAATGCAGAAACCGTTTCGTACACATCGACGATGTTGTTCCCATCAATAGTGAGTCCTTCGATGCCAAACCCGGCAGCCTTGTCAGCGATACGCTTGCAGCGGAATTGCTCCGAAGTGGGCGTCGAAAGCGCGTAGCCATTATTCTCAACCAAGAATATGACCGGCAGGTTCCAAACCGCAGCGACATTGATTGATTCGTGAAAATCGCCTTCGCTGGTGCCACCTTCGCCCGAGTAGACCAGCGCCAATTTACCACTCTTCTTGAGCAGCTCCGACAATGCGATGCCATCGGCCACTCCCATCTGGGGGCCGAGATGGGAGATCATGCCGACAATGTGGAACTCATTCGTACCAAAATGGAAGGAACGATCTCGCCCCTTGGTAAACCCGCCCAGGGTTCCCTGCCATTGCGCAAGCAGACGCTCGAGAGGAATTTCACGTGAGGTAAAGACGCCCAGGTTTCGATGCAAAGGAAGTATGTACTCGTCCCGCTCAAGCGCCATGGTGCTGCCAACGGCGATGGCTTCTTGCCCGATGCCCGAGAACCATTTGCTAACCTTGCCTTGCCGCAGTAAAAGCAACATCTTCTCTTCAATCATGCGCGGGCGCAGCATGCCCGTGTAAAGCTCGATAAGCTTCTGAGCCGACAATCCTTTACGTGGTGAGCGAAGTTGAGAAGTTCCGACGAGTTCCATGCTGCTATCCTTTCGACGTAAGCCCTCTATCTATAGCAAGAGCCGTGAGCCTAGCACACTATAAAGCGCGCCTCGAATGGGGCTGTTTCGGGCCGCAAATTCGGATAATTGCGAAAGATTCAGCTCTTGATTACAATTTAAGGATGGTTTTTCCTCATTTTTCTCGACGTTTCGCTGTAGCCCTTACCCTTGCAGCAGGCATCCTTTCAGGGCTGCCCTGCGTGGTCACTGCCGAAGAGCCCCCCACCGCTGCCGCCTCTGTCGCCCCGACACGGACCACTCGCAAGCCGGGGCCGCTCGGCTCTCCAAAAGAAATCGCACAGTGGCAGCTGGATATCGCAAAGAGTTCGTACGAACTGCGCGCGTCTGAACGAAATATCACGAGCGTGATTACCGCTTACGAGCGCTTAATTCAATTCACCTGCATGCCGGATTTGAGCACGAGCCTTCAGCATCCCGGCAGTCCGCGCGATCCGGAGTGTCTCAAATACCTCGAAGCAACGCTCGCCCTGGATGGAGAGAACCCTGTCGCAACCTGTGCGCGGGACGGAATTGATAGCCGCGCATGTTCAGACGCATTTGCAGCTCAACAGACACTTCCCTACTCACCGCTTTACCCGCTGTGGCCGCCGGAAGAAGGCGGGGCGACTGACCTAGATATTGTCCTGGCCAGCCATGGATCGGACGAAGAGCAAATCGCGAAACTAAATGCCGAAGTGAATTCTCTCGAAAGTCGTGGGGCATTTAATCCTAAACTTCGCGAAGAGGTCGCGCCGCGTCTTACGGAGGCGACTTCACAGCTTACCGAGTTGACCTGCAAAACAGTCAAACCGAAGATTGAATACCTCTTCGGGATGCCGGGACAGCAGATTAAGAGCGCCACAATTCCTGCCGTCGCGTACAGCGACCAGTTTCGTGAATTCCTGCGTTCCCAACCCGTGGAACAGCGGCCGGCAGCTATTCAAAAACTCCTGCAGAGCGATATGAACAGCGTCGATCCGCGCGCCGCTGACCCGAATTCCGGGCCTATGAGTGAAGTGCTCAGAGAACTTAACCCCGCACAAAAGCGAAACCCGGGGGTCTCTCGTTCCCGTCCTGACGGAGTGGTTCGAAGTCGCTATCTTTCCCCGGAGTGCCTCAAGTTAATTGAGAAAACTCTTGCCAAAACACCTGGATCTTCCATTGCCATCTGCGCCCGCGACGGCAACAGCGCTCCCACCTGCATACAAGCAAAACGCAACGAGCGGTCACGCGCTAACGCAAAACCATCCCCGCGAGGAGCAGGCTCAGCTGTGCCAAACAGCAAGGGCGAAAAGAATTTTTCCACGTTCTAACTGACCATCGAACTTTTGCAATCTTCGAGGAAACTTTCGTTGCTGCTGCCCGATACTTGGGTATGCACACACCTACATCAGCTCACGGATTCACCTTACTAGAACTTCTCGTAGTTATCGCGATTGTCAGCATCCTTAGCGCCATCGCGGTTCCACAGTTCAATGCGTATCGACAGCGCAGCTTTGACACGCGCGCGCGTCAGGATCTGCACAACGTGGCGATCGCAGAAGAAGCCTATTTCTTGGACTATGAACGCTATAGCTCTTGCGCAAATCAAAGCTGCACCGCCCTACCCGGTATCAGCACACTTTCAAAAGGAGTCGACCTTAGCATTACGGCCGAAGAACAAAGCTTCACCGGCACGGCGACACATCCGAAAGGCAGCGGACGGCTCTTTTCTTGGGACAGCGAGCACGGCGGCCTGCTAGAAAGCGACAGCTAAGCGCGGGGAAAGGTCTGCTCGAGAGCCTGACGGACGGTATAACGTGGCGAAAATACGA
>JAFLCA010000074.1 GCA_017302875.1 Deltaproteobacteria bacterium
GGGAGTATGCGAAGCTTGGAAAGCCGTGAAAAACTCACCGGCTGGGCCGCGCTGGTGGTAGTATCCGAGTGGTACACATTCGGAGCGCTCTGTTAGGGACTGCCGCCCATGAACTACGTGTCCATGAACGAGAGCCATCTCATTCTTGCCTGCCGGTTGCGCCACTCGTAGCGTTCCATAAAAACTGCGGTATCTGAATATTTCCGAGCCGTGGGTGCTGCTGTAGAGTAGAGCGCCGAAGAACAGAGCAAGCAAGCTCCAGCCCGCCTGCCAGGCGCTTGCCGAAAAATACAGACAGACTATGGCAGGAACTGCAAAAGCCACCGGCAAGAAAGCGCGGCCCTCTCCATGCGGGGCGACGAGAGGCAGAATGAAGAGAGAGAATAGCGTGGCAATGCTTAGTACTGATACGAATCCCACAACGAGACTTCGTCGTGCTGCGTTACGATCGCTGCAGAATCCGTACGCAAGTAGAATGACCGCCAGTAAGAAGGGGTACTCGACTAGTTTTGTGAAAAGTATCGGTGCGATGAGTGTTGAGAAAATTCCCCCGAGTACGCCGCCAACGGAAATAGCCAAATAGAATGTGGTGAGTAGCGAAACATCCGGGCGGGAGCGGGCGAGTTCGGAGTGACACAGCAAGCTGCCAAGAAATAGGCAGGCGAGATGCATGCAAATAAGCAACAGCGCTGGTTGCGAAGCTTCCATCGCAATGATTACCTGCAAAGCTATCGCTAGGAGAATGAAGCAGCGCTCTAGCGTGTGCGTTATCGAAAATCCTTCCTTTCGAAAAGCCAAGATAAAAGTCGCCAAGTAGATAACTAAGGGCAGAACCCAAAAGAGCGGAACCGGGGCGATATCGGTAGTGATATATGAGGTAACGGCAACAAGGAGCGCAGAGGGCGCTGCGGAGAGTGAGATCCAGGTCACAAGCGCGCGACTGCGGGGCAGCTCGAAACGTGGTAGGGCAGGGGCTTCGGGCTTTACCTGTTCGGCGCGAGCCGCAAGATAGCCCAGGCTGGCAAACAGTAGAATCAGCACAGCGTACCCAAACTGCCAAACGACTGCCTGGCTGTGTAGGCCCAGCGTCCACTCGATTAAAAACGGGTAGGCCAGGAGACCGCATAAACTTCCGGCATTACTCGCGGCATACAATCTGTAGGGATCGAGTTGAAATCCGCGAGCCAGCCAACTCTGAAGTGTCGGAGCAGCTGCGCATAGCACGAATACGGGAAGCCCGATTGCTTGCGTCAGAACTGCAAGCACGGACAATGCCGGATAGTCCGAGAGGGAGGGATCGCCAGGATCAAAATGAAAAGGCAGCAGTAGGTATCCGGCACCCAGCAACGTAACATATATGCAGGCTTGAGTTCTGACGCGGGAGATCTTTCCGAGCAGGTGGGCGCCAAGATAGCCGACCAACAGCGCAACTTGAAAAAAAACCACGCAGGAATTCCACAGGGCTGGGCCCCCTCCAAACGCTGGAAGGAGCGCCTTCCCACATAAGGGTTCAACGATGAAAAGCAGAAACGCACTGACAACTGAGACGAACGCAAATAGAGAAGTGGTGACAGCGGCCGACTGTCCAAGCTTAGGGATTTCGTTCATAGGTACGGTGACGCAAGTCTAAGCTCGGCGTTCGGATTTCGCAACGGTGATTGCCCACCACGGGCCATCGGAAACTCCGCGAGCTGCATCCCAAAACCAGCTTGACGTGTCGCTCCAGCTGCCGCCGTTTTCATCGAAGATGCGCTCGCAAACGCGGATTTCTTGATGATCTCGACTTGCTCGAAAGCAACTCCAAAGCGCCCCGTCTAAATCCTTATGTAGCGGAAGAGGAGCAATGCTGTGACCGGCTCCTCGAAAGCAATCCGAGGCGGGATGAAGTTTCCTCGATTCTCGTGTTATCCAGCGAATGATCAGCTCATTCTCTCCATCGCTGAAGCGCCCAATCTTGCCGGGAAAATCCTTGCCAAAGGTAAGCTCCCGTTCGGTGAGCGGCAGTTGGGTGAGATGGTTGCCTCTAAACTCTTGGGGCCAGCCTGGAAAGCGATCGACTCCGGTGGAAGGCGCTGGATGTGTTGTGGTGAGGGGCGTGACTGCCGCTAGTGCAATAAGGACAGCAAGAAAAAGATCCCTCATTTGACCTCGCAGAACCTCCAAGCTTCATCGTTTCTTCTTTGCATCCAGGATAGAACGCTGAAAATCACCAAAAGAGCTACGCAGAAAGTTGCGATACCTGCGAATGCGTGAAACCATTGAGGCGCTGGGACTATGCGAGATTCCGTAAAGAACAGCACAAAGGTTCGAGCTATGTTGGCCACGAAGATGGTAAGGCTCGAAAAGACATACCCTAGCCAGGTTTGAGAGTTAGAGAGGTTCAGGAAGCAAGCCAGGGTGAATGCGACATACAGTCCTGACCACAGCATCTTAATTCCGCTGCAGGGAACATCGATTGATAGTACATCGCCGCGCCAGAGCAAGGAGGTGCCCACTGCTACTACCTGTTCCCCTGTGATGCCGATCAAGACTGCTACTAATTTCCCCGTTAGTGCGCGTAGCGGGTAGCCAGCGTAGAATTGTAGGGATGCAATGATCGGCAGAGACAGGAGGAGCAGTCCGCAGAATCCAAGATGGAACTTTCGATGTGAAAGAAGGGGGCTTATGGTCAGACCGATACATACCAAGGCCAGCGCCGCACGTAGTAGAGCCGGCAGTAGATGATACGCCGCACCGTAAATAGCGAGCACGGCGAGAGCCGCTGGTGGGATTTGCACCAGACGGCCTCTCGCTTCTTTTATGACAAACAGAGCTGCAGTCAGGAGAGCCAGAATGCCCCAGGGCTCGTCTGATCCATCCATGCTTCGGGCCCAATACCAGCTCCACACTGGCCAGAAGGCGAGAATGACTACAGCAAGTTTGCTCATGCCCGCACCTCCCTACGGCTGTGCATAGCTACTCCGAAGGACAGCAGGGCTACGATCATCAAGGCCCATGTTTCAGGCTCAGGGACCGCAGGGACCTCAGCGCCGACCGCGTTGTTCGATACTCCTTGCGGTAGCGGTAAGGGTTGCTTTGCAGTTGTTCCGTCCTCGTGCGCTCGAACGATCTGATCGATAGCGATGAAGGATGTATAGCGAGTGAGCAGATTATACGTCAGTCCGAGATTCGTTATCTTGCTGACTAAATCCTGACTGTTCGCAACTTGCACGTAGTCCGAGAGCTCCGCAATCATGTCGCGTGCCCACAGATAACGCAGCACTTGGTTCTCCCGTTCGGGTTTTGTTGCTCCCACATCGATCGTTTGCTTGAACGAGTTGCTGCCTTGATTGCCGGTGATAGTGATAGTCCCTTTGGCAGGACCCTTCCACTTGCCAAATTGCACCACTGGTTTGCGCGCAAAGAGATCGGGCAGTATTTCAGGCGAGATTTCTGAAACATCGAATCCCTCATAGCTGACTTTGATATTGGTCAGTACTGGTGAGTCGATATATTCCCGAAACTCGCGTGCTCGGTCGCGGGCCTCGGCTGGGCCGGTGGCGATGAACGGCTCACCAGCTCCGGCTCGTGCAAGTCCCTCAACGAGGAATCGATTCACGCTCGAGCCAATTCCAAATGAGAACAAGTTGGCGTTCCCAAGATTCTTGCGCACGAGATCGAATGATTCGGTCTCCGCATCAATGAACCCATCCGTTATCACGACGATGCTGCGAGATGAATTCTCCGCTTTTGGTAGAGCCATTGCTCGCTTGAGCGCTGGCAATAGTTCCGTGCCACCGCCGCCTTGCTGCTTATCGATCAGCTTAATCGCACGGTTCAGATTCTCAGCAGTTGCCTGCAGTGAAGATGGCGATAGCAGAGACGAAGCTCCTGCAAAGAGTACGACGTTGAAGTGATCGCTCGGGCGCAGATGCGCAATCAGATCTCGCAGCAGGGCCTTTGCAGTCTCCACGGGGAATCCATACATCGAGCCCGAGACATCGAGCACAAATATGTATTCACGGGGAACAATCTCGGTTGCTTCTATGCGCTTCGGCGGCTCCAGCATCATGAGGAAGAAATTTTCTTCTTGTCCCTCATAGAGCAGTAGTCCCGAATTGATGCGTTTGTCCGCGAGGCGGTAGCGCAAGATGAGATCGCGGTTGCCACCGGAAGTCTCGCTCTTTGCTAGTTCTATGCTGGCCTGGGTGGGGGCGTCGAAATTGACGTTTACCTTATGACTTGTAGAAATTACATCAGAGAGGGGCATCCCGGCATTTATGTGGGCCTTGAAGTCAAAGTCGTATGGGACCGTCTCCCCCTCTTGGAGGTAGGGATTCTTTACCCAATTTTGGGCCGGTTCTGGACTTTGTGAGCCGCTCGTTTCGTCAACGCGATTCGAGTAGCGCGGGCCCACGACGGTCGGGTAGTCGAATTCGTAAACTCCGTCATTGGGTACCAGCAGCTCCGCATAAGCTAGCTCGACCTGAATTTCGTCGTTCGGCATGATGTTGGCGATACTCATGCGGAATACGTTGGGACGCTCTTGCTCAAGGAGTGACGCACTTTTACCTTCGTTCTTGGCGGCTTGATATTCGATCTTGGCCTGCTTTTTTTCTTTAATTTTTGCTTCGATCAGGCGATCTCCAATCCGCATGCTGACTTTGTAAACGGCGGCGCGTGAGGAGGCGGGGAAAACGTAGATGCCTTCGAGGGGTTTTGTCCCTCGGTTCTGATACACCTGGGTGACCCGAACGTCAGCGATATTACCGGCGATTGAAACATCAGCGCTGGTCGATTTGAGCGGAAACTGTTCGCTATCTGCGTCAGCATTCGGAATAAAAAAATAGGGGGAGAGAGTTTTATCCAGGAGCTTTTGATCCTGGGTTACTTGTTCCTGCGCATAGCAGGGGCTAAGTCCAAAAAGTAGGGCTGTGGCAAAAAGTCGTAGTAAAGATTTCATGAGGCCTCCGCAAAAGTTCTATACGGAAGTATGCCTTTCTAGAGTGAAGCGACCGGGAAGGCTGTGTGAAATCGAGGTGAAATCGAATTAGTAAGTGGATTTGACTGGGGATTGTAGTAGTAAAACCGGCCTGTACCTAGTTCTCACCATTGTCACTGGCCCCGTATCTTCTTTGGTGCGGAGAGGGGACTTCGATAGCCGATTCAGATATCTGAATCAGATTCAGACGTCCGTTGGCCGTGAGCGGTTTGCCGAGCCCGTTTTCTGTCCCCGAATTACGTGACTTTTACAATTGCGAGGGCTCCTGCCCGCCTTGCCCCGTCGAAGCTTTAGCGAAGATGGGAAGCCAGGATCCTGTGCTGCCTCTTTTGCCACTAGCGATGGTTGCGGTGTCTTTCACCTTAATTGAAAGAGAATCACTGATCCGATCGTAACGTACGTCAGTGGAGCAAGAACGCTCAGTGGATCCTGATCGGGGGATTGCCGCGCTTTGGTCGTGGCGAGGTTTAGGGATATGCAGATTTTCCGCTCGCAATGACAGGTTTGGGCACTGAGGCGTGAAGTTCCACCGCGAATCTTCGGCGCCGTCATTGCGAGGGCTCATGCCCGCCTTGCCCCGTCGAAGCTTTAGCGAAGATGGGAAGCAACCGCTCCCTAAAGGGAGCGAGTCTCGTCCGGTTACGGACGGATCCCCCGATAAGGATCCACTGCGGCTGCTGCCAGCAGGGTGCTCGTTGCGATTTTTCTTTGGTCTTTATTTGCTCAGAAACTGTTCGAGAGCGCTCTCGATCTTTTCCTCGGTCAAGGGACGAGACAGCGAAAGGACGTTCAAGCTTTTCAGAGACTCTTTGTTTCCGACCACTAAACATTCCCCGTGCCGAGTTGTTTCGATGTCCGGGAAAAATTGCGGCTCGGTTATTATCTTCGTTTCCCTGGCTGCAGCTTCTATCGTCGGAACGATCGCGGTCTTCACGCCGCGTGCTTCAAGTAGTTCAGAAAAGAGGTGATTAATCATCGGATCTGCGAAGCAGATCGAGACAGTGCACAGTGCCGACGTATAGTCGGATTCGTTTGCAGCACTGGCGGTCAAAGGCATTCTTGGTTTTTGCATATTCGTTAAGATGTAGACGTATTTCAGAAAGCTGCGCCAAACTTGTCCCAAATATGTCGGCTGATTGTTTTTGAAATGTGTAGTGATTGTAGTGGGTTGTCGCTGGGGGTGAGCCGCGTATGCCCGTCTGAGGCTCGGTAGCATCCACTCGCGCGATCCGCTAAAATAAGTTTCGTAACTCACCTGACGTAAGGTCTTCATGCTCAAGGAAAATTGGCGCCTCATCTCCCGTATCGAGCGCGTCGGTGACGTATTGATCATAATTCTTTCCTTCTTTGCTGCTTACTATAGCCGCGGCGCCCTACTGTTTTGGAATGAAGTGTTCGGGCTGAACCTGCCGTTTGAAGGCGAGCGCCTTGCTCCGCTCAGCGCAAACTTCGTCGTTTTGATTGTTGCCATCATCGCGTACCTCGTTTCCCTTAATGTGATGGGTGCATACAGCAGTATGCGACTCAGTTCTCACTGGCGCCTGTTGCGTGTTTCCTTGACCAGCTCGGCGTTGGTGTTCTTTACGCTGGCCGCAACGCTCTTCCTTTTGAAGATTGATTTAAGCCGAAGCTTCATCGGCTTGTTTTGCCTTTTAGTCGGTATCTTTCTGACCGCTGAACGTTATTTGGTTTTGCGCATACTTCGATTCTGGAGAAGTCGCGGACGGAACTTTAGAAATATTCTCATTTGCGGCATCGGCGAGCAGGCTCTGCGGGTTGCTAAAGAAGTCGCCTCACGTCCGGAATTAGGAATCCGCGTGCGTGCATTCGCGGATCTTGGACCGACACGCGCGGATTCGGAGCGTGTCGTGCAGCGATTTAAGCAGGACTTGCGCGAGGCTGGCTTGCGCCAGGTTGGTTACTTTATTCATGGCACGGCAGCCTTACAAAAGGCCCTTAATGAGTACGCAGTAGATGAAGTGATTTTCACCGATGTGGTGGAGGTTATGCCGCAAGTTGAGGAGATGGTTTTGGTGTGTTCCGAGCAGGGCGTGCGCACAACCATTGCCGCCGATCTATTTAGTATTGGAATGGTCAAGTCGGGAATCAGTTACTTCGGCGGCATGCCGCTCATTCATTTTCAGACTCCGCCCGGTGATCGTTGGGAGTTGGCAGTGAAGCGTGGAATTGACGTCGTCATCGCCGCTCTTCTATTGCTTGTGCTGGCGATTCCGATGGCCGTGATTGCCTTTCTGATCAAGCGCACTTCCCCTGGGCCGGTTTTCTATAGTCAAACTCGCGTCGGCCTCAACGGTAGACTCTTTAATCTGCATAAGTTTCGCTCGATGGTGGATGACGCCGACAAGCAACTCGAAGCTCTGCGCGAATTAAACGAAATGGTGGGGCCGGCCTTCAAATTAAAGAACGATCCGCGCGTCACTCCCATCGGACGTTGGCTCAGACGTCTTAGCATCGACGAGCTGCCGCAGCTCTGGAATGTTCTGGTCGGTGAGATGAGCTTAGTGGGCCCACGCCCGCCAGTTCCCGGCGAAGTGAGCCTCTACGAGCGCAAAGATCGACGCAGACTTTCCATGCGACCCGGGCTCACATGTACTTGGCAAGTGAGCGGCCGAAATAACATCAAAGATTTTGACTCGTGGGTGAAGCTCGACCTCGAATATATTGATAATTGGTCCTTATCCCGCGATTTTATGCTGCTTTTCCGCACTATCCCGGCAGTGCTTTTCGGAGTAGGCGCCCGCTAAGGCGGCCTAAAAAGGCGTATTTATTGCCTTTATATTGCGGCAAATAGTGTTAAGAACTACCTCGAAACGCCGATACTAATACCAAGAAGAGTTGCGTTTGTTGTGTTCCCGCCCTGACTCTTGGTTGACGATCCCCTAAGTCCCAAAGAGCCGTTCACGACCACAGTATATTTTTGTTTTGATGGTGCTGTATGGCCGTCACGGTCGTTCGTGGCTTTGTTGGAAAAACTGATCCTGATGGCAATTCGGGCCGTCAGACTAAGAATACCACCAACAATCCGACAAATTCTCACTCGCAGTCGAATCTTGGCTTCGCTTCCGCTCGCTCAGGCGAGGCGGTAATCTCCAACTTACATATTACAAAAGTGGGGGAGTCCGGCGAGAAGCTGCGGCGTCTGCAAGACGCTGAAAAGCTTGGAGAGGAAGTCGCGGCTCGCCTTTCCAGCGAAGACGAAGATGGTACTCAGGCTCATGTAGAACTGTCGCCTCATTCCGCACGCCAGCATTTCGCGTAGCTTCTCGAAAAAGAATATGACTCTCTGGTAACGCTATGCTACATAGTGCCGATTACGCTTATGTTCGGCAGGATGTTGTATGTTTGCTGATGAACGCGATCTCGACCCCGCGGGGGGACAAAGTACTGCCGGAGACCGGCACGAATCCGAATCTGCTCCGCTTCCGCCTGTTTCCGCTCGTTCAATTCTCGACATCGTCGATCCCTTCGTCGCAGCGGCGCGCGTTAAGCCGGACGCGCGAACTCTCATTTGGTATGATAAGGGGCACGACACTCTCGCGGCGGCAATTGCTGAGAAATGCGAGGCTCTAGGTGCTGACGTCTTTTTGCATCAGCGCGATTTTGATCGCGATGTCGCTGAGGCGATGACACTCTCGGTGCTTGAGATTCCACAGATTCTTCTTCCCCAGAAACAGGCCGTTGCTCGAGCTGAGCACGTGCTTCTGTTGCGAGGACCCCGAGATCCGGAGATCATAAACCAACTCGATAAGGAGCGGCGCGATGCGTACATGCAGGGCATGAGCGAGGCCCATGCTCCACGAACTGAAGGGAAGGTTCCCTGGATTCTTACCTTGCCCCCGACGGAAGCGGATGCCGTGGTGGAGCGCATGCCGTTTGAGCGCTATTTCGATATTTACGCGAAAGCTTGCAATCAAAATTGGCCGCTCATTCGCGAGCGCCAGCAAATTCTGGTTGAGCGCTTAAACTGTGCTGATACGATCACATTGCGCGCCAACATGGGGGATCCTGATCTTCGTCGTCGCACGGAAGTTCGCATGAGCATCCGCGGAATGACTTTTGTTAATTCCACAGTCGATCAAAATTTCCCGGGCTCTGAAACCTTCTCGGCGCCGGTGCTGGATTCCGTGGAGGGGCAAATATTCGCCCCGGGGGTACACGTCTATCATGGGCTGCGCATGCAGGACTTGTATTTGCGAATTGAGAAAGGAGTTATTGTCGAGGCGCGCGCCGAAGTCGGAGATGAGCTGCTGCAAGAGATATTGTCGCGCGGTGTCGGTGCGCGCAGGTTTGGCGAGGTGGCGTTAGGGACTAACCCGGGACTGCTCGACCGAGTCGTGAATACTTTGTTAGCGGAGAAGCGCGCGAAAAGCTTCCACATGGCGATCGGGCACTGTTACGAGTACGACCGTTATATGGGCATTCCCGTCAACGTAAATAACGGGAACGGCAAAAAATTCACCTCGGTGCATTGGGATATAGTCGTTCCTATGGACGAGGAAGTAGGTGGCGGAGAGGTGCTGGTGGATGAGGGGACAGCCAGTGAAGAACTTATCCAGAGGAACGGGCTTTTTCAGCGTCCCGAGCTCTGCGTTCTAAATCCGCCTGAGTAGTATAGAGAACACGGCCCTGAGAGCGCTTGAGCGGGCGATCTTTACTATGCTATAGCTGCCTTACCTATGAAGAATACCACTCTCAGTACATTCATTTCTCAGATCGAGAAGCTTGAAATCGGCGCGGATTTTTCTTCGCGCGCGGAGGTCATTCGCGCAGATGCTCTTCGAGCATTCTCGAGCTCGCCTGTACTGAATTCACTCTCAAGCGTTTCTAAGTCGGCTGGGCCTGAAATAGTGGCCGATTGCGTTTTGTTGCTCGGTGCTCTCAAGGCCATGCAGCATAGGATCAGGACTTCTTGCGCGGCTGAGTGGAAGGAACCGCAACTCGGCCAGGCGCGTGCTCATGCATACGTCGACATTTGGGGTAGAACGGATTCTCTGCTGTCATTGCTTGAGAATCTGCTCGAGCAGGACGCAAGCCTCAAGCCTTCTCAAATTTTGGCGCGTTTTGAGGTTTTAAGCGCAGGAATCAAACAGGCGCTTTCTGATAACGGACAACTCCTCATGCTAAATGGGGACGGGGCCGTTGTGGGGCCCTTCCTTACCTGGGCCCTTGCTCGCTGGGAAAACTGCGGCTTTAAGCAGCTAAACGGTTCAATTCTCAAGGAATTGCATACATTCTAGGTATTTGCCTTCTCTTCAGTGCAGGCAGAATAAGAGCCGGGTACTATTGACCTTTTTAGCTCATATGATAGGGTTACGGCTCTTTATTTTTGACTTGTTGCCGGTGTAACCCGGCTCAGTCGCATTCGGCGGTTAAGTAATTTTATGTCTACCAGTTATCTCACGAAAGAAGAGAGCCTCGCATCTCGTAAGTGGCTCGCCATTGATGCTACCGACGTTCCTCTTGGTCGTCTTGCATCGAAAGTTGCTGCCTATCTGCGCGGCAAACATAAGCCACAATATGCGCCGCATATTGATTGCGGAGATTTCGTTGTCGTTTTGAACGCCAGCAAAGTTCGTTTGACGGGCGACAAAGCTTTGAAGAAGCTCTACCGCCATCACACAGGATTCATCGGCAGCGTGAAGGAAATCAATGCCGGCGATCTTTTGGCCAAGCATCCTGAGCGCCTGATCGAAAAGGCTGTTCGTACCATGCTCCCCAATAACCCGCTCGCATTCGGACAGATCACGAAGTTGAAGGTGTACGCCGGGGCAGAACATCCTCACAAGGCTCAGAATCCTGAGCTCGTGCAGCCAAAGTATTCATAAGTTTTTAGAGAAGAGTTGAAGTCATGAAGAGCAACACTATCCATACCATCGGCCGTCGTAAGAGCTCGGTGGCTCGTGTGTATTTGAAGCCGGGTTCCGGCACGATCACGGTTAACAACCGTACGTTCGAAGATTACTTTGGTCGTCAGACCTTGCGCATGATTTTGCGCCAGCCGCTCGTCGTTCTCTCTGAGACCGACAAATACGATATCTCGATCAATGTTGCCGGTGGTGGTACTGCAGGACAAGCTGCCGCAGCCCGTCTCGGTATTGCTCGTGCATTAGTGAAGATTCATGGTGATGAGCATGTTGCTCCTGCCGATGATAGAACTGCCGGAGATGTTCTTATTAATGGTCCGACACGTAAGGCGCTTAAGGTTGCCGGTCTGTTGACCCGTGATGCTCGTGAAGTCGAGCGTAAGAAATACGGACGTCATAAGGCGCGCCGTCGTCCTCAGTTCTCAAAGCGTTAATCAATTTTCGCTTTGTAATAAAAGGCGGGCTCTTGAAAAAGAGCCCGCCTTTTTTGTTGCCCTGAGCCCCAGGGGGCCTGGCCCCTCCGCGCAGAATTTTGCGGGGCATGCGGTGGGGACTTCCATTCGTTTTGGGATTGCCAGGCATTTTTCGAATCGGGGGGCTCTTTTGCTGGGCCCTTGCCGGCTATTCCGCCAACCCGGTCGAGAGGGGGGCTCCTTGGGAATAGTCTGATCTTGCCTGTCTATAATGGTTCTAATCTAACCAGTGACCTTTCTCGTGGGTTGGCCACGAGCGTTGGCATACTGATTGCAGATCCTACACCTGTGTGGTGAGCGAATTCTCGCGAAAGGGAAGTTTCTAGTCTTCCTCTATTTTGGAAGTTGGGTGTACAGGTGTTGAAATTTCAGGTCGCAGCTCTTCTAGCCTTCGGTGTTTTGCTGGCTTCTAATCCGGCTGAAGCCAAATTTAAGCAAACAAAAATCCCATCAATCTCCGTTAGCGCGGACGGTAAGTTCTGGGTTTTGCAGCCGGACAGCTCCCGCGTGGCGTGCGTGCTCTTCCGGGGCACATTCCAGCCCTCACTGAGTCCGAAGGAGGGGAAGTATCAACCGCTAGCAAAAATTGTTCTGCCGATTCTTAAAAAAGACGTGGCACGCGCGAGGGGCAAAGATCAGAAGGCGCTCAAAAAGAAATATGCCAAATACAAAGCCCTGCAGGCTGCCAATGCCGGTACTTGTTCTGCCGGACCGCAGCCTCCGCAAGCAATAGCTGAGACAGTTTCGTTTCCAGAACTGGGAAGCGTCGGTGTGACTCTGCGAGGAACGGATCAGGGCGGTGAACCGCTCATCTTCACAATTGTTTCCGGTCCCAGCAACGGCGCGATTTCGGGTGATGCTCCATCTCTGACCTACGTCGGGGGACATCGTAATGACAGCCTTCAGTTCAAAGTAAGCAATGGCCGCCAGGAGAGTCAGCCTGCAACTATTTCGCTGCAAGTAAGCTCTGCCGGAGCCGGAGATTCCTTTCAGGGAAATCCGTATTCGATTCAGCCTTACCGCAATACTCTTACGGAAGTGGAGGTTCGTACCTTCCTCAATAAAGTTGCCAATGGACCTACCGATGAGCTCCTCAATATCGGCATGCAAAGCGGATTGGATGCCTTAGTTGAGCGCTTGCTGACTTTGCAGGATGACTCGGAAGTAGATACAAAGAGCGCATTGTTCCGCACGCTCGGTAGCGGAAATACACCAAAGCGAAACACCTTGCGGGGAACGCAATATTGGTGGCTCGCGCATATGATCAAATCCAAGAATCCGACGCTGTATACCGTGGGCCTGATCCTCCATGATTGGTTTCCTGCGGATTTTACTCTGAACGTGAGTGATTCTTCGAACCGTCACGAATGGTTAAAAAACTACACTGACTATCTAACCGATCATGCCTTCGGAAACTTTGCTGATTTTGTGCGAGGAATGCCATATCAGCCGCCCTCCGCTTACAATCTCGATAATGTTTTAAACTCAAAAGACGGGCAGAACCAAAACTATGCGCGTGAGTCTCTAGAACTGCTGACCCTTGGAACAGTCAATCGCTGGGACGGGAAGCAGAACTATACGGAGGGAGACGTATACGAAGTCACTGATGCCGTGGGTGGATTTGGGTACATCACTATTAACGGCAAGCAGGGTATCGGTTTCTCTCCGGCGCTTTGGAACGACCGGGACAAGACGCTTTTCCTTGGAAAGCCGTGGCAGCAAACAGGGGCCTTCCGTCATTCCTATAACTCAAATGAGCCTGGGTTACCCGGGTTCGCTGAAACCGTGCTCTTTGATCATCCCGGTTCTTCGCTGTACATCGCGGATAAGCTATTCAGCCAGCTCGTGCATGCGAATCCGAGTCGCGACTTGTCGGAGAAATTGGCGGCGAAGCTGAAGAATGAATTCGCCTACGATATGAAATCGTACTTGCGAGTATTATTCCGATCGTCTGCCATGTTCTCGCAAAAATCTGCAAGCGACGTCGGCTGTATGTCTTCTCCGATAGACTTTATGGTGCGCTTCTTGCGTTCGACGAACTTTCCTCTGCGGGAAACGGTTGGATCGGACGGTGTTTCGCGTTACGACACTGCGCTATTCGACACCATTCGGACGCAGCTCGATAAAACCGGGGATCTCTTGTTCCAACTCGGAACTATCTTCGGCACAGGCGGATGTGGAATTCATCGTGGCACTCGCGTGAGTCAAGGTGACGTGTGGCTTGGTTTGCAGCCCAGCTTGGAGCGCTCTCGTGCGGCCAACCTAATGTTGAATGTCATGAATGCCGCTGAAAGCGAGGCTTTTGCCTTGAGCTTCCTGCCGTCCCCGAATGCTACTGCGAGCCAGGTTCTTTCGAATGTTGAGAAGAAACTGAATGTGAACTTGTCAAAGACTGACGCACAGAAAGCGCAGGCGTTGCGTTGCCTCCAAGAAAGCCGCTCTGGTTGGCCAACAACGCCGCCGCTTGGATGGAATCCCGCAAATCTGGTCAAGGTAAAGAAGGGAGTCAGCTGCCTCATTGAGGTGGCCGTTAATAGTTACGATTTCAACGCCAAATAGGGTCAGAGGATCTAAACGTATGCCACAGTATTATTCGCGCCGAGACTTTCTTAGAACCTTAGGTAAGGGCGCAGGGTCGTTAGCGGCCATGCAGATGTTACGTCCGAGCTGTTTGATGGCGGACACCCCGAATAACCCCAATGGTACGATAAAATATTTGATCCTACTCGTTATGGATGGCGGGTATGACGGTCACACCATTTTCCCGTTCACTGATGATCGGCAGGATATTATGGCCCTGCGTCGACCAACCATCGGGATTCCGAAAGCCAACGTTCTGGGATTAAACGGAGCCGCGTTGGGCTTGAACCCAGCTTTAACGGGTCTTCATGCTATCCACGGAGCGGGGAACTTAAAGCTTCTCGGTGGTGTTGGTACGGCGGGAGCCTCCGCCTCGCATGAAGACGCAAAGCAGTACTACAGTGACGGTGGAAAATCGCTTACGCCTTCCATTCGCTATGGGCATATTGCCCGCCTCGCTAACACCTACAGTCTAAATGTGAACCAGGTGTGGGGATTGCTTAGCAGTAACACCCGACCGGACTTCCGCTTGCCGAATGGCTATGCCGGGCTGCAGGTAAATGGAAAAATTTCAGGCTTCACCTATCAAAATCGTGACAGCGATCTGGGTGGCAGCACCGCTGAAGGAACTTTCAGCCGTTCAATTGTCACGTCAGTGCGGGGACTGAATGGTGCACAGTCACCTCTTGAAGAGCGTTTTGCTCAGGCTATCGATCGTTTAGAAACAAATGTCCCGGTTATTCAAGCGGTGGCCGCTCGAGTTCCGGGTACCGGCTATCCGGACTACAATAATGGTAGCGATCCTGACTTTGCAGCGATATCCAATAACAAGAGGGTTATTGATGCGTTTATCGACGCTGATCGAGTAATTACCGATCGCGTCGCGAGTAGTGATACAACGCCGGTCATTATCCAAATCAGTTGGGGTGGATTCGATGATCATGCCGACTTGACGGTTCGCTTGGGGCAGAAGATGCGAACTCTCGATCGCCTGCTTGCGCCTTTCCGCGCTCACATGACTGAACTGGGTGTCTGGGACAAGACTGCTATTTACGGGTATAGCGAGTTCAACCGTACTCTGTCGGAGAATGGCGCGCTCAATAGCGAAGGGGCAGGTACGGGCGGCGGTACCGATCATTCTCAAAGCAATATTCACTTTCTAGTCGGTGGGCGAGTCGCCGGTGGCAACACTGCCGTAGTGGGATCCTTGCCGAGCTTGGAGTTCATCGATATGCGTCGAGTAAACAGGACTCCTTCGCAAAGCGCGTGGATCAATAACGGCATGCCGTACTCCATCGACTATCGCGATGTCTTGTCTCAGCTCGTGCAAGCGATGGGCTTTGATACGGCTCCAATTTATCCAGAGAACTTCCCGCATCAGAACTTGCAACTCTTTACCTGAGATTGAGATGTCGGATTTGCGCGCATTTGCCGTAAAGGTGATTCTAAGCATAGCGGTATTTACCGTTGCGATACCTTCAGCGCGCGCGCAGAACATTTTTGAAGCTCAAGCCTCCTCTGGAAAGAGCTATTTATGCGCCCCCAGCGGTTCTAGCTACGTGTCTGGAAAGTTTGTGCGCTATCGTTTCAGCTCATTTAGCGCCCTGATGCGGGAGATTCGGATCAAGATGAAATCCGCTCAAGGGGCTTCCTATGCAAAGCTGAAATCAAAACGCTCGAAATATAAGGCTGCGAAAGCTGAAGGGGATAGCGCCTGTAAGAATGGACCGCCTAGTTCCGGCGGTCCAACTCCGACTCCGCAGCCTGGGTCAACTCCGACAGCCACTCCGACGCCCGGTGCCCCCCAAGTTAATTTCAATGGCGACGAGGTCACCTCGTGGGGCAAGTCTCAGTTCGGAATTCCGCAATGGCTTTCAGCAAATGCGGCGCGTGGTGCGTCCGCATGGAGTACGCACTGCTTCGGGTGCCACAATCCGCCGGAGAACAAAGGCTTTGGATATGTGAGGCAGCGTATCTCGGGATCTCCGATGTTCTTCACGACCACGGAAATTCCCGATTCGACATTAGCCGACCTGACGGCATATTTGAATAATTCGCAGCGGCCGTAGGGTCGTTTATGCAAGTTCGATGACGTTACTGCAGATCTTTATTTGATCTGAGCCGCAGCTTTCGTTCCGATTGTCCGCACAAAAGTATTCAAATCAGTTTTGTGAGGTCTGAGATCGAGATCGAATTTGTTAGCGATCCAGTCGATGAGAATCTCAGGTTGTTTACGGTCGTTTTTAGGATTTAGGGCTGCTAGAAAAAGTACTCGCGACTCGGCCGGTGTAAGGCAGCTTGACATAACAGTTGCCGCGACTTGGTGTAGCCCTCCGTCCCAAATGATTTTGCATTCGCGAGAAGGGCGCAAGATTTCCGGCATGACATATTCCATTAATGAATTGAGTCTCGTAAAAAGGAATCCTTGCCGCGCTAATGGCTCAGGAATCTTACCCCCTCGATCGGTGATGTCCCACATATGTTCGAATGGGTCACGAATGCGGCTTAGAGAATCGTAGACACGAGCAGACAGGACAGTTTTAAATTCAATCGGTATTCGAACGTAGAATTGTTTCGCTCCCGGAAGTGCCTCTAGAACCTTTTGATGTGCGGCACCAACCAGCAACACATTTACCGCGCCGTCAGTGGGAGCGAGAGCAAACCTACGCATTTGTTTGGCGACGAGCGCTTCGCGCTCATTAAACGAGGCCGATGATGCTTCGGAGTATTGTCTTGCCAGCGTCAAAATCGCTTCTCGCGGAGTCGGCTTTAGAGCCTGAAGCTTTGAACCATCTTGCACCGCGCACTTTTGCCACTCATTAGCTTTCTGAATCCATTTGCGAAGTGTTTCGGAAGTACTGGCAGAAAGGTTGAAGTCGACGTAGTGCACTTGTGGCTCCAAGCCATGTTTCTCAGCAACCTCCCGAATCACTTTAATAATCGATGCAGCATGGGAGCCAGTCTGTTCTTCGGGATCAAGGTCGAGCACTCCAGTGCTGAGGGTGAGATGTGCCTCTTTGGGGGCCTTTAGCTGGCGGTTGTAGTAGATTCCCAGAGCTCCTCGGATTGAATCGTCCTGAGTAACCTGCTCAATCAAAACATTTAGAGTCGTAGCGCTCTTTCGACGCGAAATGGCAGTATCGAGTTGCACCTTAAGTGTTTCGTCCATGGAGGGAATATGCATCCACAATCCCACGAGCGTATTGGGAAAACGTGTCATTTCAGGAGAGTCCGCTGCGCGCAGCCTAATCCCACTGCGATCAAGCGCGTGTTCGGTCAATGAAACTACCCGTCCCGTCGGCACAACTTGAGTAGTGCTACCAAAGGAACTTTGCCCGATCTCGACTCGCCCGCGCGATAACAGACGAACGTTCACGGGGCCATCAACAACGACTTCACGATC
>JAFLCA010000075.1 GCA_017302875.1 Deltaproteobacteria bacterium
TGATCAAAAACTTTGTCGAGTGCCCACTCTGGAATCCCGCTTCCAGAGTCGCGTACCTTGAGGGTTGCTGCCGTTTCCGACCTCTCAACGCTCACTTCGATCTTGCCTTGGGGTCCTGTGAAATCGAGCGCGTTCTTAATAAGGTTTGATATCGCTTCTTTAGCCCAGAACTTTTCGACAACTACCGGGCAGCTCGTGCCCGAGAGCGTAAGCGTGATGGATTTTGTTTCTGCTGCGGGGCGATGCTCATCGAGGCATTCTTGAGCAAGCTGCACTAAGTCGATGGTCTCCGGTTGCGTTAAGTCCTTGCGCCGTTGCAAGCCGGAAAGGCCCAAAAGCTTCTCGACGAGCGACTGTAGGCGAGTGGTCTCGCGCTCGATATTCCCCAGAAACTGATTGCGCTTCTCAATCGGCAAGTCTTCTCTCAAAAGTTCAACCGCCCCCTTGATTCCTGAAAGAGGGCTTTTTACTTCATGCGTCAAAGTCTGGATATATTTTTCGACGTACTGCTTACCCTCCAGGGCCTCCTTCATTTCTTCGAAGGCGTCTCCCAACATTCCGATCTCACCGCTGCCCAGCACTGGGAGAGAGCGGCGTTCTCCGTCGCGAATAGCACGCGCATATTCTGTCAGATTTCGTATCGGACGAGTCACCATCAAAGAAAGCAGCACGGCGAGCAGGATTACTGCACCAAAGACCAGTAAGCCCGCTTTGACAAATTTCCATTTGGCAGCTTCGACAAGCAAATTAGCGGTCTGCGTAGGTTTGCCGACAGCCACTACGCCAATGATGCGCTGGTCCGCAACGATCGGGGCGGCAACATACATCGTGCTCTGGGGAATTTCCGGATTATCGCGTGAAGTTCTAGCTCCGTACTCCCCCAGTAAGGTGCGCGAGACATCGCGCCAGGCCGAGTAGTCCTTGCCTTCGTCGCGACCATTTGCAGAATCAAAAATTACGGTTCCTTTGTTGTCGGTTACGTATATTCGCAGGTCGACGGCAGTCTTTTCGAAATTATAAATCTGCGCATGAAATTGACGGCTGAAGGCTTCCTTAAGTGAGGTTCGAAGCGGCTCAACATCAATTACACCATCTTTTGCGGTAACAGAAAGTTGACCAGCAAGCACGTTCACTAAATCAACGAGGGGTTCCTCTGTGGATTCTCGATAGCGCGGAGTTAAATCGCGTACGATCCAATCGACAAGAAAATAGAATCCGACGGCAGAAATGAGCAGGAACGTCAGGCTTATGCGCGAGCTAATCTTCATGCTGAAGTTTTAAGTGAATAGCCGAAGCCGCGGTGCGTAACGATGGGATCCGCGCTTGGGTCAATCGCGCGCAGTTTGCCCCGGATAGTTTTGATATGGGTATCGACGGTGCGAGCGAGGCTCATATCAGGCTCTTCCCACGCGCGATCCATTAATTCGTCGCGTGAATAGACCCGACCCGGGTTACGTATGAGTACACTAAGGAGCTTGTACTCCAGGCGGGAAAGCTCAATCGGACTCCCCTTAAAGAATATCTGCACGCGCTGATCGTCAATCTCAAAGGAGGAATTAGAAGCAGCGGGCTGTTTGCTGTGCTCAGTCGGGGCTGGCGTCCTACGCAAAATTGCCCGAACGCGCGCGACCAGCTCGCGAGGGCTAAACGGTTTTACCATGTAGTCGTCAGCGCCGATCTCCAAGCCTACGACTCTATCTACTTCCTCTGAGCGTGCGGTCAAAAAGAGAATCGGCAGCGCGGAGGTTTGGCGAATGAGCCGGCACAGATCGAATCCACTCATGTCCGGCAGGCCCACGTCCAAGATTCCCAGAGCGGGAGTTTCGGTTCGCAAAGCTGCTACGGCTTCCTGCGCCGTTCTGCAAATGAGAGGTTCGAAGCCTTCCGTCGACAACGCATAGCTGACGGTGTCGATAATGGAGGGTTCATCTTCGACAAGGAGAATCTTCTTTTTGCTCATGCCTTCTATTTTCCGATGCAGAACCTGGAAAAGATTCTGCCCAGAATGTCCTCGGTGACTGTTTTGCCGACGATTTCCTCTAAGGAATGTAGGGCGATTCTAACTTCCGCGCTAGCAATTTCAAGCGGCATGCGGCGCTTGGTGGCATCGATGGCACGACCCAGTGCATCTTCGGCTGAGAGAAGGCAGGCGCGATGACGCTCGTTGGTAACGATATGGCTTGCCTGGGCGCGGTCAGTCCCGCTCATTTTGACCTCTTCCAGGAGGGCTTCAGTAAGAGCCTCTAATCCGTCATGCGTCTTTGCAGAGAGGTAGAAATTCTGTGCGCAGATGCTTGAGTCGCAGAAGTGCGTCGTGAAAGCTTTCGGGTTAAGGTCAATTTTATTGGTGACCATCCAAATTTTCTTTGCTTTGCCTTGTAGCTCGGAGATGGTTGCTTGCCAAGATTTCGGATCATCGGCGGCATCGCAAACGAATAACACCAAATCAGCCCAAGGGATGCGCGAGCGAGCCAGTTCTATGCCTTTCTGTTCCACGGCATCACTCGTTTCTGTGATTCCGGCCGAGTCACAGAAGATAAAACGGTACCCACCAAGAATAGCTTCCTCCTCGATCAGATCGCGGGTTGTGCCCGAGATCTCGGTGACGATGGCGCGTTCTTTGCCGAGCAAAAGATTGAGCAGGCTCGATTTGCCCACATTCGGACGCCCGCACAGTAGAACGCGGAAACCCTCGCGCACGACATGTCCATAATTGTAGGTTTTGAGGAGAGCGCTAACTTGTCCGCGCGCATTTGAGAGCGTCTGTGCAATCTGGTCGATTTTTTGCGGTTGAATGTCCTCATCCGGAAAATCGATGGTGGCTTCGATTTCCGCCAGCACGTTGCGCAGCGGTTCTCCAATCTGATTGACGGCAGCGCTGAAGCGGCCCTTGAGATGCTCGCCGGCAAGCTTTAAAGCCTGGTCGCTGGTGGCATTGATGAGATCGCAGACAGACTCGGCTTGTACGAGATCGATTTTTCCGTTCAGGAAGGCGCGCTTGGTGAATTCGCCTGGTTCGGCGGGGCTTACCCCGAACGCAAACAAGGATCGCAAAATGCTTTGAACGAGGACGGGGCTTCCATGAAATTGGAACTCGGCGACGTCTTCTCCGGTGTAGCTGTGCGGATTAGGCATGAAAACGGCCAGCGCCTTGTCTATGACATTGCCGGTCTCATGATCGTAAATTTCTCCGAAGACCAAGTGACGAGGGTCGAGCGTCGGATCAATGGAGCCCTTGAAGAGAGCTTTGAGCGCAGTTCGAGTCTTCGGTCCGCTCACGCGTATGATGGCGATACCGGCCGGAGCCGGAGCAGTGGCAAGCGCCGCGATAGTCGAGGCTTCGAGCATGAAACTCCTGTAAAGATCAGGTCGAACGGTCTGCCGTTCTATTCTACTTGCTTAGCAAGGTAAGAACAAATGCGAAACAGAAGATGCAAACGCTCGAAACAACAGTGGCTACCAGCGGGCTGGCCTTGCGATGACTACGCAAGTAAACCTGCTGAATAATCGAAATTACGTTGTTCACCAACCAGTAGAGCACGAGGCCCGACGGGAATGGGAAAATAACGAACATGATCGTAAATACCACCGGCATCATAAGCATGATTTTCTTCTGCATTGGATCTGCCGAAGGCTGCGGCGAGGTCACTTGCTGAACGAACATGCTGGCGCCCATGAGGAGAATCATGACCGGCACCGGAATGCCAAGTACCATGAGACTCTCTGGGGCCGAGAGGTCATTAATCCACAAGGCAAACGGCGCATGGCGCAGCTCGATGGAATACAACAGTGCGTTGTATAGTCCGAGGAAGACCGGAATTTGGATCAACATCGGCAGACAGCCACCCATGGGATTGACGCCCTTTCTCTTGTAGAGCGCCATCATTTCCTGATTCAGCTGGGTCGCATCCTTAATGCGTTCGCGCAGAGCCTTCACTTCCGGCTGAATATCCTGCATGGCGCGCATCGATTGAATGCTGGCCTTGGTGAGCGGCAAGAACAAAGTCTTGATGATCAAGGTCAGCAAGATAATCGCGAGCCCGTAATTTCCGAAGATCTGCTCAAAGAATCGAATTACCGAAATAAGCGGGAAGGCCAGGAAGGAGAAAATGCCTAAATCGATGGCGCGATTCAGTCCGAAGCCAAGCTCCTTCAGAATGCTGTAATCTTTTGGGCCTACATAGAGGGAGAACTTTCCATCGACCACACCGCCTAAAACGCGACCACGGAATACGCTGTTATCAATGACCAGACGGGAATTCGGGCCTAATTGGGTCGGAATCAGCGTCGCCATAAAGTACTTATTGGCGAGGGCCACCCATAGATTGTCGCCAAGTTCGCGTACCGCGTAGGTCGTAGAGCCGGCAGTCTTAACGATATCAGGCAGCAACAGGTGCTGAATCTTGTTCGTCGAGGCAGATAGCAAAGTATACTGAAGCGGATCGAGGCGTTCGTGCAAATCCGTTTCGGAAATGAAGTGAGACCATTCGAGCCACATGCTCGATCCATCAGCAAGCTGCTGGCTTAGGTGCACATCGACATCGAGCATGTAGGAGTCGGGGCGTACTTTGATGACTTTCTGGATGGTAATCCCATTTGCCAGAGTGCCACTCAGGCTGACGCTCATTTCGCTGTTGTCCGCGATTGAGAAGGTGTCTGCCGCGGTTTGGGTGCCGCCACTCGTGCCGCTTACCGTGTATTGAACATACTCATCGTTCAAATTCGCGCCGATGTAGACGCCAAGAGGAAGCGGGGCGCTATCGGGAACGCTAACCATGTCGACGAGCTCTTTGCCCGTCGAGTGCAGGGTGTAGCGGACCAATTGGTAGCGTGAAATACGGCCGCCGAGTTTGGAAATTGCCAGTGAAACTGTTGGAGACGTGACGCTAATTTCTCCGGCATTGGCGATTGCGGCGCGGCTTGGATGCCCGGCGGGCGGCGGATTAACAGCCGGCGCGGCTTGCGTCTGTTGCTGCTGCGGCAGAGCATTCTGTTGCGACTGTGCAACCGGGGCAGCAGCTTGCGGGGCGTTACTTTCTGTCTGAGCTGATTGGGTTGGGGCCACATGCTGCCGCGTAAGCGGCGAGATAAACATCTCGGAGTACCCCATGATGAACACGATGCAGAGAAAGAGTGCGAGGGCGGTACGTTTATCTTCCATGGCTAACCTAATTATAAATTTGTTCGAGCGGGAGGGACCGGGTCTGAGCCTCCGCAGCAGAAAGGGTGACAGCGCAGCAGTCGGCGCGTGCCGAGATATCCGCCCCGCAACAGTCCGTGCTTCTCGATAGCTTCGAGCATGTAATCCGAGCAGTAGGGCTCGAAGCGGCACACATTTCCGAGGAGTGGTGACACACAAGTTTTGTACATGCGATGAAGCAATCTAATTGGAATGACATATACGTTGCGGAGGAGGCGTGCGTTACTCATGCCAAAAGGCGTCCGTATCGTAGGGCCCCGACTAGCTCGCCATCAATATCATGAAACGAAAGCATGTTGGAGTCGTTGCGTGCAATTACCACCAGATCCACGTTCGATTTAAGCTCTTGTCTGCGCAGACGAAAAACTTCTCGAATGCAGCGTTTTATATAGTTTCGGCGAGCAGCGCGTTTGTCGACTTTGGTCGTAACTGTTATCCCGAGACGACTGTATCCGCGGCTCGAGGGAGCCACAAGGATAAGGAAGTGTTTGGCGTAGAGCCTGGTTCCCGAGGATTGAAGTGCCTCCTGCACTGAGGAGAAATCTCGTTTCTTCCTCAGTCGCAGTTCAGCGGGAAGACCGTGCGAAGCTAGACTACTTATAGTGTCCCTTGCGGTTTGTCTTGACGGCGATGCGATGACGTCCCTTCGCTCGGCGTGCGTTGAGAACCTTCTTTCCGCCCTTGGTGGACATGCGCTTACGAAAGCCGCTGGTGGTGTGCTTGCTCTTTTTTCCTGGGCGATATGTAGGTTTCATGAAACTGCCTTTTCCTTAGAAATCGTGAAGTTAAGGTTATAAAGGGTTACCCGAAAAAGATCAAACTGAGGGCCTTGTCTGTGGATTGTTGGGCTAATATATTGAATTTTCTAGTTTAAATTGGCTGGAGTGGCGCGCTTTGGCCCTAGCGCCTCAGGCTATTAGCGTTTCTGGTCGAATTGAGCCGGGGTAGTCTGAGGCTCAAAGATACTGGCATACGGGCTTCCTGTGCTGTTCGGAACCTCCGCTTTGAGAGCGTAGTTCTCGCGTATCCACGACCACAGCTGAAGCATGAAATGAGGATCCTTGCCGAGAGTTCCAAAGCCCGTTTCGCGGGGATCCATTTCCGTGATGAGAATTCGGGAAGGCCTGCTGCGTTGAAATCTTGAAACTATTAGCGCCTCGCCCTGAATTCGCATCACATTCGGAACGAGAATAGAAATCCCACTGGGATTGATCGATCGCAGGTAATAGTTCAGAAGCGCCCCGCTGGGAATTACTGCCAGAGTTTCGCCCGATCGAGAACGCTCCTTCATTCGTTCGAAGGTTGCTATATCCAGCCTCGCCTGCTCCGAAACTTCCGCAGCTTGCAAAAATAATCTGTCGCGGCCTTCGCCCACAGCATAGGTGCGCTGCGCGTAAAAGTGTTCGCTGTATCTCAAATGAACGAAGAGCGCAGCGAGTATGAAGGCCAGTGCGCAGCAACGAAACGTAAAGCCTCCCCCGTAGCGTCCTTGCAAATAGACTGGAATAAAGTGCAGATACAGCACGGCTGCCATAACGAAGGCCGGCAGCGCCATGAAGAACCCGTAGTGATAAAACACCGGCGCGATGCCGAGTCGCGCAAGTAGTATGATGGAAAAAACAGCCCACAGGAGAGCCAGGACCAGGGTGGGGCGTGCGGGGCTATCGACGTTCAAGCGCCGCAACTTTACTGCCGCAAACAAGAATACCGCCGGGCACAGTAGTAATAAGAAACGGGGAGCGCTTAGCCACGGAAACAGGCTCGACTTAAGGAAAAGAAGCGCGAAAATTGAGGTAGCAATTGTAATCGAAAGCCACTTTCCGAACTTTTGCGCGCTAACTTTTTGATCGAGAACTGTCACGGCTGCCGTCAGCGCAAGGCACAGCAGGCACATTTCGACGAAGAGCCATGCGTTGCCACGCAAATCATCGAGTCCCATTATCTTTCGTTGAAAGAAGTCGTAGGCGAGAGATCCTTCGCCGCTGCTGACGAAAGAAAATGCGCCTAGGGTTGAATTAAGGGCTTGGGCGGGAGTTTGTTCGTTTAAGAAAAAACTCCAGGTCAGGAGAAGCGGAAGCATAACTCCCAGGAAGCAAAGAAATCGATCCTTCAGAGGTATCTTCAGGGGGCGCGCGCAAATGAGGAATGCCACCCCGAGGCTGAGCGCCGCTGCTGCCAGCTCTACTTTTGTGAGAAGCGTTAAACCTAGACACAGGCCTGCGCCGAAGCCGAACGCAGCGCGCTTTGATCGCTGCCAGGAATCTAAGAACCATATGAGGAGTAAGCACAGCACTGTTCCATGCGTGGCTTCATGCGAGTAGGGCGTAAGGAAGTTGAAGACACCTTCTTCCAGAAGATGCCCAAAGCAAAATATGCCGAGCGTTGCTACCGTTGTTACGCAAGCCGTGAGGCGATCGGAAACCTTAAGAATTAAAGCGTATAGTATCGTCGCAACGAGGATGATAATCGCGAGATTAGCCACAAGGAGATGTTGAACGGCGACTCCCCAAACCTTGAAGACCAAAGCGTTTAGATGATGTGACAGCGGGCCCATTATCCAGGTGAGCTCGCTATACATCTTTTCGCCAGTGCTTAAGCGCCAAGCGAAGTAGAGCTGATTGCCAAAGTCGGTGAAGAAGTCGCCGCCTTTTTGCCAGGTCCAAATGCTAAGCGCGAAGAAGCTGAGAATTACAATGAGCGGGCCGGCAAGGGCATTTTTGAAGTCGAGATCGTGGAGAGGCCTTTGTGGGGCAGCTTTCAAAGCGTGAGCTCTCCAGCTTCGAGGTAATTTGTTACGTAATCTTTGACCGCGTCTTCGAGACTCGTGAAGTGCTGCTGCGGATTGGCGCGCAAGAGCTTCTTGGTGTCCGCTTCGGTGAAGTACTGATACTGATTGCGAATCTCAATCGGCATCTCGACATACTCGATGCGAGGACGCTCGCCGAGCGCTGCAAAGACGGCATTGACGAGGTCGTTCCAAGAGCGCGCCTGACCGGTGCCGAGGTTGAAAATGCCGTTGGTTGAAGGGTTCTGCAAAAACCACCACAGCACTTCAACGCAGTCCTTGATGTAAATGAAGTCGCGCTTTTGCTCTCCATCCTTAAAGTCGGGTCGGTGGCTCTTGAAGAGGCGCACCTGTCCTGTTTGTTTCACCTGATGATAAGCTTTGTGCACCATGCTGCGCATGTCTTCTTTGTGGTACTCGTTCGGGCCGAAGACATTGAAAAATTTAATGCCGACCATCTTAGTATGGCGATCGTTGCGTAGGGCCCAAAGATCAAACAATTGTTTCGAGAATCCGTATGGATTCAGAGGACGCAAGGTCGGCGACACGATGTTTTCATCTGAATATCCGAGTGCGCCATCGCCGTACGTTGCCGCGCTGCTTGCGTAGATGAAGCGGATATTATGGCGCAAGGCATATTCGGCTAGATCTACCGTGTAGCGGTAGTTGTTGCGCATCAAGAATTCTACGTTGCGCTCAGTGGTAGACGAGCAGGCTCCCATGTGGATGATGGCGCGAACTTGGTTGGTGTATTTGCCGGCGCCCAGATCTTTTAGAAAGTCGTCTTTGTGAATGTAATCCACGAAAGATTTGCCGAGCAGGTTCTTCCATTTCTCTGAGCTGGCAAGTTCATCAACGATGAGAATATTGTCGATGCCGGCAGCGTTGAGCCTAGATACGAAGGCGGAACCGATGAAGCCGGCGCCGCCTGTAACGATATACATTCCTGTTTCAGCCATGTCGAAGTGATAGCACACTTACGTCGTAATTGCGAAGGTGGCGGCTTGCCCCGCTATTTTACGCCCTCAATGAGCACTTCTCTTATGGCTAGGCCGAGGCGACGGGTATCGTTGCCTATTTTTTGCGAAATTGGCGAGTGAACTTGGGATATTCTAAAGAGGACACCTTTGTCTCCGCGCAATGCTTCAGTCGGCACCACTATTGATATATTTGTCCACTCCACAGGTTTTACATTAGAGAGATCCACGGTCTGCTTCCAGCCGTCAGCCTCTATCTGTAAGGTCTGCTCAGGCCAAGGCGTCATAAGGGCAAGGGTAAGCTTGCTATTTGAACTCTTGGGAAGGGCGGCTTCAAAACTAAACTTCAGTGCGCTGAAACGATTCTGCAGCCAGCAGTAATTCTCTCCCACGCTCCTGGAGATCTTTCCGTCTCTATCGCTGCACGAAATTCCGACGCTCGCCGTGTCTGGAGTTATCGAGAGAAACTCAGCGAGCTGATTGCTTCGGTACTTCTCTTCGAGTGTAGCCACGGCTCTATCAACGCGTACTTCATACGCCTCAATGGTGGGATTCATGATGACACGTTGCGCCTCGTTGACGCCCTCAAACTTTCTGAGGGGAAGCAGTAGATCGCGTTCTTCCGCGCTGGGGGCGAATTCCGGCCCAGCGATGAGTGAGTCAAATCCACTCTGATAGAGGTTCAAACCGAGAGGCTTCGATGTATCGATGCGGCTTTTCGCCGGCAGACGGTATACGGCCGTCGGAAACTGCAACTCGCCTGAGATCGCCATGTCCCCGCGCGGAGCGGCATCTGAACGAATCCATTCTTGCGCCTCAGTGCGAGATTCTGGTTGCGAGCGAATGCCCCGCACATGGGTTAGTGATCGAATGAGCGGTTGCAAGCAAAGAATTGGCAAGCACAGCCAGAAAAAACTGGCTCGCACATCCTCCCGAATCTTTAAACGGCGCAACAATAAATCCAAACCTGCGGCGGCGAGTATGGCAACGTATGGTAGTAGTGAAACCATGTTGCGGGTAAAATTAGCTTTCTGCCCTATCATCAGCGCGGCGAACAGGGCCGGAAACACAAGGAAGAGTGCCGCTTCCTTCTTTCGATCGCTGCGCAGCAGGGCTAGTCCTGCCAAGGCAATGATGCATGCGCTCCATCCCATTCCATCCGTGACGAGCCATTTAGCGTAAAACGCGGCCTGCTCGAAACCTGGCTGAGCGCTATGTCCAACGTGTCCGGCCACCCCATAGTGCCAGATTTCGTAGGAGAGCTGGTCGAGAAAAAGTGGAATAGAAATTAAAATGAAAGGAGAGCCAAGGAAAAAACCAGCGGCCGGACTGAGAGCGGCAATCGCAAGATCGCGAACGTGGAGTTTTCGTAATCCTATGCAGACAGCCAAAGGTAGGACGGCGATTGGGAGCGCGTTGTATTTGCTTGAAACAGCAAGTCCGCACAAAAGTCCAAGCACTACCAGCCCTGTGAGGGAGTAATTCTTGTAGATGACCAGCGCTGCAAAGGAGCTGACCACACACATCAGCGCCATGAGAATATCAACGCCTATAATCGGAGAGTTGATCAGAAATTCCGGCGATACAGCAAGCAGTAGCGCTGCGACAAGGCTCGGGGCGTTTCTGCCGGTCACCTGTCTGCACAGCAAAAAGGTGAAGAGCACCGTCAAAATGCTAAGTGCCACGCTGAAGGCACGATTCCACTTTACGATGCCCGGATGAGATGCGGTAAATGCGTAGCCCGCTAACCCAAATGAATTGCGGGTCTCGATTTCCTTAACTGAGTTGATGTACCCCTTCTTGACGCTCCAAAGGTATGACAGCGCCACGACCGGCATGCGCAAATAGAAGTGCAGGGAGGGTTTGTGGAAATACTGAGGATCGTAGCGGCCTTCTTTCACCATCTCGACGGTGCGATTAAAGTGGTGGGCCTCGTCTTCTGCATAAAAATAGGGCATGCCGGCATTGATGCCGGGAATGCGCAGCCACAACGCCAAGAGACAGATCAGCACAAGGGGTATGACTGGAAATTTTTCTTCTAGGGCGGGCTTTTTTTGCATACCAGCGGATTCTAACAGCAGGTTTCGGGTACCGTCACCATTTCCTTTTTCCAACCTGCTTATTATTGTAGTGGGGTATGAATATTTCCACTACTGGCTTGCCCCTCCATGATTCCGCGCCGGGTTCGCTCGGAGAACTTCGTCCGCGTCTGCGCTTTTATTCAAAATTCGTGTGCGCGGCAGTCATATTCCTCATATTCATGGGAGCGCTCGTCACCAGTCATGATGCTGGTCTCTCCGTTCCGGACTGGCCGACCACGTACGGCGAGAATATGTTTTTGTATAGTCCCTCAAAGTGGGTCGGTCCAATCTTCTACGAGCACGTTCATCGCTTGGTGGCATCCGGCATCGGGATGTTGACCGTTATTCTTACCATTTGGATTTGCCGGGTCGAAAAGCGGCGCTGGGTGAAGGTACTTTCTTTGTGCTCCTTGGGCGCTGTTATCTTGCAAGGCTTGTTGGGCGGACTCACGGTTCTGTTGCAGCTGCCTGATGCGGTTTCGGTGGCGCATGGAATGTTGGCGCAAACCTTTTTCTGTATGATTATCGTTCTCGCCTACAGTCAGTCAGACGAGTTGCGTCACAGGCTGCTCTCCCGAGAAGGAGCTTCCGATACTTCGCTTTTCCGGTTTTCGCTTCTGGTGTGGGGCGTCATTTATCTGCAGTTGTTCTTCGGTGCGGTAATGCGTCACAGCAGCTCCGGGCTAGCCGTTCCGGATTTTCCCACGATGGGTGGACAGTGGTTGCCCACTTTTAGTGCCGAGATGTTGGTGTACATTAATCAGTTACGAGAGGCGATTAATTACGCGCCGGTTACCATGCAGCAAGTTGTCTATCATGTCGTGCATCGCGGGGGAGCCGTGCTGGTCGTCGCGGTTGTAGCGGCATTGCTGATTAAAACTCTTAAGAGCGCGAAGGCCTCACCGCAGCTCAGAAGCACTGCGCGATCTTTGGCCATCGGGGTAGTCTTGCAGTTCTTGCTCGGAGTCTTGACGGTGCTGTCAATTCGTCAGCCTTACCTGGCAAGCATTCATGTGATGGTGGGCGCGCTGCTTCTTGGTGAAGCCGTAATGGCTGCGCTCCGGTCGTATCCTTTGCGCCGCTAAGCGCCCACCTAGAAAGCGGAGGTTCGCTGTTAGCGTTGAGAGATCGTCGCCTCGCAGTTTAGGCGTCCCGGGCCTTGTCTTTCTCCTTTGAGGGAGCAAGCGATTCTTTGCTGCGCCACAGGCAGCTCGCCAGAAGGAGCAGTAAGGTAGTTGGAACGAGCGAGGAGATCCAATTGTATTGTGGCAGCTCCTTGAAGGTCCAGTAATGAATCAAGTTCACCTGGCTGAGTCCAAAATAGAGGCCGACGCAGACGGTGAGGTGTCTTAGCCAGACCTGAATTTCTGATTTCTCGGTGCAACTCAAGACGGCGATAGGCAAGAGGGCCCAGGCGAGATGATGAAACCAAATCAGCGGGGAGCAAACTAACATAAAGCAGATGAGCAAAGCGTAGAGTGCGAGTCCGCCGTAACGACTGGTGTCTCGAATCTTCAGGACAGCGAGAACTGGCAATGCCACAAGACTTGCCCGCACGATGCATCTGGCGATCTCGTCGTTCTCGAGTCCGAATGGCGCCAGCAGCGATTTGTCGAAGACAAAATTGAATAGGAAGCCACGACTGGCGCGCTCATCCCCAATTCCTCGCAGGGAATGGATGAAATCTAGAATGGGTTGCGTACTTCCCGCATCGGAGAATAGCCAGAGGTTCAGAGCGAGGCAGCTCACCCCAAAGGCAATGAGGGTCTTCCAACGTCGGAGCCGCATCACTCCAAGGAGTAGTAGGAGCGGGCTCATCTTAATCAGCACAGCGAGCGCTAAGGCTGAGCCGGCCGTTACCGGTTTGTCGCGAAAATCTGCCAGTAAAAAGATACTGAGCAGCAGCAATACAATTGCGCTGACTTGTCCGTCACTAACGCCCCAATAGACCGGTTCAAAGCAAACCAGGAAAAAGTAGACGAGGAGAAAACGTTGCGCCTTGCTCCAGCGTTTCCACCAAGAGTACGAAATTAACTCTGCGATACACCACGCGCTCCCTACGATGCAAAGCCAGGCGCAAAGACACCAGGCGTATGCAAGGCTTGCCTGACTAAGTGTTAAGAACTTTGAGAGTACCTGCGCTAGAAGCGGCGGGTATAAGTAGTAAAGAGCGAGGTGGCGCTCCCAGCGATCGCTCACATCGTACGGCTGAGCATATATATTGCCGCCAGCGGCAAACGTTTTTGCGGCTGCCAGGTATACTTCAAAATCAAGCAGCGCGCGCCTGCTGCAATCCACTACAAATACGTAGTAGGTAATGGCGAATAACAGAATGCCAAGGCTGAGAATGAAAATTTTATTGTGAAGTATTTTGGGCAGCGCCATAGTGATTGCTACAGACTAAAGTCTTCTATGTCGAGTTGGAAAGCATAAAATGGGAAGTGGATTACGAGTTCTCGGTTCTCAGATTCTCTGCAAGGGCCCAAAATTCTATGTGCTGCGTGAGGAGCTCGAGCTTCCCGGCGGGAAGGGTACTAAGCAGCGGGATTCAGTCATGCATCCGGGAGCTGCGGTGTTTGCGCCTCAGCTCGCCGATGGTCGGCTGGTGCTCGTAAGGCAGTATCGTTATGCAATGAAGGCCCAGGTTTTGGAGTTTCCTGCCGGCACCTTGGATTCGAACGAAGATCCGCTAGCGTGTGCGCAACGAGAGATTCAGGAGGAGGTGGGTCTGAGAGCAGAGGAGTGGTTGCCTCTTGGTACTTCTATTCCCGCCCCCGGCATCTGCAATGAGGTTCAGCATTTCTACCTTGCGCGCAATTTGAGCGACAGCAGGCTTGCTGGAGACGAGGATGAGGACATCGAGGTTGTTAAGATGAGTGTGCGGGAAGTTGAAGCCGCATTGACTGCAGGAGAAATCCAAGACGGCAAAACCATGGCGCTGTTCTTGCGGGCGCGGCTGCGAGGCTTACTTTAGGCGGCCAGGCGCTTTTCTTGGGGGCTGATGCGTCCGGCAATTTCAGAAGCGGATTCTAGATTCGATGAATCTTCCACCTTACGGAAAACCATTTCGGTATTAGTCACCGAGCCATCCGCGTAGTCCAACCGAACTCGAACGCTCATGTCGCCATTCGAGAGCGGCGTAATTTTTCCGCCACGGGTATATAAGCGATCCTCATCCATAGGATCGGCTACGGATGTTGGGATGCTGTCGTCTTGGAGGCTGAGTCGAATTACGCCCGCACGCTGAAGGGTGAAACTCGAGATTTCTGGCGTATACCCTGTAAGCCCGAGTGCGCTCATGTCCAGTGTTCCGTCTTTGCTCTGTCCCATCTGTTCGGCTTTCTCCATTCTTTCGATTGCTTTTGCAGCTTCCGCGCCCATTTCCAATTCGGCTGAGTCGAATCCCGCGCCGGTATTGAAGCTCGCCATCTGAGAGATGACATTGAACGCGTCGGCTTTAGATTTTCCGGTTTCTAACTTTCCCTCGGCGGTCGAGGTTGTGACGCGCAGCTGCTCTGCTTGAACTCGCAATGCTTCGGCTTGTTGCTGTTGCTGCTGTTGGCGATCGCGATCTTCTTGTGCGCGGCGCGATTCTTCCTTTTGAGCTGCTTCTTTTTCTTCGCGGCTGGGAGGTTCGAGTGCTTTTTGAAAGGCGTCTGCAGCAGCTTGAGCGGCAGTTTGGACGGCAAGATCCGCTAGCGCGCGCTGCGGCTCGTTGGTTGCCAGAGCAGAGTAGAGTGGGCCGAGACCAAGCATGAAAAATCCGTTTTATACAAAGCGGAGCGTCCGCCTATGCTGCTGTCTTTCCACCTTTTGTTATGGGTACTTGGGCTCATGGTGTGCTCTCTGTTACTCGCAAAAAAAACACTCTCGAACTGGCACTCTAACCGCTTGAAATTACGGAGTTAATTTGGCGATGCGGCTTTCTGAGTCAGTTCGCTCCCTAAAGATATCAAATACATAGATGCAAAAGTCTTCCAGTCAACGCTTTAGCTTCAGTACCTGGCGACGCTTCGTCACCATCGCCAAACCTCTATTTTTCTCCGCCGATCGATTCAAAGCGCTCGGTTTGCTCGTCCTTCTCTTCACCCTTTCCATGTCAGTTACGCGCCTGAGCGTCTGGATGAGTGAGATTGCGGGCAGCTACATGAATGCGCTCACGGAGCGTAAGAGTGAAGAATTCTATCGCAGCATTCGCTGGTTTGCGGTGGCAGTGCTTTGCACGACTCCTGTCGTCGTAATGTATCGCTACACTGAAGAAAAGTTTGCGCTGCTGTGGAGGCGGTTCTTAGCGCAATATTATATTACGCGTTACTTCTCTCATCGTTCCTACTACCGCATTAATCTCGAGCGCAGTTTAGATAATCCGGATCAGCGAATTGCCGATGAAATTCGAAATTTTGCCGGTACGAGCATTTCGTTCTTTCTGATCCTCCTGAATTCTGTGATCAATCTTTCGGCGTGGAGTTATGTGCTGTGGCGAGTTTCTCCCACACTGAGCGCCACCTCGTTCGTGTATGCGTTTCTTGGTTCGCTCGGCACGATGCTGATCGGGCGGCGTCTCGTCTCGCTAAATTTTGCGCAACAAAAGAAGGAAGCTGATTTCCGTTATCGTCTGGTGCAGATTCGCGATAATTCAGAGTCGGTGGCGCTCTATCGCGGTGAAGACAAAGAGGCGACGCAGATTCTGTATCGCCTGCGCGATGCGCTCCATAATCTGAATATGTTGATCGGATGGAACCGAAACTTAGGTTTCTTCACGCGATCTTATGAGTACTTTAAGGCTGTGGTTCCAGTCTTGATCGTCGCCCCTCTGTACTTTACCGAGCAAACTAATTTCGGGGCTTTAACGCAGGCAACCATCGCCTTTGCCTGGGTGCTCGATGCGCTCTCGCTGATAGTTTCGCAGTTCGAGCGGCTAAGCGCTTTCGCTGCAACGATAGCGCGTGTTGGCGCTCTCTCCGAGGAGCTCGACAAGGGCGACCGCTATTGCGTGTGGCCACGAGAGAATCCGACCTGGATTACCATCGGTACGGACTCGAAGCTGGTTCTTGATCATCTCACGGTGATGACGCCCAACCGTCAACGTACTCTAATCTCGGGGCTTAATCTTACCGTCGATGCCGGACAGCATCTTTTAATAACCGGCGCGTCAGGCGTCGGGAAGACATCGCTATTTAGAGCGATTGCCGGTTTATGGACTGACGGACAGGGCATAATCAAGCGCCCGGACCTGGATTCCCTGGTCTTCCTGCCGCAGACCCCGTACATGTTGCTCGGCACCTTTCGGCAGCAGCTTTTGTACTCAACCCGAGGTGCTTCGATTTCCGACGCTCAGCTTACCGAGGTTCTCGAGCGCGTGCGCTTGGGCGAGTTGCTCGCCAGAATCGGCGGCTTTGACGCAGAGATGGATTGGCTGAACGTACTCTCGCTCGGAGAGCAGCAGCGTATTGCCTTTGCCCGCTTGTTGCTTGCGAAGCCCCGCATCGCCTTCTTGGATGAAGCCACCACGGCCCTCGATCTCGAAGATGAAAAGTATCTGTACGGATTACTACAAGAAAGCGGCCAGAGTTACGTGAGTATTGGGCATCGAGCGAGTCTCGTTTCTTATCACGACCTGCATCTCGAACTACTTGCCGATGGAAAGTGGAAGCTTGTGTAGTGTTTGGGTTCGTAGTTCAAATAGGACAGGTGCGCCGCTCATTTGAGAATGCACACCCGCGAAACTCTTGCTTCTAACAGTTCTCACATGACTGCTTCAAAGAATACTCCCGCGGCATTATTCATGCTGGTGCTGATCGTTGTGCTGGGCATCTTTCTGCGCTTTGAAGCTTCGTTGAAAGAACTCTGGCTCGATGAGATTTATTCGCTGGTGCTCTTGCAGCCCAGCACGACTGCCTTGCAGATTTTTAGTATCGCAGTCGACAACAATCACTATCTCAACAGTCTGTATCTGTTTTATCTTGGCGCGCATGCTTCGCCGCTTGCTCTCCATCTTCCCGCTCTTCTATTTGCGATTTTAACTCTCATCTTAGCGGTGTGGATCTGCCATCGACGTGGGCTGCTGGAAGGTTTACTCGGCGCGGTCGTCTTCTCTTTTTCCTTTGTGCTCGTCCTGTACGGATCGGAGGCGCGCGGATACTCCTCATTACTTTTCTTTTCACTGCTGTGCTTTGCGCTTTTC
>JAFLCA010000076.1 GCA_017302875.1 Deltaproteobacteria bacterium
TTCTTCTTGATAGTATTCGTCATTGCGGGTCTGCTCTTTTCCCCCGCCCCTGCCGGAGACTGGGTGCTCGGATTCGCTGGCGTGCATCTAGGGCTCGGAAATCTGCTGGCGATTCTTACGCTTCAATTCTTTTGTAGCGCCTACTTCACACGAAAAGGAGCTCCCCTCATCGTGTGCCTCACGCTTGGCTGGATGGGAACCTTCACCAATACTCCGGGCCTGTACGTGTGGGGTCTGATGAGCATGGTCGTAATACTCTCGCGCAGACTCCCTGTGCAGTTCTATCTCGTCCCACTCTCTTTGCTAGCTGCGCTGCCCTACAACCTATCGCTGTTGTTTGGCCCATACGCGGTGCCGGCCGTACACACAGGCTTCCATCCGCTGAAAAAAATTATCTTTATGTTGGCGACCCTCGGAGGCCCCTTCTCAGCCTCGCTCACGAACGCCACGCTGTTTGGTGTTGGGGGATTTATTCTCTTCGCCTTTGCGGCGCGATACTGCTACGCAAGAGCGCGCGCAGGGACTTTAGACTATTACCTGCTGACCTGGATTCTAATCGCCGCCTATCCCCTAATTATCTGCTTCAGTGCCGGCCTGATCCGAGATGCCCTAGGAATGGAAACAGCGCTATCACCGCGCTACCGCTTCTTTATCCTTCCATTTTGGATGGCTCTCTTCGTTTTGCTTCGGATAATGCTTGAATCAAGGTCGCTCCCATCTTCCTTTCTACGAGCGCTTTGGACGGGCTGCGCCGTCGTCGCTATCATTAAAACCTGGGTCGTCGGAGTTCCCGTTCTAAACGCCTACCTCGATCGAGAAAACTCTGCGCGCTTTACCGCGATCTCTCTTCAACTTGACGTTCCGGATCGAGGCTGGATTCGCAATGCCCTCACAGCCACACCGCAAGACGTGTTGAACTTAATTCCTCGGCTCAAGATGATTCAGCACATCCCATTTGAGCCCGGCGGCGAAATCTGCCCCCCATGGGGGCAAACACTCCAAACAAAGACTCCAGGCAACGTATTTGGTTCATTCGACACGCTGGAAGCCTATCAGCCAAACGCATATCGAATTAGCGGAGAGGTCGACGAAAGTGTCAGCGGCAAAGCGAAAATAATCGTCGCTAATCAAAATGCTGAAGTGCGAGGCTGCGCTCTCAGCGGGTATCCGCGCCGAATTTTTGGTTGGCTGCGGCCAGCAATCAGGACTGGCTGGCGCGGCTACGCAAAGACGCTGAACTCAGACAGCGAACTTCACGCATATGCCTTTAATGAGAGCACCGGAAGTTGGCAGGAGATTGGGACAAGGAGACTCAAGTAGCTTGCAGCGGCTGTGCATAAGGCCGCTAGCCTACGAGCGCGCTTTGAATTGACTGAAATAACGACACGCTGTTGTATCTCTACACAATGGCCTAAACCATTGAAATTCCGAATCTTTAATACATGAAGGCGACAATTGTCGCATGCCCTCGCTTGGCTTATACTCCTAACTGCTAGAAATGATACATGCTTCTGATTGGCAGGGAAGTTGCCTTAGAAGAAGCTTCAGAACGGCACGGAATGCCGGCCTCGAAATCGCCTTTAACTCCATTGGAGTAAGGACTTAGAACTTCGGAGGTTTGTACAAGGGATTGTCAGTGTTAACGGGTGAGGGCCTCGGCTTTCATTCAATGTCACAGCAGCGGCGAATCGGTCATAACATTGGTAATCGTAGAACGTAGCAAACACGAGGGTTAAGTCATGCAAAATAATATCATCGATCGGCTCTTTTCTTCCTTCACGGATTTGGAGCAGGCAATTGAGAGCGCCAAGGTAACTCTTGCAAAGAAAGAGACTGTGCCCCCCGAAATAATGGAGCGCTTAAGATCCTACGATGGAATTTTAGCGAAGCAGCGCGAGTTGGCCTCCACCCTTTGCGATCACATCAACAAGGGCGATTGGGATGAAGTTTCTCGTTACGTCGGACTCATTAACGGTTTGTCAGCAATGATCCGTGATGATGCTCGTGCTATCCTCACCTCCCTGTCTTTGAATTCGGATCCGAAGCAGGATGATGAGGAAATGATAATCTGCTAAACAAGTCTCGCAGTTCAGTAAAGATTTGGTGTTGCCCACGGCGCGCGTGCTTCCCCCCAGGAGTCGCGCGCCGTTCCTTTTCTTCTCGCCGCTCTGGTGAGTCCGGAATGGCGCTGATCCTAGTCGTCTTTGTCGTAGCGCTCGCCAGCATTTTGGTTCTCAATTTAGCGTACTCCACCTTTATGGGGTCGCGGGTCAGCGTGATGGTCGAGCACAGCATGCAGGCTGAGTATCTGCTGAAATCGGCTGTAAATTTTGCGCGCGTGCTGATCAAGGAAGACACCAGCCCGGAAGATGCCTACCAGGATCTGTGGGGCAAATTCAGCGGCGGCTCCCCCATTCCGCTAGACCTTCTTGGGATAAAGCAGCCCAACATGCAGATCGAGCTGGAGATACGCCCGGAAGAGTCAAAGGTACCGCTGCGCGCCATGGTTCCCATCGCTGGCGGAGAACCGGATCTGAAATGGCGCGGTGTGATGACTCGGCTGTTTCGCAATCTTGGCTTTGATGATGATCAAGAAGAGGATCAAACAGGATTGTTTCCCGGCCGCCATTTTAGTTCCGAAGAATTGGTAGCCAATCTGATCGATTACATGGATCAGGATAAGGAATCCTATAACCCGGGGGACTTCGCGTCCGGCATCGAGAGCGACCTGCCGCCCGATACGTTCCCGAATTCGCGCATCAACCGTGTCGGAGAAATTAAAGTCATTCCCGGATTCACTCCGGCGCGCATTCGGAAACTAGAGCCTCTGGTGACGGTTTTCGGAAACAGTCGCATCAACGTCAACTTAGCTCCGGCAGTTGTCATCAAATCGCTATCGGATGACATTAGCGACGCCGAAGTCGAAGCGATGCTTGCTTTTCGCAAAAGCGATGACGGCCCTTTCACGTTCGAGAATCAAAAGGAAAAGCTAGGCGAAATGATCGGCGAGCCGCAGTATGACAAAATCAACACGATGATTAGCGTGGAGAGTCGTTGGTTTCAGGTACTAAGCAAAGTTGATTACGGGACTTCCACCTATTTCATGCGCGCCTTCCTCTCAAAGCAAGGCAACGGCGAATTACCGCAAATTCGCTCGGTAGAGCTTTTCTAGGCGCGAGAATTTCTTCTCGTGGGAAAATGCAATTGAAATCGAGTGCCCAGCTATGCCAGATTGAGGCGCTATGGAACCATCAACGCAAAAGCTCTTCGCGGTGTATCTAGGGGGAAAAGCCCCTAAGTCGAATACAGAACTACATGACGTCGTTTTCGTTATTGGCGAATCAATTGAAGCGACCTACGAGCAGCTCATGGACAAATGGTTCGGGACCCCCGAGGGCTTGCACCTCGACTCCTGGATTGAACTTTCGGTGATAGACGGCCACCGCATAACCCTCAGCGCTAAGCCGCAGGCGGGAGAAAAGAAACTCTTTTTTATCAATCTCGGCGCTTATCTGCCGGGACAGTTCACTGAAGTGCATGCGAATACCTTTGTAGTTGCTAAGGATGAGCGCGAAGTGAAATCGCGCGCAAAAAGTGAGCTCCTGAAGGGCTTTCACTCCGTGCACACCGACAATCTCTATGAAGTCGATGACTGTTTGGAGATTTCAGAAGTAGGAGGTCTCAGCGTCTCTCTTGAGCCAACGGAAGATCGCGTAGCTTGGGAACCGAACAACGGCTACCACATAATCCCGAAGCCTCTCGTTCAGGCCTATATGGAGAAAAAAGGTATCCCCAGCTTAGCGGCAGCCTAAAAGCGAACTCTAAACTGGCCGGGCCGGATGTTTGCATTTTATCCTGCTTTTAGGCATACTTAGCCCTCTGCTTTGCAGAAACAGAAACGCAAGTAATTTCAGGTGCTTAGATGTCTCATAAGTGTGCAATCTCCGGCGTATCGCATCAGAACGGTAATCGTGTCAGCCATGCGAATAACAAAACCCATCACATCTTCAAAGCAAACTTGCAGACCAAGCGCATCTACATCCCTTCTGAGAAGCGCTACGTGAAGGTTAAGCTTTCTACTCGCATGATCCGCACCATCGACAAACTTGGCGTTGAAGCAACGCTCAAGAAGTACAACGTTGCCCTTGCCGACTTGTAGTCGAGCACAGCGAAAGACTATTAGCTTTTCAAATTATTTCGGGAAAGTTCCGAACCCTGGAATGCTGCGCGCAGTCGCCGAGCGTTTGCCTGCTTAGTGCAGCTCGCCTTTGCGCATGGCATTTAGCTTTTCAGCATTTAGCTTGACCGCATCGACGCCGGGCATGACAGCCTCACCGGTATCAACGCTGTCTTTTTGCACAGCTTTCTTTAGTTCGTCCGGATTTAGAACACCGAGCCTTTGAGTGCTCGGCACAAAAATCTCAGCGCAACTCTTGCACTGCACGACGACGATGATTCCGTCATAGGTTACTTTGGTAAGTTCGGTTGTAAAAGATTGGTCATCGTTACCGGTCGTACCGCAGCACGGGCATACGATCTCTTCAATGAACGTCTCGGCCAAACCTTTGAGTCTGAATTTTAGCGCCACTAAGCCCCCCTTCCATGGGATACGTTGCAAGACACTCTCTTGCGCATACATATTTCCCGGCCTCCGCGGACGTAACTAACTTCGTCAACGGAGCGGGAGATGATCGCAAGGCCTCTGCCTGAACACTTCAGGCTGGCGGTCTTTTGTTCGTGGAGGTCGCTGGGGGGCGGGCAGAATCCGGGACCTTCATCTCTCACGCGTATGGTGAATACATCGTCACAATATTCAAATGAGATAACTAGTTTTCGATCGGCGTAATAAGCCTGTGAAAGGCGTTGTTTTTTTACCGCCGAATACTTGTCCGCACCGGCAGCATCAATTAGCTCGCGCCAGCGCGAATCCAGTTCGAGATTGCCGTGCTCCAAGGCATTGGCGACGGCCTCTTGGAATGCCAACTCGAGTTTATGCCGGGTTTTCTTGTTTATTTTGCCGCATTCTTCGAGCTCGGCGGCGAGGCAGAGGGGAATTTTTCGGCCCACCACTTCAGCGGTGCGGAAGGCCAGAGTTACCACACTCGCACTAGAATGTTCGAAGAGCCCACTACCCTGCACTGCTTTCCCATGCACGAGATCGCGCTGCAAGGCCTCTAAGAGCGCAATAGCGTCCTCTGAGGGGAACAACACTTCTGTCGCGCCCTCACGGAGCAGTTCGGTGCTGCGCTCCACAGTCGCACAACGTGGGACTACGAGGATGGGAATCTGCGGCCGCCCGCAACGCAAGTCACGTAACAGCTGCAATGCATCTGTATTCGGTAGTTCGAGATCCGTGACAATCAAGTCAAAGCGCCCCGCGTCAAGCGCTGATGCGTCGACTTGTTCGCTATGCTTCCATCCAAGCTCTCGACAGGCTTCTTTACAGCTCTGCGAAAGATGTGGGGCATTACCAACGACTAGAATATGCGGCGCGGGCTCAGGAGACTTCATACTTCTCGCCTCGCAGGAATATATCGAGCCGGCACTTCAAGTGCCGGCTGCGACGACTACTGATCCTGCGGTAGAAGTTTGTCGAGCATGAGGAGCTCAAATGTCTCTTTGACGAAACCCTGCAATGGTTTCACCATCAACGCGCCATTGTCGGCCTTGAGACGCTTGTAACACATCAAGATTTTTCCGATGCCGTAGCTGTTGATAATCTGCACGCCGGAAAGATCCAAAATAATAGTGCGCTTTCCTTGGTCGTATACTTGATTAAACGCTTTGCGAAGAGCCTCACCTGATTGCTCGGAATCGAGATCTCCATCGATTTTGATATATCCCTTATTGCCGACAATCTCAGTCTGATAATCCATACGTAGTCCTCAAAAAACCTAGTGATTTCGAATGGTTCCCACCACCGCGTAATAGAGACAAATACTTCCTAAGAGTTCTATCGGAATATTGCCAAACAAACTGAACAGTCGAGTCCAAAACGGAAGTTTGCCATAAGCTGCTCTGGCAACTCGAAATTGCAGCTCCTTGATTGTCGCAACGCACCGTATAGCGTTATGATTTTCGAGACGCCTGTCGATAGATTATCCAGAGCTGACAGGCATGTTTTTTCGGACATAACTCATCATGGCGACACAAGAAAACGCTCCCCAAGAATTTCAAGGCAGACTAGCCGCCGGTAAGGATTGGAGAGAGATTGTAGCTTGGGTTGGAGATTTGCCTCCCATGCCGCATGTCGCATCACGCGCCATTTCGATGGTGGAAAATCCTGACACAACGGCAACAGAGCTGACGGAACTTTTGTCGAGTGACACCGCCCTGGCCGCGCGGGTACTCAAGATTGCCAACTCCGCAATGTTCTCGCGCCAGCGCGAAATCACCACGTTGAATCAAGCCATCATGATCATCGGGTTTAAGGCGCTCAAGGGCATTATCGTCGCGGCGACCTTGCGTCAATTGAACAAGAATTTCGGCAAACTCGAAAAACTCATTTGGGAAAACTCCATCGGAACCGCGACCTCGGCAACATACATTTGCCGCAAGTTAAAGAAGCGTTACCACGAAGAGATCTTCCTCCTCGGTCTGCTGCACAGCCTTGGCCAGATCGTTTTGCTGTTTCAAAAGGAAACTTCAAGCGATTACAAGAACGTCATCAAATTAGTGCGCGATTCGCATCTCGATTACAACACCGCCGAATTGCAGACTTTCGGATTCGCGCATCCGCTGATTGGGGCGCTGGTGGCGAAAAAATGGAATTTCTCCTCGGAAACTTGCCAGGTCATCCTGCATTACAAAGATCCCGTCGAAGGAGCTAAGCCCGAGACCGAACTGGACGAGAAAACTGCGATTGTGCAGCTCGGTGACATGATGGCGCACGTTGCCGGCATAGGCACGCCGGAGGGATACCCGTCCCAAATGGAGAACATTCTGCCTCTCGCAAAGTACCTTGGCTTTGAGCAGAAGGATCTCGAAGCTACGCTCGAGGAAATGATCAATCTCGTGCAACAGCAATTCGAAAAAGAAAGACACGTCTACGAGTAGTGCCGGAAGGGCATGTTCGATTCAGGCTCGCTGTTTTGGCTGATTTTTCTTGGCACGTACGTTGTCTGTGTGTGGGCTCTCATAGCTCTGTCACGCAAGCATCGATCTCCCCGCGTAGCGGGCCTTCTCATTGCCACCTGCTCCCTCCTTACTCTCTTTGGAATAGCTGAAGTCGCCTTCCGAATCCGTCACCTCTACTGGCGTGACATCCCCTGGTTTAGCGGAATGGCGTGGAGCGATGATCAAGAACTGGGCTGGGCGGGAACACTTGTTGAGCCCCCTTCTGCCTCAGGCAAGAAAATTCTGTTTCTGGGAGATTCGTTCACCGCGGGAATGGGAGTCGCTATGCAGGACATGTACTACGCAGTGAGCGCCCGCGAACTCGGCGCAAGCGCCTATGCCTACGCGGCCCCCGGCTATGGGACTTGGCAGGAAGCTTTGGCGCTCCGACGCCTTATCGGTCAAATCGAACCTGAGCTAATCGTGCTGCAAGTCTGTAGTAACGATCTAATAAATAACTATTGGCAGCTCGAAAGGGACAGTTTGCATCAGCGCGTCCTGCGCCCCCGCCCCTATTGGGAAAATGGTGTCTCCGTGCAGCACATGCCACGGAGTGGCGGCTGGATTAGGCTGTTCCTGGCCCAACACTCACGAGTTTTCCACTTTATTTTTATTCATGAAGAGAAGTTAATGCTACGCCTGGCAAAACTTGGCTGGGCGAGCAGCATTGAAGATAAAATGAACGCCGACCCAAACCTTCCCGCGCTGCAAGAAGCGCGAATGGTTACCGAAGAAATTTTGCTGCAGATGAAATCCTTTGCCGGCAACGTTCCAATTATCGCGTTTATGGTCGACGAGGCAGAGCCAGCCCTTGGCATTCTAAAGAAAGCTTTTGCCGCAGTAGATATCCCCCTGCACGAATCCGGCATTAAAGCGCTGCGTCGCGCGTCACAGAAAGAGACATTTGCGGCGTTCAGACTCGAGGACGGCGTACACTTGAATGCAATGGGAAATGCAGTATTCGGCAAAGCGATTGCAAAGACAATTGCCAGAAGCGAGAGCAGCGAGCCCCGCTGACAAGCAACCTCAAAGCAAATTCTGGGCAGAACATCGCGTTCGGTACGTTGACCTCTGCTCTAATTGCGAACTTTCTTTTTGAAGTGCGGCGTTATTTCTTATCGGCTTTATCGGGCTTATCAGTGGCAGCCAAATCTCCCTGCGCCTCGCCTTCTTCCCCTTCTTCAGCCCACAATGGATAGCGGGTGGAGAAACGTGGGCTGTCGAATATGACCTGCACGCCCTTTCGATTTTTAAGGTTAACGAAGAGCGGTGCTTTCAGATTCGCCGTAGTCATGCGCGGATCAGGACGCACCGTTACCACGACCAAAATCGCGTACTCGTCTTTCTCCTGAAAATCACAATCCTTATCTCCCTGGGGAGGCTTCACATCATAGCTAGCGCCGAACTCAAAGCCATCGACCACTACGAATGCAAGATTAGGATCATCGACCGAATGAAGCCAAGAAAACGGCGGCTTATGATCGATCATGATGAAACGAGTCGACTTCGGAAAACCAATCAAGCCGTTTGGAATTTCGATCAAAGTGTTGACCGGCACGGTCAAATCACCGAAGCGCGAGCTCGCAACGACCATGGTCGCTTGTGATTCTTTCTCGTCGCTCATTATTCCTTGCCTTCGTCGCTGTCTTTACCACGCTTGCGCTTGATAAAAACCTGCGGCTCGGTAGCTTGCGGTTTTGCAGAGCTTAGGGCCGAGATGGAACGTTTTCCGCCGCCCAATTCAGGCTGCTTACGTCCGGCCCAAGCAGACGAAAGCCCTTCGAGTCCGCTATCTGCGGCGCCCGGTGCTTCGGCTGCTTTTTTATTCTCTTCCAAAATTTGCAAGTAAATCTCTTCTCGGTAAATTCGCAAATCCGAGGGGGCATCTATGCCGACTCGAATCTGATGTCCTTTAATCTCAACTATGGTGATCTTTACATTGTCTCCAATGTACAAGCTCTCACCGGGCTTTCTCGTTAAAATGAGCATCGCTGCGTCCCGCCGTCCCTGGCAAAAATAAACCTGTCGCTTTCAAGTGTTTAGATACAGGAAAGCTCACTTAGGATTTACACTAGTGAGCTTAGTCGGGCAATAAATGAATAGTTTTATTAGGGACTTGCCGGCTAAATGCGCCTGCCCCAAATAGAATGACGTTAGCGGGCGCTAAACGTAGTCCATGATGCTCAAATTGAGCACCTTGGCAGTTACCTGCAACGAGGCCTGCAGGATGGTCTGCGCCTGACTGAGACTACTGGCGGATTCGGCAATGTCGGCATTCTGCAACTTATCCAAAGCTTCCGTGGCACTGGTCTTCGTTAACTCAATCAAAGACTCTGCCGTATCGATGCGGCGCAACTTGCCGCCCAAGGCCACACGCTCAGGTTCGATATCCTGCGTGCGGGCTCGATCGAGAATGTCGAGACAGTTCGATATGTCCTGCGTCTGGAGGTGAAAGTCTGTTGGGAAGGTATAGGTGCCACCTGTCGCCGAAGTGTTTCCACTTGCCGGAGTGGTGGTGAGCCCCGAGAGCGCTCTGCCCAAACGCTCCATTCCTTCGATGGCGGTGTCGAATACGGTGTTGCCGGGCGTATCAATCGTTAGATTGAAATCATCGGAGATATTCACATCGCGTGTGGTGGTTCTGCCCGCCGCACCATCCCATGCGTAGCGAACAGCAGCTTCTCCAGTGCCCGTGGTATACGAAAGCGGATCATACGGGGCATTCGTATCAGCGCCCGCCCCACCCCACACGTATTTACCTTGGTATTTCGAGTTGGCAATCGACACCAGGTGGTTACGAATCTGAAAAACCTCCTCCGCCATTTGAGCACGTGTGGTGGAAGAGTTGGTTTCGTTGGAGGCTTGTTGCGCGATCTCTCTTGCGCGATTAATCAGATCACTTACTTGCGACAGCGCATCGTCTTGGAATGTCAGCATGCTCTTGACGCTGGCAGTGCGATTTTTATAGCTGTCCATGCGATCGAGAGCCTGGCGATACTTCTCAATAGTCGCCGAAGCTTCGGAGTCGCCAGGCGTATGCACCTTGTATCCCGAATCAACCTCCATGTTGAGCTTCTGGATAACCGAGCGGCTCGAATTGATGTACTGCAAGTTCGAGCGCAGCATTTGGGTTTCGGTAACTCTACTCATAGGAGGCTCACTATTTGATCTAGCAGGTTTTCAGCGACTTTAATCATTTTGGCAGACGCTTGATACGCTTTCTGAAACTTGATCAAGCTGGAAAATTCTTCATCGAGGCTTACGCCAGACACTTCATCACGACTATTCATCGCAGTGACAAGACTGTCGGAAGCCACATCACGTTGAATATCAACGGACTTCTTGGTGTTACCGACATATCCGACCGTTTCTGCATACGCATCGTTAAAGGTTCCCGTTGTTGAAACGGAACCAAGTGCAAAGGTGTAATTCGTATCCTTCAGCGCAGCGAGCGTCTCCATGTTAGTTCCATCGCCGGGCGAAAAGATCGGAGTGGCAATGGTGCCGGTGTTAACGGCAGCAGCAATATCTGCCGGATCCGTAATCGCAACTGTCAGCAAGCTTGAGTAGTTACTTACTCCGGAATGCGCCCCGGTTACCCCGACGTCATCCGGCAAGCCGTTGTTATTCGCGTCCTTGTTCCCGCTAAACTGGAAGTCGAAAAGCCCATACACACCCGGGATGCTGGAAGCGCCGTTCAGTCCCACCGTGGAAGGCTGATGAGTTCCGCCGGCGACCAGATCCGGCCCAAGGTAGGATGTATTAACTGCTCCCAACAGCGTGCGTGTCACCGCCTCGATGCGCGATGCAACCGCCGTGCAAATTCCGTCAGCCTGGAAAGTATCATTGCCTGGAGCATTGTAGCCGCGCACCGCAAGCAAGCCGCCTATAGATCCGCTTCCAGCGCCAAGCACGCGAGTAAGGTCGATATGTGCCGGGGAAGAATCATCACCGTAGTTATAGGTAATATACCCAAGGTTGCCGCCGCTCAAAGATGCTGGGATGGCTGAACCACCAGCGAATGATGGCGTAGCGGTGAATCCTAAATCGCGGCTCTGCGTGCCGGTTACAAGTGTAAACCCATTGGCCAGCGCAATGTTTACACTGCCATCGGGCAACTCGACAGCATTGTAGTCAATCTTCTCGGCAAGCTTCTGCATCAAGACGTCGCGCTGATCGCGGTTATCACCGTCAATAGAACCCATGCTTTCGTTGGCTCGGATGCGCCCGTTCATTATCGCAATTTGAGCGGTAATTGAATTGACGGTGCTAATTTCAGTGCCGATCCGCTGATTAGCTTCCTCTTGCACGCTCGCCACAGTATTGTACGCGGTTCTGATAGAGGTCACGAGATCGTTCGCTTTATCGAGCATCGTGGCGCGCAGCGGAATACTAGAAGGATTTGCAGTCAAATCATCGACCGCACCGAAAAAGCTCGTAAGCGAACTTCCGATCGTCGGCGCACTTCCAGTCAGAGAGAAAAGGTTGTCGATTCGTGAAAGCAAGTCGCTCTGAATCTGGTAGGAACTCTTGTCTCCAGTTGCCGATCGGACCAGTCCCTCCAGGAACGAATCCGAAATACGATTCAAATTGCCGACTTCGACGCCGTTTCCAACGTTGACGCCGACGCCCTCACCGCGCGAGGTGCGCGTTTGCAGTTCGACGATACGGCGCGTATAGCCGGGAGTATTAACGTTGGCAATATTATTTGAGGTTGCCGCGATCACGGCTTGCTGCGCTGCCAGAGCGCCAGTCGAGTTATTTAGGATCTTCGCGGTATAATTTGCCATGCATCCTCTTGTAGCGAGACCGGCAAAAAATGCCGACAAGACTCGCCTAGAGAGATAGAGTGCAAGGCTCGTGCCTGCCACTGGCTCAGCCCGTTATTTCAGCCCCTACCCACAGCTAAATCCCCCTCGAATCTACGAAGTGGATCAATGAGCATTTACACGGGGAGATTAGGCTTCCTTAAGGACACCGGCTTGGCGGTTTCCGCTGGAGTGTGCGGATTCTTTTATCTTGCCGTTAGGAGTATAGGAACGAGTCACATTCTGAGTAGCCGACCACAAGATCGACAGTGCTCCGTTCACCAAATTAAGAGAGAAGCTCGCTAGTTGTTTAAATTCAGTACTCAGCGATTTGGTATTCTGCACAGCCAACTTGAGAGCGTCAGCGAGCGGCATCAAGCGCTCCTGATCAACCGGATGGCAGTGCGCACGAATCAGCTCAGAGAGACGCTTGCCTTGATGCTCAGGAAACATCGCCATAAGCTCGGCGCGTTTCTCAGCAGCTCGCTTGATCGTTTCACTCAAGACTTCGCGCTTCTCGCTGAGGGACTGGACTTTTTCAGCTTTGAAGGTAGTAATCGAGGTACGCTCTTCATTCAAGATTTCCGCGTACTCTTTCTGAAGCCGCAGCTCTTCGCGCAGCACCGAATCAAGTTCGCGGACGAGTCTTGAATTTCGCTCTATCATGCAGATTTCACTTCGTCAGAAGTCATAATCTCAAATCCAAGCTCCTCTTCCATCGACTGAGCGATCACTTGAGAGGACGGCTTGTACTCGCCGCTGGCGATGAGCTTTTTCAAATTTTCAATTTTCTGGCGGCGCTCGTCGGCCATCTTGGTGGGATCGAGCTGATCAGAAATGAATTTTGCCAGAGAAATATTTACGGAATCATTTGCCGAGGCCTGTTCCGATTTGGAGCTGACAGCCTTAGACGCTTTCTCCTTGAGAAGCTCTGCCTGCCGCGAAATCTTGACGGTATCTTGTTGCGCTTCAGTGCTGGTGCCTTTGACTTTCATATCCCTTGTTCCTCTTCGATTCGGGCAGCTCCCTGCCGCCCTACTACCATTAATCTACCAGACTTCGTTATCCTATGATTTGTGCTCTTGGTTAAGATGCAAAACCCACTGATAACGCTACTTCTTTTCAAATTTTTTCATATCGCGGACCAGTACGTCCTTAATACCGATACTGTGTTTCTCCGCGATATCATTAGCTATTCCTTCATTTAGCATGTCGCGATACAAGGCTTCTTCATTGCCCCCTGAAAGCACCCCGTCTTTGGGAACGGTATTCCACATTTCCTTAAGCATCTGGTGCAAAAGTAATGCCTCGAACTGCGTGGCAGCTTTCTCCGTCTCTGTAGGAGCCCCCTGCGCCGACCCGCCTGGGGCTAAGCCTTTGGAACCTTGGGCGTTCTGTAATCCCCTCAGGTCACGAAGCTTACTGTCTACGAGGCCCTGCTGAGCAGTGAAGCTCATCGTATTCATTAGATCCGTCCCCGGTATTCGGAAAGGATTGCTGCTATCCGGCATAAAGTTCCTTTAGCTCGCTTACATTATAACCAGCTCGGCGTGCAGGGCTCCGGCGCGCTTCATCACCTGGAAGATCGAGATTAGATCTCGCGGCGTGGCTCCAAGGGCATTTAGCGCGGAGACCACTTCCTTCAAGGTCACCGGTCCTCCCACAATCGACAGTCTGGACTTCTCCTCACCGACATTCACATCCGAATTCGTAACTTCCTCGGTCCTTCCACTAGCGAAGGCATTCGGCTGAGAAACGGTCGTCTCCGAACGAATTGTCACATTCAGGTTCCCGTGCGCTAAAGCGACACGACTGAGGGTCACGGTCTCGCCCATGATGATGGTGCCAGTTCTCTCGTTTACGACGACTCTCGCTCCGATGTCTTGCACCACCTCAACTGTTTCCAAACGAGCAACCAGCCCAATCGGATCACGCATGAGATCTCCGACAAGAGGAACTTCCACTGAAGCAGAGTCAACCGCGACTGCCAATGGACGGCCCAGCAATGCATTGATGTTCGAAACTACATGGGTCATCGTGATAAAATCCGGCTCGCGCAGGACGATACGAATACGCTGCGCTTGGAACAAATCAAAAGGAATCGCCCGTTCGACGCTCGCACCTTGTGAGATCATACCGACGGTCGGATGGTTCTTCGAGGCACTGTCCCCCGTACTGTCGCTCACCGCGAATCCGCCCACGCTAATGGAGCCCTGCGCCACGGCATACGTATTTCCATCTGCGCCCTTCAAAGGTGTGAATACGAGCACGCCTCCCTGCAAGCTCTTTGCATCACCGAGAGAAGACAGCGTAACGTCGATCTTCGATCCCGGTCTGATAAAGGGAGGAAGCGTTGCAGTAACCAACACCGCCGCAACGTTCTTGACCTTAATCTCACGGAAATCGACTCGCACGCCCAATTTTTCGAGCATGTTAGCGATGGCTTTGTTCGTGAATTGCACGCTGTTTCCATCACCCGTACCATTGAGACCGACCACCACGCCGTACCCAAACAGTTGATTGCCGCGTACGCCTTCGATGTCCGCGATGTCCTTGATACGAGCAGCCTGTGCCGGCGCTGCCGCGAGCATCAAGGCCCCCAAAAATGCAAGAAACGAGATTCTTAGAATGGCCATATTTTCCTCATGATGCGACCCAACCATCCGCCGACTTGCGCTTCACCGACGGTGCCTTCACCGTAGTAGTCAACACGCAGCTGTGCGATACGAGCAGAATCAACTTCGTTTTCCGATGTCACGTCTCGCGGGCGAACTAAGCCCGAAATGACCATGATTTGTTGCTCACTATTAACTGAAACTATTTTCTCGCCCTCTATTCGCAATACACCGGACGGCAGCACTTCGACCACCATCGCGGATATTCTGCCCTTCAAGGTGCCCTTACGGTTCGTTTTTCCTTCGCCCTTGAAGTCATTCTGAGTGGACGCATTTACGAGAGAAGTCGTGACCGGCACACCGGACGTAATCTTTTCACCTTCATTAACGATATTTTGCTCGGCACCCAACAGGTTTTCGATAGCCGCTTGCACGGTCGACTTTGATTTCACCTCAGTATTTGCGTTATTTGCGCCTTCTGAGTTTTCAGACACAATAATCGTGATCAGATCCATCGGTTGCCAGGCGCGACTATCATGGAATAGGTCGCTATTGCTGCGGCTTTCCTGCCACAGCGACGCAGTAACGCCCGGATTTCCCAACGTCAGCGGCCCGACATACTCGCGCGTATTGCGCATCGAGCTGCGCTTCATGGTGAATCCCTCTTCTTGCTTCGGAGCACCCGGTTTCTCTACCGCAAGATCGGCATGCACGACCGGCTCCTCTCCCATCATTCTAGCTTCGTCACCAAGGGTCTCCTTCTGATCCGCCGCGAAGAAGATGCGCGCCTTGTTGCGGTCGCGGCCTTCGGCCTCCACCATGGTAGATACCGTCTCGAACTCGCCGGGGCGATGAAACTTGCCCGAGTATTCCTGACTCTGCGCCATATATTGAGCGCGCAGCTTCTCCGAATATTCCTTGGCCGGGACAGCCGTCGTGGTGTACACGGGCGGCTGGCATCCTGTCGCTGAAACCGACGCCACCACAAGACTGCTCAATACGATTTTGGATCGTTTCATGGCTTAACCCCTACCAAGCCTTCTTCTAAAATTACTGCCGAAATTACTTTCTTCGATGAATCGTTGCGCACCTTGATTTCCTGACCACGAACGCCAGACTCGAGGGCGATACCGGACGCGCTGGCTTCGAAGAGTCCGTTCCGATACATCATGGTCACCTTCGCGCCGGCTGTAATGAGCGGAGGCACCGCCAACTTGTCTTTTCTAAACACTTCCCCGAATGGGATATCGCGGTTCGCCGCAAGTCCTATTACTTCGCGATCGTGGTGCAGAGCATCACTTGGCACGGAAGCAAGATTCACCCGCGCCATCACGACATCATCGGCCTGAATAAGACTTCCGCGGGGAACAGTGCGGTTTGCCACGGGCATCATGTTCCACTCATCCACGCTGGCTTGCACCTCAAATCGCGTCGGCATTTCACCTTGCGGACTCACGGTAATGGCAAATGGACGAATTCCAGGAGCGGAGGGATTAAGCGGCATCGCCTCAATCTTCAATTCTCCGGGACTCACCAAGCGATCCTCGGGATAGCGGATATCTTTGATGGCCACATCAAGCCCGGCCAAATGCAAACCGGCATCAATCGCTGCCCGGATCTCCTCGCGAAGAAGCGGGCGCGCTGCGCGCTTAATGGTGATAACGCGCGGCAAGCTATAGCTTAACTTCGCTACGTCAACTCCCTGCGCGCTCAAGCGCTCAAGAATTACTCCAGCACTCAGCGTTACCTCAGTGCCGGGGGCCGGACTTTTGTCGACATAGATCTTTTGCAGACCAATGACGGTGTCGTCATCACGAGGATTCAGCGAGGTCACCTCAGCCAGATCCGCAAGCCGCAGCGTCGGAGTAGTAACGGTCACCGATTCGCGGCCAAGAATTTTAATGGTACGTTCGGCAGTGCCGCTGTCCGCGTACACAACTCCTGCGACCAATGTTGCCAAGATAAGTAGTGCTACCTTACGAATCATGTCGATTACCGTTTCAAGTTAATTGCCTGCGACAGCATCTCATCTGCCGTGCTGATACCCTTCGAGGAAGCTTCGTACGCACGTTGAGCGGTGATCATGTTCACGACCTGCTCTACGACGCTGACGTTACTGCTTTCCAAGAATCCTTGCGAAAGTCTTCCGTATCCATTCTCCGAGAACTTTCCGGGCGTAGGAGATCCGGACGAAACAGTTTCTTGGTACAAGTTGCGCCCAATCGCACGCAGCCCTGCATTGTTCGGGAATCTAATACCTTTCAATTCTCCGACCTGAGTAGGCGTGGCAACACCCGGGCTGGTGTAGCTGACCGTACCGTCTTGCGCGATAGTCACCGCCAGCGCGTCAGTCGGAATCGGCAGTCCCGGAGCGACTACGTACCCATCCGAAGTCACGATTTGGCCTGTTTGATCAAGCTGAAACGAACCCGATCGTGTGTACGCTGTCGTATTGTCCGGCAACGTTACCTCGAAGAATCCATCGCCCTCGATCGCCACATCAAGTTGATTGCTCGTTGACGTCAAATCGCCCTGTTGAAAAACTT
>JAFLCA010000077.1 GCA_017302875.1 Deltaproteobacteria bacterium
ACACACTGTCGAGCAACAACGATGTGTTGAGACTTGTTGGGAGATTCTGACCAAAGTTGGAGTGAAATGGATCAAAAATGGATCACGTATCTAGAGCAAGAGGTGCGCCCTCGGAGAGGTTCGAACTCCCGACTTCAACTTTAGGAAAGTTGCACTCTATCCAACTGAGTTACGAGGGCTTAAAAGATATCTTCAGCTTAGCAGGATCGTAATTACCCGTAAATCATCGGAAAAATCTCCCCCTCTTGCTCTCTTTAAGTTGCTTTATCCTTTGAGAATTCTGGTTAAAGCTGACGGATACTCTCAGAGCGAAGGATTACATTCTGCTGTGCGGCGATCCAGAACTTCTTAGAGCATCGCTAGAGGCGGTGCATAGAGTTACTTCGTAGATTCTCATCGTGCTCCTGGATGACCAGTGCAGCACGGGCCCCCTGGGGAATCCTCTCCATTTTCTTAAATTGTCTTCACGCTGTTTAGTCTAAGTGCATTAACTATTACGGATACTGAGCTTAGACTCATTGCCAAAGCTGCTAGCATAGGATTCAGCAATAGACCAAAGATAGGGTAAAGCGCACCAGCAGCAATCGGCACACCAAGCGCGTTATAAATGAAAGCAAAGAAGAGATTCTGTCGGATATTTTGCATGGTGTTGCGGCTTAGTTTTCTGGCGCGGACAATACCTCTGAGGTCTCCCTTTACGAGAGTTACTCCGGCACTTTCCATGGCGATATCCGTGCCGGTGCCCATGGCAATGCCTATGTTCGCTTGAGCTAGCGCGGGCGCGTCGTTAATTCCATCACCCGCCATAGCAACGATCTTTCCCTGACTCTGAAGCTCTTTTACGATCCGGTTTTTATCTTCCGGCAAAACTTCAGCTTGAATGTTAGTAATTCCAAGTTTTCTGCCGATAGCTTCTGCCGTTGTTTTGCTATCTCCTGTGAGCATCACAATCTCGATGTCCTCTTCTCTAAGCTGCGAAAGAGCTTCTACGGTGGATTCTTTGATCGGATCGGCAACTCCGAGGAGTCCAGCAGGTTTACCATCGACCGCAACAAACATTACGGTTTGACCTTCAGCGCGTAGATTCTCAGCCTTGGAAGCAAGCTCAGCTATATCAACTCCATTATCGGAGAGGAGCTGCTTGTTGCCCAGGAGCACTACATGTTCGGCTATGTTTCCTTTTACTCCTTTGCCGGTTATTGATTGAAATTTAGTAGGCGTAGAGAGCTCTACTTTTCGTTCAGTGGCACCATTAACGATAGCTTGTGCCAAAGGATGCTCGCTAGCGCGCTCAAGCGAGGCTGAAAGTCTGAGGAATTCTTCGGGCGAAAAAGGAGCGAGAGCTTCTACAGTAACGAGTTTCGGCTTTCCTTCGGTGAGAGTCCCGGTTTTATCCACGACGACGGTAGTAACCTTCTCAAATGTTTCAAGCGCTGCTGCATCTTTAATTAAAACGCCCATCTGAGCGCCGCGTCCCGTTCCAACCATTATCGACATGGGAGTTGCAAGCCCAAGCGCACATGGGCAAGCGATTATAAGAACCGCGACGCTGTTGACTATGGCAAATGCAAAAGCGGGATCCGGTCCCCAAATTGCCCAGGCGGCAAATGTAACAATTGATATTAAAACGACTGCCGGCACGAAATAGGAGGAAACCGTGTCGGCAAGGCGTTGAATCGGGGCGCGAGAGCGCTGTGCCTCGCTGACCATATGAACGATTCTAGAAAGCAGAGTATCCGCCCCAACCCGAGTCGCTTCCATAATGAATCCACCACTGCCGTTTACGGTACCTCCTGTAACTTTTGAGTCGACTTTCTTTTGAGCAGGGAGTGGTTCCCCGGTGATCATCGATTCGTCAACGTTGCTAGCACCTTCGATTATTACTCCATCGACCGGAATCTTTTCCCCTGGTTTAATCCTAAGGTGGTCGCTTTTCTTAATCAGATCAATTGATACCGTTTCCTCAGAACCATTTGGTGCAATCCGCAAGGCGGTCGGTGGAGCTAATTCAAGTAGTGCACGAATAGCTCCACTCGTCTGGCTGCGTGCTTTTAGTTCAAGCACCTGGCCCAAAAGGACCAGCGCTGTAATTACAGCGGCAGCTTCAAAATAAAGTGCCACCGCTCCATCATGTCCTCTAAATGTTGCCGGAAAGAGATCCGGAAATATCGTGGCGACTACGCTGTAGCCGTATGCCACAAATACGCCCAGAGCAATAAGAGTGAACATATTCAAATTGCGAGTTACGAGGGATCGCCAGCCTCGAACAAAAAAGGGCCAGGCACCCCACAACACAACTGGTGTGGCAATGATAAGTTGCAACCACTGAGACACGTTTGTCGTAAACAGCTCTTTAAGCGGATTATGAGGAAGCAGATCGCTCATGGCGTAAAGAAACAGTGGAAGGCTGAGCAACGCGCTTACAATAAACCGCCTCTGCATATCATGAAGTTCTGAGTCGTCCTGGTTCGCTACTGATGCCCCAAATTTTGGTTCTAGTGCCATCCCGCACTTAGGACAAGAACCCGGATGATTTTGCTCAATTTCAGGATGCATCGGACAGGTGTAGATAGTAGCAGCTCGCTTAGGTGGCGGTTGCTCCCCATTTGCGGTCGACTTATTAAGGAAGTTCTCTGGATGAGCCTTAAACTTTGCTAAGCAGTGAGTGCTGCAGAAATGGTATGTCTGATCTTTGTAAGAATGAGATCCGGCGTTCATATCGGGCTCCACTTTCATTCCACAGACTGGATCTAGAAACGTAACCGGTCTGACAGAAGCTTCTGCGGATGTGCTTGAATGGACGGTTGTCATAGCCATCACTGCCACTAAAATATTAGGGAACCCTACTCCTTTATAGACCTACCAAGTCGAACTAGCTCACGTCGTTCAAATGCAGCCAAATCTCTAATAGTTGTTCGTTTCAAGAAGGCTATCTCTTTGTCACGCTGCGCCTTCCAGAACTTATGGCATGGGCAAGCTCTCTCGTCGGAACATTCCGCGTTTCCCAACATGCAACGTTCGACAAGTACAGGGTCATCAAAACAACTACAGAGATCGTAAAGCGAGATATCGTCTGGAGACTTCTTAAGCAGAACACCTCCGCCAATTCCACGCTGAGTTTCGACAAATCCCTTTCGGCCAAGAATGTGAATCAACTTTGCGAGAAATGGAGATGGAATGTCCCCTGCAGTAGCGATGTCTTTTACGAGCATTGGCTTATCTCGCGTAGTAGCAATAATACCCAATGCGACCGCAGCGTAGCCTACTGATTGGCTCAGCATATATAGTAGCTCCAAACCTCTATCTTGAATTCAGGTCATAGCGATTGACCTTCTGTCTGGCTATTGTATACTAAAGGACCAAGAGGTCAAGAAGTAGTCCGCAACCGAGATCTCTTGGTGTAGAAACTTTTATTTGGAGGGCAATACGATGAATAGAAAACTGATTACTGCAGGAGCAATGTTGCTAGTATTTGCGAGTACAACGGTAACGCCGGTAAGCGCAGAAACTGCGAAAGACACCGCGCGAATCGAGAAGTTGGAGGAACGTACTCGGGATCTCGAAGCCCGCATGGCGCAGATGGAGGCGTCATCGCACAAGCAGATGGGGATGATGGATAAAGGCATGAAAATGGGAATGGATAAACATCCTATGGGGCAGATGCCGCAACAAGTTCCTCAACAGAATCCAGGTATGGGAGCGATGCAACAGGGTAATGCACCACAACAGCAAGGTGGAATGCCACAAGGTGGAATGGGCGACATGTAATGAATTCAGATTGAGGCTTCTGGGTTGATCGAAGCGTCGGTCGACCCGGAGGTCATCTTTTATGTTTCGGGAGGTACTTATGAAGCACTGCTACAAATGGATGCTTTTTTGTGTGGCAGCAGCGCTTGCTGTTTACTTTATTTTGCCTAAGTTTGGAATCGCAGTTGGCGGAGCATCCCTCTTAGTCTTTCTTCTTATGATCGGATGCTGTGTGCTCCCCATGCTTTTCATCATGAAGTCCGGCATACAGGGAGATAAAGGCTCATGCTGTTCAAAAGGCAGTAAGAGTTCGGAGGCGACCAAGGAAGCTGACAAAGATGTGAAGGGTGGCGCTGGAAGCTGTCATTGAGTAACAAATTATGCCTTGCAGCGGTTGCCCACAAACAGATTCTTCACCGGCAAGCAACCAAGCCGGGATCGATGAGAGCGCGATGCTTGAAACTCTTCAGGATCGCGCAGCTTCCTTTTTCACGAAGTACTCGCATCCTAAAACCGGCCTCATCGCCGACTCCAACAAACCAGAGTCGCCAGCCAGTATCGCCGCAGTTGGAATGGGTATTGCCTCGTTAGTGGTCGCGGCGGAGCGCGGGTTTATAGCACGCTCCCAGTCTCTTCAGATGGTGACGCGCGCCGTGCGAACCTTATGGGAAGCCTCGCAGGGATCCGATGTAGATGCTACGGGATACAATGGCCTTTTGTATCACTTTCTTGACTGTGCGACGGGTAAGAGAGCTTGGAAGTCTGAGGTATCTACGATTGATACCGCCCTTCTTGTGGTAGGAGCTTTCGTTGGAGCCGCGTATTTCGATCGCGATACCGGCGAAGAGCGCGAGCTGAGGGAATTGGTGGACCGCCTATACCGTAGAGTAGATTGGAATTGGGCTCTGAATGGCGCCCTTACATTTAGTCATGGGTGGACGCCCGAGAAGGGTTTCTTGGAGTATCGATGGCAGGGATACGATGAAGCCTTGATCTTATATTTGTTAGCCCTTGCTTCTCCCACATTTCCGATTCCTCCAGAAAGCTACCAGGCTTGGACTGAAAGTTTTTCATGGAAATCCATTTACGGCCACGAGGTACTGTATGCAGGTCCTTTATTTATCCATCAGTATTCGCACTTGTGGATAGATTTTGGCGAGATTCAAGACGCTTCTATGCGGGAACACCAAAGCAACTACTTTCAAAACAGTCGAATAGCCACCTTGATTCATCAGGAATATGGCCGCCTCAATCCACTTAGATTTGATGCTTGCTGCGGTTGTTGTTGGGGGCTCACCGCAACCGACGGACCCGGTCCGGCTACTATGATGGTGGACGGAATCGAGCGTACTTTTTTTGATTATTGCGCACGAGGTGCCCCCTTTGGTCCCGACGATGGAACGATTGCTCCTTGGGTCGCAATTGCATCACTTCCATTCGCACCGGAGGTAGTCCTTCCTGCTATTGAGCACCTGACACATCTTGGTGTCGCAAACTGCGGTCACTTTGGATTTGAAACCTCATTTAATAGAACCTTCGTTGATGCGTCGGGGAAGAAAGGCTGGGTATCCGCCTGGAATTTTGGCCTTAACCAGGGCCCGGTCGTCATTATGGTTGAAAACTACCGGACTCAAATGATTTGGAATCTTCTAAAAAAATGTCCTTATATATCAACCGGCCTTAAACGTGCCGGGTTTAGCGGTGGGTGGCTAACATGAACCTCGCATTGACTCGCAATATTGAGAGTATCTCCTGCTACACATCGCGTGCGCTGCAATCCTACTTTACGTCTTGTACGGTCGCGCTGCTTGTGATGTGGCCTTCGTTTACTAGAGCTGAAGCGCCGCAGGAGCATGCAGCCAGTATGGAGAAGGAACATGAAATGCAATCTAATCCTACTTCACTCTCTGAGCAGATAAGAGATCTCGGTCGTCAGGTAGCAGAGCTTCAGACCAAAATTAGAGAGCAAGGTGTGGATAGCGCAGCTATGAAAGCAAATGGGGATGAACGTCGATTGAAGATGTCGATGGGCACTATAGGTGGCGTTTCTCAAGCACCTCTTCGGCAGCCTATGAGCGCAGCGCCGAGTAACCAGATGCCAGCCGCAAACATGATGGCAGGAATGATGAGCATGATGAGTTCAATGATGTCTGGAATGGGCGGAATGCCTGGAAGCGGTCCGATAGGTCCGCCTTTCGGCATTGGGGGCCAAGCGGTCTTATCCTCTCTTCCAGGTTTTCCTGGTGCCTCACATCTATATCATATCGGCTCCACTAATTTCTTTCTCGACCATCCTGATCATATCACCCTTTCTCTAGAACAGCAGAGTCGTCTCAGCGAGTTTCGTATGAATGCGCTCATGAAGCGCTCCGAGTTCAATCGAAAAATTCAGGAAGGAGAGGAGCAACTTTGGCTTCTCACAGCCGCCGATCAGCCAAATTTAAGTCTTGTGGAGGCGAAAATTCGAGAAGTTGAAAAACTTCGCAGCGATCTTCGGCTGACTTTCATTAGAGATGTTGGCGAAGCCGCAACAGTACTTACAGAGGCTCAGAGGATAGCGCTTTTAGGGCAATCAACCCCATCAGGGCAAAATATTTTGCCGTCCATCGGGGCAACTCAGAGCAATGGTGCAATGGGAGATATGTAGCAACACGATAGTTGGAAGACTGTAATGACGATGAAACTTTTTTACATAACCTCACTAATTGCCCTTCTCCTAGCTCCTTTCTCAGCCACTGCTATGCCAAAAACTTCTCGAACAGTTTGCGGGGAGATTCAGGACATAGTGCACGCCAAGCACTTGATCCAGTTTTCGTCGTATTCAAAACCGGAACCTATGATTGTTGAAGTAAATGATCGTACCAGACTCTTTCAGGACAGCGAGTCCGTACCCTTCGGGTCATTAAAGAAAGGGGTTCCCATGGAATTAGTCTATAAGGCTCCTTTGTTCGGAGAACGTTTTGCACTCAAGCTGCGTTGGGTTACGAAGCGAGAATTGGAGTCAACAGTGTGTAAGGGACACGAACGTGAGAGGTGAGATAAGTAATATGCATTTAGCAGTGAGGAAAGGCCAATGACTTATATAAAAGGCGTTTGCATTTTTGTCCTAGCAAGCCTTGGCAAATGCACGTCTCTATTTACTAGTATTTCACTCCTCTTGATCGTTTCATCGGCACATAGCCAGGACCCGCAGGCTGAGCACTTAAGTCATCATCCAGAACTCGCTGCCCAGGCAACCGCTCAGTCTCAGCCGGGACAACAGCAAACATCTGCGGTTGCGGGCTCTGGGCAAGTTGCACCGAATATGCAGATCGTGGCGCCAGGAGCGGCTCCTGGTGGTGTCGCTCCTCCCGGCGGAGCAGGTGGTATGATGGCGGGGATGGGAGAGATGATGAAGAATATGGGTCTCCCTCCCAAAAAGGATTTCTATCCTTCTCTCGTAGAGATTCCTGTACTTACTCCAGAGCGTTGGGATGAAATCCAACAAACAGCTCATGGCAGAATGACCGAAGGGCTTGGACTACTGTCAACGGGCATTGGCTCACTCTCCGCTGCTGTGGATGCTGATAACTTTGCACTCATGCAGCAGGCACTCGCCGAGATGCGACAGGGAATGCAGCTGGTCGAAAGTGGAATCTCTGCCCATCGTCTTCTTGCGGAGGGTGAATCACCTCGCAATATTGCCCTTAACTGGTTTAAGACTGAAATGAACCTTGCGTCTCAGTCCTCTCCCGAAGAGCGACACTCTCTCCTCGGCCTTACGCCATTTCACCTCTTCACTATGGTGCTGCTCAGTTTGTTCGCGCTCGTAATGATCGCACTGTACTTCTTCAAAATGCGCCGAGCCGAGGCTCTCTTTGGGCGCATAGATCCCGACTCGAACCCGCCGCCTCCCAAAGCGCCACCTCCTGGTGCCCGAACCTCCGGGCCTTCGGCGCCCGCTGCAGCCGCTAAACCGTCCGGAGGTTCCTCCGACAGCGGAGCTTCTAGTGGAGATGCGGCAAAATCAAAGAATGAGGCAGCAGGAGAACCTCTTGCCAGAGATTCCCCTGCCCCGCCCGCTACATCTTCAGCAGTTTCGGAGGCGACCTCTGCGCCACCGGTTGCGGCGAATTGGAAAGGGCGGCTTCGCATCGAGCGCATTGTCACAGAAACGCCCAGCCTGAAAACGTTTCGCCTCGTGCCTTCATCCCACGATCGTTTTCTCCCTTTTACATTTATCCCTGGACAGTTCCTCAATGTCGCATTCTGGATTGGTGGAGCGAAAATGAATCGCTCGTACTCCATTTCGTCTTCCCCCTTGCAGCGCGAATACGTCGAGCTGGCAATTCGTCGTGAGCCCCGCGGAGCGGTTTCTCGTCATATCAATGACCTGCTCAAGGTTGGCGACCACATTGAAGTGAGTGGTCCAGTCGGAAAATTTACTTTTACCGGAGCAGAGTCAGACAGCATCGTTCTTATTTCCGCCGGAATCGGTGTCACTCCGATGATGAGCATCACTCGTTATCTGACGGAGCGAAAATGGCCCGGTGAGATCTTCTTTATATATTCGTGCCGCTACCCTGCTGAGTTCATTTTCGCGGACGAATCCGCATTACTTCAGCGCGTAAATCCAAAATTGCACGTCGCGGTAACGGTTACGAAGCCGGAAGGAACAGACTGGAAGGGCTTTCGCGGGCGCGTGAGTAAGGAGTGGCTCACCCGAGTGGTTCCTGGCCTTACTTCGCGGAGGATTCACATTTGCGGGCCGCAGTCGATGATGGACTCGACCAAAACAATGCTCGCTGAGCTTGGAGTTTCTGCGGACCTCGTGAAGACTGAAGCGTTCGGTTTGACCAAGCCCGCTCCCGCCGCCGCGGGGACCACCTCAAAACCCACTGCCCCTGCTACTGGCCCGGAGGTTACGTTTTCGAAAAACAACAAGTCAGCCAAAATTCGTCTCGATCTCAAGTCCGGGGATAGCCCGCCAGAGCAGACCATTCTAGAGCTTTCAGAGGAGCTTGGCATCGGGATTGAATTCTCTTGCCGTGTCGGCACGTGCGGCTTGTGTAAGGTAAAGATGACTTCCGGCGAGGTGGACCAGGAGGTGCAGGACGCCCTAGATGAAAATGAAAAGGCCAACGGTATCATTCTTGCCTGCCAGGCAAAGCCTAAAAGTGAAGTCACGGTGGAGGCGTAGCCGTGAAGGAACGTGAAGGCATCATAGTCGGCGGCATTGGGTGCCTACTGTTGGTCACTTGGCTAGGCTTCTTGTTCCACCGCTCGCCGCAGTTTCCTGGCAGCGCAGTAGGATTTCTGTTCGGGGTAGCGGCGACCATACTCATGCTCGCGCCGCTTGCCTATCTAATTTCAAAGCGCATCCCCTTCCTCCGTGCACGAATAACGCCGCATGTGTCATTGCAATCACTGCTTACTATTCATGTCTATACCGGCATCTTGGGCCCGTTGTTCGCGATCATCCACACGGGCCACAGGTTCGACAGCTTGCTGGGAATTACATTAACGGCGGTAATGCTGCTCGTCGTCGTCAGTGGGCTTATCGTTCGCTACCTGCTCCGCTATGTCGCGCATGAGATTAAAGACAAATTGCTCCTCCTTCAAACAGCCAGGGGCGATCTCGACAGTGCGTGGGGAGTGCTTGAAAACTCACCGCCAGAAATGAGAGGCCTGCCGAAGATGCACTTTTTGCTTGCGAGCTTGGCATCGCTAGGATTCGAGGCCCCGGTCGGCGGACCGGCCGGCGAGGTCATCCGAATTGCCGACGGCGTCGCGAACCTCGAGTATGCGATCCGGACGCATGAATTGTTCAAGCGCTGGTTCACTCGCGCTTTAAACTTGCACATTATCCTCTCTGTTATCCTTTACCTGTTACTCGCGCTGCACATCGGCTCAGAGATATACCTCGGACTGCGGTGGCTACAATGATGCGATTGAGTAAATGGATAGGTATTTTCTTGGTTGTGCTTGCAACAGCGAGCTGGTTCGCTTTTCAAAAGCCAGAGGCTTTGAAAGCTGCTTCTAAAGTATGGTTAGTATCCGTCAAACCTGGGGAGCTTTCTAAATATCACGCCAATTTAGAGAATAATTGCACTGAGTGCCACGCCCCTAATCGCGGAGTTATTAGAGAGCAGTGCGTAACGTGTCACGCAGCTCAAACAGAGATATTGAAAAAACAAAATACCTCATTTCATAGCTCGATAACTTCATGCACAGGGTGTCACTTTGAGCATCAGGGCAAAGAAGCCTCGATTACAAGAATGGACCACACGCATCTTGCCCTCACTGCAACGGAAATGTTGAAGAATGGAACGCCTAAGAGTGGAAATGTCGAGCTTGGAGTTGCAGATTTCTTTCAAGCTGCACGAAAGGCCTATCACGGTATTGATGCAGCAATAGAGAAGTCACTCAACTGTAGCTCCTGCCATGCAAATCAGGATAGACACCGCTCTCTTTTTGGAAGCGATTGCAGTAGCTGTCATGAAACAATCAAGTGGAGTCTCTCATCTTTCCGTCATCCGCTCCCCACTTCTCGTGATTGTTCGCAGTGCCACCAAGCTCCACCAAGTCATTACATGATGCACTTTGAGATGATTTCAAAAAAAGTAGCTAGTACCGGCGCTGATCAAAATAGTGGGTGTTGCGGTTCTGTAAAAGTTACTCAGTGTTACGCGTGTCACCAAACGACCTCATGGAATGATATTAAAGGAATTGGGTGGTACAAGCATCATTAGAAGGAAATTTTAATGGAACCTTAGGCGACAGATCAATATGAATATCGATTCAATATCCCGACGGAGATTCTTGCACTACGCAGGTTCATCAGGTCTGTACTTCTCACTTGCGCCGCTTTTACCTGCATGGGCCGCCACAGGAGTTGAGAGTCGCAATTCCCACAAAACAAAAGCCACAGCGATTGATCTGACTATTGATAGTTATCCGTTCGAAGTGAATGGACGAATAGGCCCTGCGGTCGCTATCAATAACTCGGTGCCGGGCCCGCTGATACGCCTAAGAGAAGGAGAAGATGCGCTAATTAGAGTCACCAATAAACTCAGCGAATCGACTTCCATTCATTGGCACGGAATCCTTCTTCCCCCTGAAATGGACGGAGTGCCTGGAGTAAGCTTTGCTGGAATTGCGCCCGGTGAGACCTTCACCTACCAATTTCCTGTGAAGCAAAGCGGAACATATTGGTGTCACAGTCACTCGGGTGGACAAGAACAATTGGGTGTATATGCGCCGCTTATAATTGACCCCCTAGAGCCGGAACCTTTCCGTTACGACCGAGACTATATCATCGTGCTCTCGGACTGGAGCTTTGAGTCTCCGATGGCGATCATGGGAAGGCTTAAAAATCTTGCAAGCTACTACAACTATGAAAAGCGAACCGTCGGAGACTTGATTCAAGACATTAATACGCAGGGATTTTCAGCGGCCGCAAGCGAACGCCTAATGTGGGGAAAGATGAACATGGATCCCACGGATATTGCTGATGTTACCGGCGCCACCTACACCTATCTAATGAATGGTCTACCTTCGGCTGCAAACTGGACGGCTCTATTTCGGCCAGGTGAGCGAGTGCGGCTTCGCGTTATTGATGCTGCTGCTATGACGCTTTTCGATGTGAGAGTTCCAGGGCTTCGAATGACTTTAGTTCAGGCAGATGGGCAAAATGTTCAGCCTGTCGCGATCGATGAATTTCGCATCGCACCTGGCGAGACCTACGACGTTATCGTGGAACCGAAGGCTGAAGGAGCATACACGATTTTTGCAGAAGCGATGGATCGAAGTGGATGGACTCAAGGAACTCTCGCGCTTCGAGACGGAATGAGTGCTCCCGTGCCAGAGCGTCGCAAGAGGCCTATTCGGTCGATGGCCGATATGGGCATGGGCTCGATGCCAGGCATGGAAATGGAAGATCATAAGGGTATGAAGATGGGAGGCTCCGGTCCAGCCGCATCTACTATGCCTATGCCACCAAAAGCGGAAGCAGAGATGAGCGCAGAGCACAGTATGGCCGCCGGTAAAACCATTGAAGCTATTCCTTGGACCACTGCTGTGAAACACGGACCGGATCATCACGGCGTAGGTAACGCCGCAGTCGCCGAATACTCAAAGAGTAGGTTACATGAGCCAGGTACCGGACTTGAGATTTCCGAGAGAAAAGTTCTTGTGTATACGGACTTAAAAAGTTTGGTCGTAAGAGAGGATCTGCGCCCTCCTGGACGAGAAATTGAGCTTCATATTACGGGCAATATGGAGCGCTATATGTGGTCAATTGATGGGAAAAAATATTCCGAAGCTAAAACACCCATGCGCTTTCAATACGGAGAGCGTCTTCGCCTTACGCTTGTAAATGACACGATGATGGAACATCCGATGCACCTGCATGGCATGTGGATGGAGCTCGAAAACGGAATGGGACCATTTAAGCCTCGAAAGCACACCATCATTATAAAACCAGGAGAGCGGTGGTCTGTCGCTATTACCGCCGACGCACCGGGCAAGTGGGCTTTTCACTGTCATCTTCTTCTTCACATGGAAATGGGAATGTTCCGGGTCGTTGAAGTTTCTGATGACGGAGAGGGAGCGCAGATATGAAGAGTAGTCTGTTTCTTACGATAGTTACTGCCTTTCTAATCAGCGAAGTCGCGGTCGCAGAGCCACCCTATGGAAATGAGCGATCAAATGGTGAGAAAATTGAGGCGTTACCACTCAGCAGAAACCACTCCCTAGCAAAACTCAACGTCGCCCCTAAAGAGAATTGGCCCGAACCCGTAGAGGATGAGGTTGCGCATGCGTTTTTCCTCGCTGAAATCTTCGAGTATCGCTGGAATGAGAATGATGATGAAGCAAGATGGGATGCCTTCGGGTGGTATGGCGGGGACTATAATCGAGTCTGGATTAAGAGTGAAGGAAGCGCTTCAACTGCGGAATCATCGGGAGAAGGTGATGTTCAATTACTTTATGGGCGACTGATTTCCCGCTACTTCGACTTTCAAGTTGGACTCCGTTACGAGCAACTTTGGGATGGCAACGGGGAGGACAACTCACGCAGTTTTGCGGCAATCGGCGTTCAAGGTCTAGCTCCTTTCTATTTTGACATCGAGCCCACACTTTTTGTCAGTCAGGATGGTGATGTGTCTGCGCGTTTTACTGGGACCTATGATATTCTTCTTACTCAGCGCCTTATCCTTCAACCGAGAATCGAAGGCAACGCCGCTGTGCAAGAAAATAGAGAATTTGGCGTAGGTTCTGGCATCAACGATATTGAGGCCGGAATTCGGATTCGTTACGAAGTTCAGCGTGAATTTGCCCCATATTTGGGCATAGTTTATGGAAGAACCTTCGGGGAGACAAAAGACTTCGCTCGTTTGGAAGGCGAAGACACCCAGGAATGTTCGTTAGTCGCGGGAGTTCGTTTCTGGTTCTAGGGTCTGCGCGTTACGCATTACTGACTGACTTCTTAGAAGAATTCTATAATCATAACCGAATTCACTCCACGCTTGGCTTTTTTAGCCCGGCAGAGTACGAAACTTTAATGGACAGCCCCTCGAAAAACCGTGTCCACTAAATCGGGGGATCCGTAGCGCTATTACTCGCAGCACAAGATTCATACGGTTTCTCTTTCATATTAAATCGCTCGAGGCCCTCGTGATTCGGAATCTAAACCATCCCACGCCTCCCGAATCAGTGCCGTGAGTAATTATTACGTCCCGAGCTCTCTCGCTCTCCACCACCCGGCCTGCTCGAGTTCGTGGTATTGCTCCCTCGACCATACACTTCGATAAACAGATTTTTCGCATCCGCCCTCGTCCCTTGGATGTAAGCTCACGCAAGGGCTTGTGAAGAACTGTGCTAATAGTTCCTGTTCGACTTGAATTTGCCTTACCACCGAATCCGCGTAGTGCATACCCGGAACATATGAAAAACGGCGTCGAAGTAAAGGCGTTCCCTTATCAATATGGGCATCGATTATATGCAAAGTCGAACCGAGCCAGTCCTCTTTGCCGTAATAGTGCGCCCAAAAAATCGGTTCGACGCCCCTGATGCCTGGAAGAATCCCTGGATGGATATTCAAAATATGCGGCACTTTCTTAATGAAATCTCCAGGCACAAGGCCGACACCGGCCTGCAAGACAAAGGTAGGCTTCTCCCTGACGATAAAATTGGCAGCTTCGTCGCTAAAGCCTGAGAATGTCGCATGCATCTTTATCGGAGCATTTGCGATCTGTCCCAGCTTACTTCGAATCCGCAAAGACACCTCTTTACGGAGCGGAGCAGCCGCCCGTTTCATTTTCATCCACTCAAAATATGATACTGGCCCCCTCTTCACCATGATTCCGAAGTGACGCTTAAGTTTAGTTATCTTGAGCCCCGCTCCGTCGAGCGATATACAAATGAGATCGACACCGAGCATCTTTAACGCCGCAATGTGCGCGTTGTAGCGCTGCCCCGGATCTGCCGTCGTCAATACAACAATCTTCATAATCTATCTTCATCCTGGTGGTGGAACTGAAAAAGCCATCTCCCGTGATGCCGATGTGAGTTGCTTTCCTTGGGTGAAGCGGCCAGTTAGGCTTAGAGGAGAAGCAACTTATCAAGAGCCCGAAATTCAATAGGAGTTTTATGACATCGCCCTGCAGCTCTCCGCACAACTTCGACACTCGTCAGCGCAACGTTCCATTTCTGCGTCATCCCAGCCCTCACAAGTCTCAGTGCAGCGCTGGCACGCCTCAGCACAGAGTACACAGATGGGATTAGATAGCGACGAGCCCCGATTTAGAAAGCTAGCGGTAGTTTCACAGATTAACATGCAATCAAGGAGGTGTGTGATATGACTAACATCTGCGTGTTTGCCACCCTTAGATAGGCAACCTGTAAGTGTCTCGCTACATGCTCTAGCGCAATCAAGACAGATTTGGCTGCATGCGAGCGCATCATTTTTTGATAACTCATTCATTGGGGTTTCTCCTTTTGTTCATTAAAATCTTCATATATGCCAAGTACAGGGGAAGTCCCTTCAATGGGCCGCATGGTGGTGGTGCCCAGCGTCCACCCCCGTTGGTTCAACACGAAGCGGAAGCGGATAGGTCACCTCAATTCCCTGCGTCCCAAGACGGGACGCCTTCACAGTCAGTGATCCGGACTTAAAGGCAGCGGACTCACCTTGACAGGAAAATAGAGTCTCTCGTGGTTTGCAGTTAAGTGCAGTTCGCCGCTCTCCATCTACATGAACAACACTTACGGATGACTCTTTAACAGTTGGTTCCTTCCAATTGATATCGAGCAAATAGACATCGATTGCGTTGTCTCCCTGCGCGAGAACTTCAGTATGAAAGGCTCCGGGCATTCTAATAACACCGCCGTGTGGCCCTGGTTTATCCTCACCGTGAGCGAAAGCGGAGGGCGCACCACCTAAGACACTCAGACACAGAAATGCTGCTAATGTTTTTTTTCTCATTCTAAACTCCATACGAGCTATGCAACCTGTCCCTTAAATATATTCACCATCCCACTTAGCTTCTTGGCTGTGATAGCAGCAGCCTCAAAATCGCCCTTGTCAGCTTCAGCGTGCAGCTTTGCCGAAAGCGTATTGATATTTTTCGCTGACCCCTGCGCTCTAGCGGTAGCTGCTTCCGGTGCTTTCTCAGCAATATGACCTGCTAGGTGCGGCAGTGCTTCGGTTAAGTCATGAAGCTTTCCGGCATCCTTTGCGACCACTGCTGTTTCTATCTGGCTCATTACCGTAGAAAGCTCTGCTACAAGCTCCGCCTTGCTTTTTGAATGTGCCTCGTCGTTGTGCTTTTTTTCAGACTTTGCATCGGCATGACCATGCGAGTGCCCTGCATCAGCAACGCTCGTAAGCGGTGCCAGAAACATTGCTCCAAGAAGTAATACTGTCATCTTTTTCATATCGCGTTTCCTTTTCATAAATGCCTTCTTGGCTTGCAATCGCCACATGCGATTAGCTTCCGTACTAAGGCGCTAAACACTAATTTAACTCTCCATGATCTTTTTTCCGTGCGAGGTAGCGCTTGGCTGCCTTTTCCCCAAAGAGATAGAAAACAGCAGGAGTCACCGCCATATCAAGCAGGGTAGAACTTACTAGCCCTCCAAGAATCACAACGGCTACCGGATAAAGAATCTCCTTTCCTGGCTCGCCCGATGCAAGTACGAGAGGAATCAATCCTAGTCCCGCGGTGAGCGCAGTCATAGTTACGGGTACCAGTCTTTCAAGTGAACCCCGCACTATCATTGGTAACCCAAAAGACTCTCCTTCCTCTTCCATTAAGTGAAGATAGTGCGAGATCATCATGATGGTGTTTCGTGACGCGATTCCAGCAAGCGTAATTAATCCCACAAGGGTTGCGATTGAAACCGAGCCAACCATCACAAAAGTCAGAATCAACGCTCCGACAAATGCGAGTGGGATGTTAAGTAAAATCTGGGCGACTAGAGCCACGGACCTAAAATGCGAATAGAGAACCAAAAACATTGCTGCAAGCGTTGCAAGAGACAGAAGAGCAATAAGTCTTGTTGCTTCTTGTTGGCTTTGGAACTGTCCCTCCAAGCTCAAAGAGTATCCTTGACCCAAATGCAGGTTCTTCCCTAGGCGATCTTGAATCTCTTTAACGGCTGAGCCTAAATCGCGCCCCGACACGTTTGCAGAGATAACAATCCTCCGCCTAACATTCTCACGGTTAATTATGTTCGGGCCCTTCGCTTCGTTGATCTTAGCAAGAAGCCCCAACGGCACTCGCTGCCCATTACCGATATCAACAAGCAGCGCGCGAAGAACCTCGGCGCTATTTCGTGATTCCTCAGGTAAGCGCACAATCAGATCATAGGTTCGCTGCCCATCGAGAACCTGCGAAACGGTTGAACCGTTAAGCGCAGTCTCAAGAAGTTCATTTATTTCCCCAACCCTTACACCGTAGAGCTTTGCTTTCTCCCTATCAATTTCAATCCGAATTTGCGGAATAAGCACCTGCTTTTCCACCTGTAGATCCACGATACCAGGGACAAGCTTCATTTCCGCTTCAGTCGTTGCGGCATGAATGCGAAGTTCTTCGAGGCTCTCTCCAAATATCTTTACTGCGATTTGTGCTCTTACCCCTGAGAGAAGATGATCAAGGCGGTGCGAGATTGGCTGCCCGACACTGAAAACGATTCCTGGTATCTGCGATAGCTTTT
>JAFLCA010000078.1 GCA_017302875.1 Deltaproteobacteria bacterium
TTTTAATCTTGCGGCAGAGTTCTACCAGGTAGCGCGAACACTAAAGCTTCCACGCGAGCTAAGAGAGCAGCTAGTTCGTGCCGCTAGTTCTATAGCGCTTAATCTAGCTGAAGGCAGAGGGAAGCCTACCAAGGCAGATCAGGTCAGATTCTTTCATATTGCCTTTGGGTCTCTAAGGGAGTGTCAGGCGATACTGATCTTGGCAGAGCTTACAGACTCAGTCGCCTTTCAGAAGCTTGATGTCTTGGGCGCCCATCTGTATCGGCTAATTCAGAGGGCGGGGTAAGCCCGCCTCCGCGTTCTTCAGTTTCTGTTACTGAAATATGGAGCCTATACAGCAATGACCGGGGCGCAGCTTAGGCGCCGATAAAGATCGAAAGCGGGGAATTAGATTGAAAAAAAAAGAAGGGCTCTCACGTTGAGAGTGGGGAAAACAGTTCACAGATCTGAGTAGATCGTGAGAACCCTTCAGTGGAAGTAAGAGGAAATGTAGACCACTCTCTCTAACAGACAGCGGCCTTACGGCTGCTGGGAGGGGGCCGGCTGCTTGTTGGCAGCGTTGGCCTGCTGGATCGAAGGCAGAGGCATGAGGGCGCGCTGGGCCTGCAAGCCGTTGGTCGTCTGGAGAAGCATCTGTTGCTGCATGCGCAGGACTTGGATGTTCTCGTTGATGACCGTCTTCTGCAGGGAGCGGCTCTCGTTCAGATCACCCATGAGGGCGCTCTGCTGAGCGTTGAACTCCTTCTCGTAGGCCGAGTCAATCTGGTCCTCGTTGCCATGAGCGATCGCGTTCAGGATGCCGGCAGCTGGGGCCCCGAGGGTACCCAGCGAGTCGCCGATAGTCGCCCGCGCGCGATTCCAGTTGTCCCACTTGCGGTCGCTCAGCCCCTGGTAGTACTGCTGACGGTTGGAAGTGATCTGCCACTCCCGGTCCAGATTACGCTGGGCCAAATCCGTCTGCATGAACAACAGGGAGTTGCTCTGCGCCTGGGAACGCTCGAACCAATCCCGCGTGATCTCCAGCTCGGCCATGTTGCTGAAGCGATCCTGGCGGAGCTCGTCGACCTGCTGCTGCCGGATGTTCGCCTGGGCGTAAGCCCGGTCGATTTCATCCTGCGTCTGCGCCTGGCGGAGCCGGATCTCGTTGTCGATCCGAATGGCGTCCGCGTTGGCCTGGTCAACGGGATTGACGTAGACCGGCTCGGGAGCAGCACTCGGAGCACCCGTGTAGACGGGCTTTCCTGACGCGCTGTTGGCCGAACCGTTCTGAGGGGGTTGCGCAGTCGTCGGAGTGGTCTTGGTAGACCCTCCTCGTGCAAGGAGCAGCCGCGCAACTTCGCGCTCCTTCGCATTGTCCGATGCCTGAGCAGTGGTGGCCGAAGCCCCGTTCTGCGCAGGCGGGTTCGAGGGCTGGGCAGCTTGCGCCGCCAGCACCGAACTCGTCGTCAGGGCCAGCACGCAGCTGATCCCCAACATCCAACCAGTTTTCGACCTCATCTGTTGTCCTCCTTAAGTAAGGACGCCTGACTAGTCAGCGGTAAGTCTACAGAACTTCTCAGTTCACTCTTAGCTCACACGCTTAACGTAAAGTCCCAACGAAACTTCACGATAAACGTGTGAGCAGCACGAAGAGCCGGAAACTTTTTCCAACCATTCGCGCCAAAAGACTAAAACCTTAGTCTCAACGTGAGATACCCATATGATTTTGTGAAAGGACGCTCGAACAATAGCAAAGCCAAGGCGAAGAATGCCCCGTTTTGACTATTATTCTCTTCAGCTTGGTTATGGGCGACTTCGAGGACGAAGTAGCTAAATAAAAGTGCGTGTATTCAATATGTTGCGGGCATAAAACGCCGCCAACTCGCTCAGTTCAAATACCCCAGGCTACGCAGCTGTTCAATGGAATCCTCCGAGAGTGGCCGCTCTGACTCAGAGTTACGCACCGAGAGCTCTTCGGCGACCTTGAGAGTCTGCTGCATAGATTCTTGCAACTCGCTCAGTTTCGCATAGGAGGCCAGCGGCGTCTTTTCGTCCGCGTCACTGCGGCTATCAAATACTCCAACGATGTTGGAGTACGGGTCATCATCTTGCAACATCTCCCCCATTTGAGTTCCGCCAACAATCAACTTTTTGCCTTGAAAATTCACAAACGCGCGCTGCTGTAGCTTACGGGAAATCCTCGACATCACGCCGCCGCGCTCCACATGTCGCACATAGTCAAGCAACGGAAGCGCGAGGGTCGGTTCCGCCGGTGGATCAATATCTGCTGCTTTGAGTAGCGTTGGGAAAATATCGATCGTACTAACAGGATGATCGATTATGCTCTGCGGAGAATTCCTTCCAAATTTAACGATAAGGGGCACATGGGTCTCCACATTGAAAACCGTATTCCCATGGGTCAAAAAGCCATGCTCATTAAACTGTTCTCCATGGTCTCCCACAATTACAACCACCAGATCTTCGAGCAGCCCATCCTTTTGAAGGTCAGCGAAGAGATTCTTGAGTGCGTCATCCAAATAACGGATCTCTCCATCGTAGAGCCCGATCTTCTGTAACATCTCTTCGCTATAGTCCCCTTTCGAAAGCTTGCCGGAGTATAGCGAACGATAGGGATCGGGAGGGCTATAGGGATCGTGAGGATCCAAGTAGTGCAGATACAGAAAAAACGGCTTGTCCTGTGATCTAAATTTCCCGAGTAATTCCTGCGCCGCGTCGTTTATCTTCTGTGCGGGGGCACGCGGCAGGTAGACGAAATCCTGAAAGCCTTGATCAAAATTAAATTCCTTCGTGATCCACGGGTTCGGAGAAACCGCTGCAGTTACATACCCGTGCGCCTGAAAAATCTCCGCGAGAGTTTGATGCGCGGTGGAAAGTACGGAATGGTCGCTTTTTGCCGTCTCACGCGAGTTGGGTGGAAAGAACCCATGCGAAACAGGATATTTCCCTGTAAATATCGAGGCTACTGAAGGTGGCGTCCAAGGCGCCGCAGTTACCGCGAAATTGAACTTCACATTCTGCGCAGCGAAGCTGTCTAAGAACGGAGAAGTATCGCGTTCATACCCGTACATGCCGAGATGATCCGCACGCAAGGTATCCAACAAAATCACAAGTACATTTGGGCGAGAGCGCCCGGTCTGCAGGTACAGCCAGCCGACAGATATGAGAACTAGGATTGCGAGGAACGCGTACTTACATTGCCGCAGCATCAGTGTGACCCATCGTGTTGCGGTCACACCCTATGAAATGTTTTCTAGAGCGACAAGCCGATTCCCTGATATTGCGCAAAGATCACAAGCGCATGACCCGAATCATACGCGCATTCCGTACAGATTACTGAGGGCGGCTGCTCAGCATCTTTGTGATTGAGAGCGCACGAGCGGGACTCATCAGCGCGAGGATCTGCCCGATGCGCTTCTCCGGCATGCGCTCCAACAATCCTAACGCGATCTGAACATCGAGCTGCTCGATCAAAGCCGCGGCTTCAGGAGGATTCATGGAGCCGTATACATTCGCAAGCTGCTCGAGCTGCGCAGAACGTTTCTTCTCGCCCTTGTCCCGTTCAGCGCTTAAACGTTCGGTTAATTCACGAAGCTGCGTCAAGCGGGTCGCCATTTCGCGATCGCGCTTATCGAGATCAGCCTGACGATCATCAAGTCGCTTACTGCGATCTTCAAGCTCTACACGGCGTCCATCAAGCGCCGTTAATACCTTCAAATCTTCTTTTGTAAATCCGGCGGCAGCATCCGTCGGCATTCTTGGCGCTGCGATATATGAAGCTTCGACTGGAGTAGCAGTGGCAAAGCCGGCGCTCTCCATCGCCGACAACACGACCTTGAAACCGGCAAACGCGAGCACGCAGCAAATCGCCATGTACTGCCCTTTGGTAATCGCAGCCGGTCTCTCGCTGACCATTTCACTTACGCGAGGCGCTGCGGAACTTGTGGCAGTCGTCGCACGAGTAGAAGTTCCTTCATCCTCGCGACGCATTGCAGCTTTGATACTCTGAGCGATGGCCTTCGCATCTATTCCGGATGAGTTGGTCTTAGGAGCAGCCTTTTTGCCCTTCGCAGCAGACATCGCCTTCTGTAAGTCGCGATACAATTCCGCGGCATCTTCTCGGCTCATGGTCTTCTTCTTCGTGCTCATAGTCGTCACCTTACTAAGACTGGGCTTTAAAAGTGTTTCCTTTCTGCGTCGCTAACTCGTCCAAAAATTTGGCGTCTTCATGAGCGACATACTCGAGGTACTCGGTGCGCTTACGATCCTTAAGGGTCGTAAGAGACTTCAATTCCTTAGAAGCCTCTATATACGCAGCCATCGCCTCTCGGACCTCTTCCTCACATTTTATGATGGTCAAACGCTGATTTACGATTTCCTCTTTAAGGCGCGAGGAGTACAAACCGCGCATATAAAAGGACTCAATCAGCACCACCCCTTCTGCCTCGTTTTGATTGCGCCGCATCGCTCCTTCCAGCGCGCTCAAACGATCCTGTTCTTCGCGCAGCTTGACGTTCTTAAGCGTCAACTCACGAAGCTTTTCGTCCTTCACCGCAGTGCGAAACTGCAACACCCGTTCGAGACGAAACTTAAACTTCTTCATAGTCCTTACTCAGAAGTCAGAATGTCATGCAGAGCTTGCCAGCTCTCTTCAATTGTCACTTTTTCACTCGACTTCTGTCGCAAGAATTTGTTGAGCGGATCAATTAATTTCACGGCACGATCCACCGCTGGATTTTGACCCGGCTTATACGCTCCGATGGTGATCAGATCTTCTGCTTCACGATAGGTGGCGACCAAGTCGCGCGCCATCGATGCCATCTGCACCACCTCAGGCGGAACGATGTCAGTCATGACACGGGATACGCTTTCCAAAACTTCGATCGCGGGGAAATGCCCCTTGCCCGCCAAGCGCCGGCTCAGAACGATATGCCCATCGAGGATACCACGCGTGGCATCAGCCACTGGCTCATTCATGTCATCGCCTTCAACGAGAACAGTATAGATACCGGTAATGGAGCCTTGCCCTTCGCTTGTTCCCGCGCGTTCAAGCAAGCGCGGAAGCATCGCAAACACCGACGGTGTGTAGCCGCGAGTGCTCGGGGGTTCGCCAATCGCCAAACCGATTTCGCGTTGCGCCATACAAAGACGCGTTACCGAGTCCACCATCAAAACAACTCGCTTGCCCTGGTCACGGAAATGCTCTGCAATTGCGGTCGCCAGGAATGCGGCACGAATACGAAGCAAAGAAGACTCATTACCCGTTGCGACCACAACGACGGAGCGCTTCAAGCCCTCTTCGCCTAAATCGCGCTCGATAAATTCGCGCACTTCACGTCCGCGTTCGCCGACCAGAGCGATAACGTTTACATCGCTGCTTGAGTGACGAGCGATCATACCAAGCAGGGTCGACTTACCGACGCCGGAGCCGGCCATAATACCGATACGCTGCCCGGAGCCGACGGTGAGCAATGAATTCATGGAACGCACACCCAGATCGAAGCGCTCCTCGATACGCGCGCGTTTAATCGGGTTCGGGGGTTGGCGATAGAGGGGCACCGTGTCTCCCGCCATTAAGAGCGGCTTATGATCGATCGGATTTCCAAGACCGTCGATAACGCGTCCGAGCAATTGATCCGATACGAGAACATCTGCTTCTGAACCTGAAGCAATAATCGTCGCGCCAGGTGAAATTCCCTGCAACTCAAGGAACGGCATCAAGAGCACTTTGTCTTTTCGGAAGCCGACCACCTGAGAAGGAATTCTTTGTAACCCCGAATGAATTGTTACGTGAGAGCCGATCGGAACGAACGGACCGCTACCTTCAACTACCAGGCCCGTCACATCGGTCACAACGCCGCGCAACTCACACATACTGGTGAGTTTCAACGCCGCGTTTGCTCGTTCAAATACTGCACTCATGCCAAACTCTTCACTACATTGTCTTTAATTCGGTCCCAAGCAGCATCGAGCTGAAAGTCCACCTGCCCGGCCGACGTTTCAACTACGCAACCGGAACGAACGGAGGGATCTTTCTCAAACTGCCAGGTACCATCGAATGACTTGATCTGCTTTGCCACGCCCACCACTTCAATGAATTCCATGTCCTCAGGGCTGACTCGGACTTTGCGAATAGTAGCGCCACCGGCTAGGCCTAAGGCCTCCTCGATGATAGGCAGGATATACTCGGGATTAATCTCAACAGCGAAGCCGACTATCTTCTTCGAGATGGCAACCGCGAAATCCACCGAAGCACGTTCGATAGCGGCGGCATTCTCTTGGATCTGGGCAGCCATATCGGAAAGCACTGCGTTCAAACGTCTCTCGACTTCAGCGCTGCGTTGTTGATTAGCGCTATCGGCTTCTGCAAATCCTTGTGCCTTCCCCAGCGCGAACGCTTCGGCCTTAATTGCTTCGATCTCTTGTGCCGTCAGGGCAGTGCGGTCTTCGGTGTCCTCTTCTTCCGCGGCCTCCTCGGCACGCATTGAGCCACTTAAATGCTCGGGTAGGTGCCAGCGCTTTTTCTCGCCCCCACCCGGGAATCCACCGTAGTCAGCGAACATTGGATCAACGATGGTCTGACCGGACGCCGGTATGGCCTCGATCTCCATCGGCATGAACTCCGAGTTGTCGGCCACTTCGCCGACAACTTCCCACGTCGCGTCCTCATAGGGAGTCTCGACGAACGTGTTCTGCGTTACGCTGATGCTCTCTTGACTCTCTTGTGCCACTCGAACCTCTTAGCTCGCCGTAAAGTTACATTCTTCCGTCATTTAACCAGTACCGGATCAAGAGTGCTGCTTGCTGCGGGCTCTCCTTGACGATACGCGAGTTCTCCTTCATCAGCTCTTCGAGTTGCTCGAGGTCAACCGCAGGCTCGAATGAGGGGACTGAAGCTTTCGAACGCTCACCTTCCAGCTCCTTTTCAAGCTCTTCAATACCAGTCGGTAAGAGGCGTGTCAGATCGACTTCGGCCTCGGTCGGCGTGACCAAGAACTTCACCAGCGGACGAACAATGACAAAGAAGAACAACAATACGAATACTACCGGACCTGCTCGGAACAGCGAGTTGAAGATCAAGTCCTGAGTTTCCTTCTTGCTCATCTCTTCGACGAAGTTCGATTCAGAGACGTGGAATGGTATATTCTCGACTGTTACGGTATCGCCTCGGGCGGCGTCGAACCCGACGGCGCTCTTCACAATACCTTCGATCTGAGTCACTACTTCCGCGTCAAGAGGTTTGAAGGCGGCGGCTACGGGCGCAACTGCTGCTGCGGCTTTGGCATCAGCAGCTCCGGCGGCGGCTGGCTTTTCGTACATTCCGTCTACCAACACAGCAACCGACAAACGAATCAACTTTCCACGCGGCGAACTGGTTTTGCTCACGGCACGTGATACTTCGAAGTTCTTCACTGCCTCGCGGCGATTGTTGTTGTCCCCGCCCTTTCCAGGGGATGCCACCAAGTTCGGATCGTTGCTAAGGTTGGCACTAACTCCCGGCACCCCGCCACGCTGTTGCTGAACGGACCCTTCCTCGACGGTGCGTTCTGAGCGCAATACTTGTCCGCCGGGATCATAGCTCTCCTCTTCTCGTTCACTCTGTGAGAAATCGAGGTCGGCGTTAACACGGGCAATAACTTTCTCGGGCCCAAGGACCTTCGCCAACATTTCTTCGATATGTCTGGCATACCCGCGCTCGATTTCGCGTTGATATACAAGGCGCGTTGCTTCAATACTGAGCCCCTCTTCGTCCTCTTTCTCGTTGAGGAGATTTCCGTACACGTCAATGATAGATACATTCTCGACTTTTAATCCTTCTACGCTGCCAGCGACAAGATTCGTAATTCCTTTGATCTGCTTCTTGTCGAGCTGAGTTCCCGGGCGGAGTTTCAGTAGAACTGAGGCGGTAGGTGCGCTGCCGGTCTTAGCAAATACGGTCTTTTCTGGCTGAGTGATATGCACTCGAGCGCTGCTGACACCCTGAATAGCTCCGATGGTTCGCTCGAGCTCGCCTTGAATCGCACGCATGAACTTGATTTTTTCCTGGAAGGTTGTAGTTCCAAGATTAGTGGCTTCGAAAATTTCGAGGCCAACGACGCCGCCCTTCGGAACGCCTTCCGAGGCAAGCGAGATACGCAATTCATGCACCGCCTCAGGCGGCGAAATAGCGATAGTTCTCCCGTCGCCACGTACTTCATACTTGATCTTCTGAGTCTTTAAGCGCTCGATAACGGCGGCGGAATCAGCCGGCTCGAGGTCCGAGTACAAAACGACGTAGTCGGCTTGATTGGCCCATTTTGAAATGTAGATAATTCCCGACACCGAAGCCGCAATTATCAACGGGAACATGATTTTCTGAACCAAGGGCAGCTTCACGTAACCGCCGAACAGTTGCGCCAAGATTGCAGAAGGGTCGAGTGATGTAGCCACTGAAAAACTCCCTAAAACCTAATCGGAAAACGTTATACCTGTGTGCGCAGTACTTCTTGATACGCGGTGATGATCTTTGTGCGAATCGTCGTCATCAATTGGAACGCGATGTCGGCTTTTTCAAGTGCGATCATTGCACCATGAGGGGTGATGCCGTCCTTACCCGTCGTGATTCCTTCGATCTGTTTGTCTGCCTCGGTCTGGAGCTTGTCGACTTCCTTGATTGCATTCCCGAACATTTCGCCGAAGCTTGCTTTGCCGGTCGGAGCGCTCTCGGGAGTGCCCACGGTCACCTGCGGCTTCTGAATCGGAGCGATCTGCTGCAGCCCAAACTTAATTGAATCAATGCTCATAGCGAGTTCCTATCCTACCCTTTCACTAAGATTTGTTGCGCATCGGAGGACATGCGACGCGCGGTTTCGAGCGCGGTCACATTGGCCTGATACAAGCGACTAGCGGACATCAGGTCGGTCATCGTGCTGACTACGTTGATATTGGGATATGCTACGAAGCCGTCAGAGTCAGCGTCTGGGTGTCCAGGTTGATACATCTTGCGCGGAGCTGATTGGTCTTCAACAACGGCATAAGCAGAAGGCTTGGCCAAACTAGCGCGATCAAGAGCGTTACTAAAATCGCTCGGCATTGAAATAGCAGTCTGCACGACATCTTTGCGCTTATAGGGACCACCTTCAGCGGTATGAGTCGTCTCGGCATTAGCGATGTTTGAGGAAAGCACGTTCACCCGTAAACGAGTGGCACTCAACGCACTAGCCAAAACCTCGGTAACATCAAAAGTCATAAACCTCCTTACCTGCTCTCAGAGATAATCCTTCTTAGGACACCCAACTTCTTTCTCATCAAATTGGTCGCAATCGAGTATTGTCCGCTGTTGTAAGCCAACTTACCCATCTGAATATCGATATCGACGTTGTTGCCGTCGGCTTTGGTCGCTCCAGATGTGTCCTGAGTGAAATGTGCGGATTGGGAGCCCGAGGTGTCCAGGTGGCGCGCGTCGGTCTTTATGAGATCTCCGGTCGTGTTACCGAAGGCAGTTTCGAGTTCTTTTTCGAAATTGACGTCAACGGCGCGGTACTGGGGCGTTTCAGCATTGGCAATATTGCTGGTGATGGCTTGATTGCGCTGCCACGTCAGGTCCATGGCCTTAGTCAGACCCGGAAGCGTGTTATCGAATATTTTATCTATCAAACCAGCCATACCAATCCTCAAGAGAGAACACGTAGAGGTTCTCCTCCATTAGTGCATAGCAAGCGCCATGCTCACTTTCAGACAAACTTACCCTGGTATTTTCAATAAGTTAGCATCAATAGGGAGTTGATTTGTTGGCTATCGAGTCAAGCTTTTGACGGAATTTTGACACTAACGGTCAGACATGGGACAGGCAACTTCCGCGACCGGGAGCTTCAAGACATTAGGGACAGGCAGAACTTTTGACAGGAAGATAGGTCAGAAGGAGGTCAGAAAGAGAAGAGAATCGGGACAGGCAAATTTCTTCGAGTAGATAGGTTAGACAGATTGAAAAAACGAATGAAAAATTTCTACAGGGAAAGCCTGGACCCAATGAAGCTGCCCGGTGCAAAGCAAACCTCCGGAGCTCGCTGACGAAGCTCGTAGTTCTAATTTAGCCCCGAGCAAACGAGGCCCACACCAGCGAGTTCTCTTTTATGCTCCTTCGACAAACCACCCGCCGAGCATACTCACAAACTTTCAAATCGACGGCCGGGAAGAATGTGGAGAAAAGACAACGCGAACTGCCGGTAAGGGTAATGTTGGGTAAGTGCAACGGAAGACAAGGTTAGATGAATACTTTTCGAGCCGATCGTATCCCTCTCACCCATCGTTTACTTTGAATCGCGGCGATTTGCTTCAGTTTTTTCTCATGCCCTATGTGAGCGCAAAAGAGCTTCTCGAGATTTTCTGACGCGTTCAACCAGGCGTCGGCGCGCAGACCTATGCGCTCAAGAATCGGATTTAGTTGTGCCGGAATTCGTCCTCTTTTCCCTTTACGCATCTCTCTTCCAGTAGTGTCTAGAAGAGACAAATATTCGAGCAGCGTTAGAGACAAGAATCCACGCCGCTCAGGGGTAGAGGCGAGCGGAGCAAGCCAAATCGGCGGCTCTCCGATTTCAGCGAGTTGGCCATGCAAAGATCGAATTCGCTCCCACGCGCTAGTAAACTCACTAGTTTCTGGGGTATCGGCTATGGCAGCTCGAATTGGGTTTAAGTCTATATAGATCGAACATGCCAGCATGGCAGCTTCACCTTCAACAGCCGAGCATTTAAATCGACCTTCCCAAAAACTTCCTTTGCATTCATCTTCCTGATTTGCGCGGCGCGCTATATATTCGGCGAACGATTTCATAAACCAACTAATGCTTCCCAACCGAACGCGCAGCTCACTGATTCTTTCCGTATTAGAGGCCAGTTCATCCAACGCCTTGGCGCTCGGACGCAGAACCCCCTTCTCAATCACTACCTCTTTTGGATAGAGAAGCAACCAGCGATGCGCGACTTCACGATCGGTAAGCATGGCAAGTCGATCGACTCGCGTGCGTAGCAAGGTATGCTGATGATTGCCCATCAACGAATATGACAGTAGTTCAATGCAGAAAATCTCTACAAGCTGCTGCAGACGGGCTCGCACCCATTCCTTCCGATGGTCGAAGGACTTTCCAGTAAGCTTATCAAAGCCACAAAGGTGGGCCCGCCGAACACATCGGGAGATACAGTGGTAAACGCCCTCTCCGCCCTTTACGACCGCACGACGTGGTTGAGTCATACATTCCTCACATACTCATAGAGCGCCAGTGCTCTACTGAACTGTTCGTACTTTGGTGAGGAAAGTTGCTAAATTGAGTGAAGAATCCGCCTGTCCCAATTCGCCCTCATAGGATCAGCGCGACGAGGAAAATCGCGTTGAGATCCTATAGGCTCATGGATTGGTCACTGCATGACCGAGGATGCCGGGTGATAGATCGCCGCAGACCACACTTAGCTCGCGCTACTCTGGACCCTCAAAGTTATATTCGTGCAACTTATTGCGAAGCGTTCGAATGCTGATTCCGAGCATCTTTGCCGCGAGAGTGCGATTGTTCTCAGTTGCCCGTAGGGTTTCTAATATAAGCGCTTTCTCCATTTCCTGCACGGTTGTCCCCGATCGGATCGAAAGACCAGCTCCGCTCGTAGGTTCAGCATCACTCTGAGTCACCTCGACGGTGACTTGCGATGCCAAGCTATTTGCCTGTCCCAGAAGGAAATCAGCCTCCCGAGGAGTCTGGCCACGCGAGAGGATGGCCGCTCGCTCGACCGCGTTCTGTAACTCACGAACATTGCCGGGCCACGGATGACGCTGCAATGCAGTGAGAACTTCGCCACTTAAAGCTGGCGCCTCATCTCCGAGGTACTGCCGCATGAAATGCTCTACTAACAACTTAATGTCGCTCAGGCGCTGCCGCAATGGCGGTAGAGTTAAGGGGATGACATTCAGGCGATAGTACAAGTCGGCTCGGAACTTACCCGCCTTTACCGTCTCTTCCAGATTACGGTTGGTTGTAGCGAGGACACGCACGTCGATGGAAATAGGACTCTGTCCACCCACTCGATCCACCTCCCGCTCTTGCAGGACACGTAATAGCTTCGCTTGCAGTGCTAACTCCATCTCCGAAATTTCATCAAGAAGAATGGTGCCCCCTTGGGCGAGTTCGAATTTTCCGATTTTGCGATTCTGTGCCCCAGTAAAAGCCCCCTTCTCGTGACCGAAGAGCTCGCTTTCAAGCAAAGTAGCCGGAAGTGCAGCACAATTGACCGCAACAAAAGGTTGATGCACTCGGGGGCTCGAAGCATGTATCAGCCGGGCAATCAGCTCTTTGCCGGTTCCCGACTCCCCCTGAATCAATACCGTTGCATCACTGCGCGCGACCGCCTCAGCGACCTCCAACATACGAATCATGATAGGATCGTTGGTAATAATGGGTCGACCCTTGGCCGCCTTCTTGCCCTTTGCGCGAAACGCGGCATTCTCGGGGCTAAGTACACGCTCAACGATGCGCTCAAGATCTTCAGTCGAAAACGGTTTCGCAATAAAATCCGCAGCGCCAGCCTGCATTGCCTCGACGGCTTGAGTGATAGTTCCATGCGCCGTAATCATGATAACAGGGGTGGCAATTTCCTTTCGCTGGATCCAGCTCATCAGTTCCTGCCCCGTCATTTCTGGCATCCGCTGATCAGTGATAACCAGGTCAAAGGAATCACTTTCTAGTTTTTCCGTCGCTGATTTTCCGTCGCCAACCATAGTTAGTTGATAGCCACTTCGGGCCAAACAGGACTGTATGGCCAGCTGCATCTGCGGATCGTCGTCGGCTACTAGAATCTTTGCATCACGTGTCATATTTCATCATCCTTAAAACCTGGGTGTCCCAATCTTAGATCCCAATGAAGGGAATGGGCCCCTTCCTTTTCTTCAACTTCTGGGTGTCCGATCTCCGGGAAAGGATAGGGTGAACTCGGCGCCGCCGTTGTTACTTCCTGCGATGGTTCCGCCGTGGTCTTCTACGATTTGGCGAACTACGGCTAAGCCTAAGCCTGTCCCCTCATTCTTGGTGGTAACGAATGGGTCGAAGACCTTCTCCATCACCGCTGACTCGATCCCTGGACCGCTGTCCCGGATCACAATCTTGAGAGATCCGCCGGTCTCCCGATTCGCGGACACCCAAATTTGCCCCTGATATCTGGTTGCTTGCTGAGCATTTAACAATAGGTTGTAGAAAACTTGTCTCAGGGCATGCTCATTGCCCATGAGAAAGGGCTCTCCGACTAGACTCACCGAGAATGCTGATGACGCTGGCCCCAATCTAAAGTGCTCAATTTGCTCACTCAGAACCGAGTGGACATTGACGGGCGAGAACGAGACATTCTGTTTCTTCGCAAACTGCAAGATGTTCGAGACAACATGGTCAAGAGTACAAATGCTCTGATCGATGTGAGATAAAATTTTTACCGACTCCGGGCGATCCGCCAAGTCGCGTTGCAGAAGGGACACAAAGAGCTTCATAGCTCCGAGGGGATTTCTCACTTCGTGAGCGATTCCGGCAGCCGTTTCACCTAACATCGCAAGCTTCTCGGCACGCTGAATTGCCAGGTCTTTCTCACGCACTTGTTCACGGAGAATCTCGGTCTCACGTAACAGCGCTTCATAGCGGACTTCCAGACGCTTGCTGGCCTCATTGAAGCGCTCGAAAGCCTGCTCCAACATATTGGGTTCAATAGTGGTCTCAACCAAAAGGGTGTTCTGAGTATTTCTCATGGCTGCCCCTCCTTTGATTCTGCTGCGCGCTTGGACCATTCGAATTCTTCTGCCGCGGCTTGCAAAAGGATCAGCCACTGATCAGAAGGGGGGTACTTCTTCGCGGCGCCAGCCCGAATCTCGCGCACGACCGGCAAATTATTTTCGCTGATTGCAGACTTCACGAGAGCATAGTCAACCCAACTATCTAGAAAACTATCCGGATACTCAGAGCGTCCCCGCTGCAACCAGAAGGTGGCCGATGAAATCTTCCCCGTATCGAGCGCAAGACTTGCGAGGTTGCGAATTGTGTCTGCTGTCAGCTCGTGATTAAGCGGAACCAATTCAAAATTCTCACGCGCTTGCTCATACTTTCCAATCTGGGCGCGGCATTTTCCCAGTGAGAAATTTATCTGCGGCTGGTCATCACTCGCAGCATCATCGAGTGCCTGCACATACTTCTGCTCGGCATCACCCAAGGAATTTAGTTTACTGAGGCTATCACCCCATAACAGGTACGCCTTTGCCCTCAGTGGATTTGGGCCGGCCCCTTCCATGGCATTGAGGGTCTCAACACACTTTTCGGAATGTAGCGCAGCAACTTGATAGCGTCCCTCTTGGAACTCAATAATACCCTTCGAAAGGTAAATGCGAGCCTGATCCTCAGGGGCTAACTTCTCATCACGCAACGCACGATCGAACTCCTCTATAGCGCGAGAGGATAACCCCAACGCCCAGGCACTGCGCGCAGCGGCCATCACGCTCTGAGTTGTAGCGACCCGTTTTGGCATCCGCTCGAAGGTCGTAAGCGCGACGAAATAGTCTCCAGAGGCTGCAAGTCGCTGCACCTCAACCGGATGTTGGGCGCTTGCAGAGCCAGCCACTGCGGTTTGAATGAGGAGCGCAAGGGCTCCCAAAATCATACGCGATTTCATGGCTGCCCTACTCGTTTAAGCGGAATAGACCAGACATCATCGCAGGCGCGGCATCATCACGATCGTCCTCTACGGTCACTTCGATCTTCTCAGCCAAGCCCTTCTTCTTAATCTTCTCAACGAGTGTAGTACGATTCAGATGGAGCAAACGAGCGGCTGCCTTCTTGTTCCAATTCGTCTTGGAAAGCGCCATCGATATCAATCGCGTCTCGAACTTTTCAACTAAATCGTTGAAATCGACCCCTTGTGAGGGAAGATCTTCGCCGAGCTCAATTATCTCGCACGCATTCTGCTGCCCCCGTAAGTAGTCAGGCAGATCCTGCGGCAGCAATCGATCGGTGTCGGCGAGGATGGCTAGCCGCTCGATCAAATTCTCAAGCTCACGGACATTGCCAGGCCAGGGATAAGATTGCATTGTTTTCATTGCTTCGGGGCTGAATTCCACGACTGGCTTGGAAAGGTTGCCGCAAGCGCGAGCCATAAAATGTTCGACGAGAATCTCGATATCATTGCCACGAGCGCGAAGCGCCGGAAGCTCAATCGGGACCACTTGCAGACGGTAAAAAAGATCTTCACGAAAGCGCCCCGCTTTCACCTCTTCTTTAAGATCTTTATTAGTTGCTGCAATTACTCGGACATTGATATCAATTGTACGCGTAGATCCAACCGGCTCCACTTTTCTCTCTTGCAGCACACGCAGCAACTTAACTTGAAGCTTCGGGCTCATTTCACCAATTTCGTCGAGGAAAATGGTCCCGTTGTCCGCCAGTTGGAAGCGACCGATCTTGGAATTTATTGCGCCAGTGAAGGATCCCTTCTCATGTCCGAACAGCTCACTCTCCAATATTTCCTCGGGAATGGCGCCACAGTTCACGGGAACAAGCTTGCCTGTCCGTCCGCTCAATTTGTGCACTGCGCGAGCAATCAATTCTTTGCCGGTTCCCGATTCACCAAGCACCAATACCGTGGTGTCAGTACGCGCAACCTTCTCAACGACAGAGAAGACTTTCTGCATTGACGAGCATTCACTGATAATTCCAGCAAATGAAGTCTGACGAATTGAAGTGCTTGAACGCTGTGTGGTGGCTTGATTCGCAGAGGTGGAATCAAAAGACGCCTCTTGGCTGCCCGCTACATGGGTCTGCATTGTGCTCTCCTTAGCTAAAAACCTTCCTTGGAACTCACGCTTCGAAAACGGTAAAACCAATTGGTTCACACATCTTCGGTCGACATCGCAAAAACCGTCCGTCTCGAAGCGCCTGTGTCAGGACTATGGCAAGTCGCGTACCAGGCACTTCGACACTGTTGGGAAGTTGACTTTCGGGAACGGCCCCGAACAAACTTCAGAGTAAGAGATGAGAACCTATGCGGAAATTCTTCGGGAAAAATTTTAGGGGAGTGTCAAAAATCCTGAATCGAAGATGCGTCAAAAAAAATATACACAAAAGTGTACAGTTTCTTGGCAGAGCTGCCGATAAGGTCCGCATTTTTTTCATAACTGGCTGATATCCGCCCCCGGCTCTCACCGAGCTTCCCGACCGCCTGAGACGCAATTATGGGACACCCGCCTTTGTACGGGCAGCAACTTAGGACAGGCAGTTTCCCACATAATCTCAATATCTTAAGGCTCTTAGAGCCTTCTCAATATGTGGGTGTCCTAAACCGGATATGGCTCGGTATCCATAAGGTGGGTGTCCCGAGTCGACAAAAAGGCCTAATTGAGTCGGCGGGGGAAACGGGGTAATTTGGGACAACTGGTGGCTATATATATAGTACGCGGGGCTTCCTCCCTGGGCGGACTAGCCTTCCGAAAACTCTACCGTCGCTAGAACCAAAGTCATTCCGGATAGATATATGAGAGAGAACCAGGACCCGAGCAATTCGGCCCTCAAAAAGAAACGCACCTCTACAGATAAAGTGAAGAAGCTCAGCGATTTTTTGGCTGATGGCTCCGGAAAGCATAAGCACAGCGCCGACCTCGACCTAAGTCCCAGCGCCCTAGCCTCTGCTGTCTTCGCTAAAGCTCCGGTCGACTTCCTAGAGTCCCGCACCCTAGCGGACCTGGCTGAGATTACCGATGGCTGTTTCGAGTGTTTGGCTGCTCTGCCCGCTGACCCTCGCAAAGTTTGCATTCGCACACACGCCGCTTCGAACAAGTCGAG
>JAFLCA010000079.1 GCA_017302875.1 Deltaproteobacteria bacterium
CGCTGGACTAGAAAGGCTTTGTGAGGATTGAGAACTTACTGGTGGCATACAACATCTCTGAACTACAGGATAAGGTGCAGTAGAGATACTGTGCCGCCCAGGCTCAGTCAAACTTTTTCAGAACCCAGGTTGAATCAGCGGGCTAATTACTCGAATTGACTATAAAGATGCCGGGCCCCATTCGCGCTTCTAGAGCGTCCAAGTTCGTGAGAACGGCGGCATAGCTTAAGGTGAGTCAAAGTCAATCAACTATCCTCAGAGTCGCTTTTCTTATCAAAACTAGAGAGGTCAAGCTCCTCCGTAATTCCTCTCAGAACCTCCTCTGCATCCTCAAAATCATCCCCATCAAGGTAGTCGGCAAGTTCTTCATACTCATCAAGAATATCGGCGATGGCATCGTCGATCTCGTCGTTGAGCAACCCATCGTACAGGCGCTCGGCGATTGCCTGCACATCAGACTCGTCGGCACCGCTAAAAGCACCTTCAACACCACCCTTCAGTTCTTTTACTATTTGATCGCGCTTCGTCCGCAAGGTGACTTCGGCTCTGCTGGTAACTTCAACCCCCTCATGCTCATCATCATCTTCATCGATAATTTCAGCCTCTTCCGAGCGATTCTTATTGGCCAGATACTCAGCAATGCCATCCTGCGAAGTAATATCGGGCATATTTTTGAAATGAGCTAAGAGTCCCTTGCGCGCATCTGCAAGGGAGATCAAATCATCCCCGGAATTCTCAATTTGCAAACCGCGCTCTTGCACGAACGCCTCTATCCAGCGACGCTTGGCTTCGACAGCGGTATTCTCAAGACCTAGCGCTCGAAACTGTTCCGGCGCGACGCAATACGCGGCAAAACAACCGGCAAAGTCTGCCCGCGCGGTATCAAGTCCACTCGGATGCACAAAGTTAGCGTGCTGCAGCTCGCTTCCGGGGCGAAGATAGCGGGAGCCGATGGCGAATAATTCAGCCTCATTCTGAGCTGAAGCGAGAGCCTCCCGTATTTCACGCGGATTCGTCGCCTCAGCCAATCTAATCTGCGACCAAAATTCCCGCTCGCTCAGCATAGGCCAAAGTGAGCTGCCGATAGCCTGCGCCAGCAAAAAGGCGCGTTCGCCGCGTGCGTCGGCGTGGAGGTCAGTGAAAGGCAGCTCCTGTAGTTCCAATATTCGGATGGTTTGAGACTCGGCTTCGTACGAAACAAGGCAGGTCTGGTTGGTAGAGGTAAATTCCCTTGCGCCGATTCCCCGTTGTTCCTTCTCGATATTCCGAATCGAAAAAAACAAATCGGCGGGCAAGCGTTCAATGACACTCTGAAGCTGCTCCATTTCCGCGACGCTCAGTTTCAGCCGCACGCGCGTCTGCTCCGCTTCCACGGTCTCCGGCTGATCTGCGCGAAACTCACGCATTGCGCTGCCAAGTACATTTACCCCGTGGCTTCTAAATAATTCGACACTGAGATACTCGATGCGTGAGAGCGAATGCTGCAACTCTGGCGATGACGGATTGCTCTGCAGCAAGTTTCCAAAGAGGTTGCCATGAACTCGCGATACCAGTTCACTCTCAACCCTAAGCATGGTGCGATTTGTTTCGGCAGTTTGCGTCGACTCGTGGAAAATCGCGTGTCGCAGCGATTCAGCGCACTGAAATTCAAGAGGACAAACTTCTACGATCGTTTCGTCGGGTTTCTTCGCAAATAGGAGATTAGCGCCATCGAACAGAACTGAACCTGTAAACGGCTTCTCCTGCAGCAGACATGCCGGGATATCTCTCAGTATTCCAATAAGCTCAATCAGCTCCTGACTGCCCAATCGACTGCCATCGGTATGGCTCACTTTCGCGCGGAGCACACGGCTCGCAATGAGCTGTTCCTCCTGGCGTACGGCGTCTCTCGCTTCAGGTGTGAGCGCCTGCAGGTCATCGCGTACTGACGGTAAATCCACACTCCTTCGGTCTTGAGTTGCACCACCTGCCCCAGCGATGGAATCACCCTCGCGTCCCTGAACGCGGTTAAGCGCGAGTTGCTGAATACGGCCCACGCCGACCGAGAGCGAATCGGTGGTCTGAGAGCGCACCAACTCAAATAAACGCGGCGAGTCGATAGAGAGGATGATAAGTTGTTGCAGTCGCTCGGCGACTCCGGGACGGTACGCCACTATCTCTCGATCGTGCGGGTTAGTCTGGCTTCGATCCGGATCGCCGTAGGTACCGTCACCTCCCAATCGCGACTGATTAGTTGCGTAGCAGATTCCATCGGTACGCAACTCCAGCTGCATAGGGGTAGCGCGCGAATCACTCTCGCTCAGCGTGGAAGTCTTGCCATACTCTGAAGCGCGTGCAGATTTTGCATCAAATCCTGTCGAAGCGGTCTTAAAGCACGTTGGCACAGTTGCGACGAGAGAAAGGAAGGCCAGCTCTGAAACCGTAAGCTCAGGAAATAAGCGCTTAGCATCGGCGAGACTCTTACAGGTGCTGCCGACGGGAAGCCCCTCTGCGTCGATACTGCCGGACATGATATGCTTGCGCGTCCACTCATTGAGAGTTTTCAGCCCGGCAGCGACGCTACATCCTCTCGCCAATTCAGTATAGATTTCTTCCCGCAACGAACTAAAGCCGCGTCGCAGTCGATAGTCCTCAAGAGGATTCTGTGAAATTGACGACAAGGGCTGCCCAAGAAGGTCGCCTGCGCGCGGCACTGGAGCTAACGCGTTGAGTTCGGGATACGGATTTCCAACTTCGGAAGTAGTCTCGCTGCTGCGCTCTCTGCGTTCCGCCACGCGAGCTACACGATCTGCCGCGAGCCAACCAGAAAGAATATTGCGCGCAGTAGAGTGCGTACCTGCGGTTAAGGCATCGCGCTCGGTGAGTGAACCTGTTGCATGGCGAACGGCAAGTTCCGTGCGGTCGTCATGCATAGCACTCGGCAGCGCTAAGTCTCCCGTCACACGCTTCGCATTGCTGGGGCCCTGTTCAGGCATTTCGCGGTACAACAAAAAGGTAAAAGCTTTCAATAGTTATGCGAGTTTTCAAGCTTCTTGTCGCACACCCGCAACGACGCTCCGGACTGGGGGTAATTTCTTAATCGGCCTCGATGCTTAGGGCTGCAATTCGATGCGCCCGCCCGAACACACGTTCTCAGCCGCGTGGTTAGCTTTCGCACATCGGCTATTCTACGAGGGACTGATACGAGTGGAGTTCAAAGCCATGTCCTTAGCCGAGCAGTCCTTGAATCGCCCCAGCGCCGCAGCAAATGTAGACCAAGTAGAACCCTTAACTCACTCAAAGCCTATCGATGCAGACGCACCGCTCGATTTGGCCCAGCTGAACTTTTCTGAGTCTTTAGCCACTCCTGCTAGCGAGCGGCCCGCGCGCATTCGTCTTACCTACGCGGAGCTCACAAGTGTCGATAGCACAGCAGATCTCTTGCAAGTGTACAAAGATAAGGGAGTGACCTTCCCTTCCGAAACTCGCTTTCTTCGTCATGTAGAGCGTGATTGGTTAGCCGCCTGTAAGGAAATGGGTCCGCGCTACGGAAGCGAAGCGCTGAGCGCTCCTGTGCCTCTGCTGAAAGTTGAAGTCGCTGGGCAAAGTTACGGCATACTGGGCGTTGTACATTCCTTCCTTCTTGGAAGTCGTTCGGTTGATGCAATAAGCAAAACAGTTCAAGACGGAACGAACTGGATGCATGAACAGAACCTGGGCTCAGTTTTTAGTATTCCAGACTCTATCGAGCTGAAAGACCATCGCGTGGTAACTGAGATGGTTAAATCCCGCTCCGCATTCGAGCAGATTTCCGCAGCCGCACAAATGCAGCTGGGGGTTCTCGCTCATCTAATCCCTGGGCCGAACTCACCGTTCGAAATGATCGCGGAAAATTCACGCGTTGATGCCGAGAAAGATGATCAGGTAGCCCTTGGAGATGTCGGGCTTTTTCCCTCGTTGAAGAAAATATCTGCAATTCCCGAACAAATAATCGCTTCGGGTGGATTTCCGCCGTACGTGGCAATCGAGTATAAACTGCGGCACGGCTTAGAGCTTAATCATTGCCAGTTGCGTTCGGCTTATATGGCCGAACTGTTGCGTCATTGGGAAGTCCCAGGACAGAAAAACATCCTGGTGGGGCGAGCTCACGCGGCGGAAGTGGCCTACTTCCTGAAGCATCCATTAGCGAACCCCACGGTCCAAAATGTAGCACAAGAGCACGCCAAGATCGTCAATGCTGCTCCGGGTAAGACGGCTCCCCTGGCCACCGTTCCAACATGGAACGCCCCGCTCACCTTAGGCAACGTTATGGGCACAGCGGCCTTGTCGATTATCGTCTTCGAAGCAACCCGTTGGATACTATCCAGTGGAATCTTATCGCAAGGCCTGCACTGGCTCGGATTCTAACTCGTCGCTACGCAGCAGCTGACAGGCGCGCACCACTAAGCTTGTAGCGATTCTGCACCTGCATTTTCCTGGAGATCGACTCCACAATTTCCAAAGCGGCCCCGTTCATTCCGACCGCTTGCAGAATCGTGACGCGCTCTTCATGCGGCAAATCTAGAGACTGCACGATTTCAAAAATGAGAGCCTCCTCCATTTCGCGCAGCGACCCTCTCGACCCGAGGCGCGCTGATATCTCGCCGACGTCCAAGCCTTCCGCCTCAGCCTGCTCGCGTAAATTCTTGAGAATCTCGGCCCGTGTTCCTTTCAGCGGGTCAGAGGTGCGCTCAGCTGTTCCAGATAACGAAACGGCTTTAGGGCGCAGGGATTCGCTTACTCTTTTCACAGCAGCAGAGATATCTCTTTCTAACGCCACCCGTTCCGCCGCGCCGGGCTGAAATGGCTTCGCGGCTGGAGCGAGCACAGCTTCTTCTTGTCGTTTCACGGAAGGCGAAATAGGCAGAGCACCTCTTACTTTTGACGGTACAGCGATACGAGCAGCTTTCTCGGCCCGTTCCAATTCCGATTCAAGCATCAGACCGAAAACTTGCAGTTCCTCGCTCAGTTTCTTGTCTCCGCTTGTTTGCGAAACCGCATCAAGCAGCCGTAAAATTCGGACGGCGCGAGACTCTTGCCGATAGAGAGCCGGGGTCTCGCTCCCAGGATCGAGCAAATCTCGAATCGTCCGTGAGACAGCTTCAGTAAACGAACTCGATATGCCGGGTTGAGCGAGAGACGACTGCAACCCCTTAAGCATCATTCGCACCATGGGATTAGCCGCCACCATGCGATCCATTTCCGTTGAGAGCTCTTGCGGTCTTTCAACTTGCAGCGCGGGTTCCTGCACGAGAGCAATGCTCGGCTCGTTCAGTCCGACTTCGGCTTTAAGGAGCTGATGAGCGAGATCGCGCAATCCGTGAGTAATTTCGATAAGCGCTTCTTGCTGCTCACCCGCCGTCTCGTACTTCTTTACATGCTTGAGTACGATAGCCTCGATCTCTGCCGCCAAGGCTTTCTGCGCCTTGTGACGATCCTGTTCCGGCCATGCGGCGGCATACAAACTATCGAGGAATCCTCGCGCTTCTGCATCGATCGTCTTGCCAAGGTAGGCGGCTTCCGCGGCCTTCGCCACTTCATTCAAATCGAGGTCGCGAGCAGAGTCGCGCAAAACCACCTCCTGCTCCACTCCAACTTTCCCATTGGTACTACCTCCCAGTTGTCTGCGCAAAGAAGCGACGAATCTGTTCAATTCCGCAGCATCGCTTTTGACCACAAAGGTGGTCGAAGTAATTAGATCCGGGTCACTCCTATCGCGCGTAAAAACCTGCACATGATTACGTCTCCCGTAGTCAGGGCTTGATACGATAACCGCACCCACTTCCGGGCTATCCGCGAAGGCACGCTGCGCATTCATTAATTGCCGCGCCAGTTGCTTGGGCATCGGTTTATAGGTGCCGTCCGGATCCAAAGCCGCCAGCTTTTCCTGATCGGGAAACAGCAACTGACGAAGCGTTTGACCCTGACAACACAGCTCTCCCCCCAAAAGGCGATAGTCGATCTTGAGCACCGCTTGCAGTAAATCGTGCTCGAACACACCGCTCGCGATATTCGCTCCAATCATTTTTGCCACTTCCTCCAGCCCCTTGCGCTCCAGTCCATATAGGGCCGCAAGCACTTCGAGCTGCATGTCCAGCGTATGAATGAAACCGGCGGTGTCAGCTTCTTCTGCCTCAATCTCGTGCGTAGGCTCAGGATGCTCAGCGGGCCCGGCTCCGCCAACGAACCGAGAAGCGGTACTTCGGGACTCTTGAATAGTGGAACTCGACGAAAGATGTTCTAGCATGGGCGATGGCTCCTTACTGGCGAGAGTGCGCACGTCGACGCCGCGCGTAGGAACGCAGCACCTTGGTTTCGCATCTGTAAAATAGACAAGCGTTTAGACTGCTAGAGCCACTCCACGAGCATGCAGTCGAAGTGAATTCGCAGGTCTTCTGGCTTTCGGATCAAACCCGGCTTTTGCTCTTCCCAAATTTCTTCAGTGAGCGTCTTAAAGCCGGTCCCCGATTACAGCGGCGGGCCCGCAACGGAATTGCACCGTTTTCCCAAGAACGAATTCTTGGGTAGCTTAATACTTTCGCGCGTTGAGGGTCAAGTTGGCATTGCGAAAGCCCTCCTACCCCGAGAGTCAAGAAAAATATTCTGCAAAGATCGATGAGAATCTTTAATTTTGTGTGGAAAAATTGTTGACGCAAGACCACAACAGGCATTAGATGGGCTTGTTTGTGCCTTGCGCACCGACAGTTCTTTAGTCCGCTAGCTGTGTAGAAGTACCCCAAGATAATTATCTTGCTCGGCAAATTCCGCTTTTGGCGGCACTTACCGAGCAAGATAGTAAGTCAGTTTTGGTTTTCTCTTCGCCCCCTTCTTCGCAACCAATAATCCCAAAGACGGTGCCGTAAAATGCAACTGCCTACGCGCTTGCCTTTTATGGCCTCGTCTTTATGGTTGCCACGTAGGGCAAATGAAGTTGAGGTTCGGGTGAGAAGCAGCTCCCTGATGCTGCAAGGAGATACCCATGCCGTCGAAGTTCCGCACCCCCTGGTCCACGCCCCCTCCGAGCCGCCGCAACAGCATGGACCTCTGCCATACGACCGGCGAGAACTCCATGGGCGCAACCTTCGATGACACCGGCCCGCCCAAGACGACCATCGGGCGCCGGCGTCGTTGACCACACCACGGGCACCAACGCATGAGAGACCCCACCCGGTCTCCATGATTGGGAGAACCGGAGGGTATCACGGGATACCCTCCGGTTCGTTTGCCTTCTCACTGAGGTATGTATCGAAGTTTCTTAAGACTTACTATCTTGTCTTCTCTTTCTATTCTTCTCGAACCGCGCTCAAATTTCACGCATGGCTTTCAAGAGCGGCGTTGCGATCTTCTCCATTGCCGACATCCACGATGAGTGGGTATTGAGGCAAGGAATGACTGAGAACTTATCGCCACCCGCCTCCGTAAATTGGTGCTTCCCTTCATTGCCAAGCTCATCAAGAGTTTCCAAACAGTCCGCGGTGAACCCAGGTGCTGCAACTACGATGTTCTTAACACCCTGAGTTGGCAGCTTCTCGAACACTTCCGAGGTGTACGGCTCAAGCCATGGGTCGCGCCCAAAACGACTTTGATACGTGTGAATCAGATCGATTCCATCGAGTTTCAGTAGAGGCTTGAGTTGCTTAGTTGTTTCCACACAGCTACAGCAATACGGATCGCCCTTCTCAATATAAGATCTTGGAATACCGTGATAGGAAAGAACTAAAGCCTGCGGCTTCCATGAGAGCCCCGCAATATGCTCGTTTATTGAATCAGCCAGCGCTGACACATACGCCGCATGACGGTGATACGGTGGAACTACACTAAGGGTCGGCACCCAGCGACGCTTCTGAAGATGCTCGAAAACAGCATCGTAGGTCGAAGCGGTCGTGGCAGCCGCATACTGAGGGTACATCGGAAAAACAATCAGCCGAGTGACACCAGCATCAAGCAGCTTATCGAGCGCGCTTGGGATAGACGGATTACCATAGCGCATCCCGAGTTCAACACTGATATCCGCCTCAGCCAAGCGTTCACGAAAGCCCTGAGTCTGCTGCTCGCTAATGGTAAGTAATGGAGAGCCCTCTTTGCCCCAAATTCTAGAGTACAAGCGCGCCGAGCGCTTCGGTCGAAACGGCAGTACGATAGCGTTTAGGATAAAGAACCACAGCAGTCGATTCACCTCGATGACGCGACGATCTGACAAGAACTGACGCAGATACGGCCTGAGGGCGGCGGCCGTCGGAGCCTCAGGCGTACCGAGCTGCGCGATTAATACGCCTACCCGTTCCCTCTCAAGGACGGGCTTAATTTTTCTGCAATGCTCTCCGCACTGAGCGCACTGCTTGAGGAACTCCTGCTGCTGAGCGCAGCCTGAAGAGGCACATTGATTGATTGCGACGTTTTCCATGTCTCCATCCACTGAAAAGCTGCACTGACGCGGTCACTAACTCCCGGTTTACCGACATCACGACCGATTAAGAATAGTCCCGGCACACGCGCTTCAAGCGCGCGCGCCCGGCGCACCATATCCATATGCCCGACACAATACTTCGGCAAGGCGCAGGGCCATATGGTTTGCTTAAGCACGCGAGGCTCACACGATGAAACTTTCGAAATAAAATAACGCGCCTCACGCAAAGACTCAGCAGGCGTGCAGGCAGTGCCAGCCGACGCAGGACGCAAACAAATCGTCAAAAGTTCCTGTCCGGGCGGAGCAGCGCTGGGGAATAAATGTGAGCTGAACATGATCCCCAAAACTCTGCTCTCTGATTCAGCGGGCAAGAGCATTCCGAAAGCGCCCTGCGCGCTCGGGAGAAGCGCATCGACGGCGACATGTAGCACTTCAAGACCAACTGCCGGTACTTTCTGCAAGTCGGCAGCCAAAGCGGCATCAAAGCCTGCCAGAAGCTCCGCAGCATTATTGCCCGCCGACAGTACTACCGAAGCGCTGCGGAAAAACTGCCCCGTATCAGTGGTGAGAGTGAACCCCTCACTATCTCGCGACAACGAGGTCACCCGCGAGTGAACCACGGTCTGCGCCTGCAATACCTGCTCTAGGGCACGAGACAGCTTGTCATTTCCTCCGCGCAAGCGGAAAGCCTTTGGTCGCTTTGCTCTCGCACCGGAGCGCAGCTTACCGGACTGCTTGATGCGCTCAAAAAGCAACGGGAAGAGAAACTCACTACTGAGACGCTCGCACTCTCCTCCGTAAATTCCCCGCAGTGCGGGCTCTAAAATTTTATCGACCCCTCGTCTGCCAATCAAAGGCAGGAAAAATTCAGCCACACTCACATCGCTCGTAAGCTTACCAGGATACTTATTTCGCAGCATGGCAAACAAAGCTTTGCGCTTGGCAGCCCCTTCGAGAAGCGGCGTGCGCAAGGCCTTAAGCGGCGAATCAGGAACTTGATGAAAGGCGCCTTGAGAATAGACAAGCTGACGCGGGCGCTCAAAGACCGGATACTCAATGTCTTTCGTCAGCCCGATAGACTGCAAAAGGCTTAGAAACTCAGGGCGCTCGACAAACACATTGGGACCACACTCAAGAGTGAAGCCCTCAACACGCGCAGACTGAATCAATCCTCCGCAGGTCGATTGCTCAAAAAGCCTTACTCGCGCCCCGGCGCGCTGCGCCAATAGCGCCGCAACCAGCCCTGTGACTCCGGCACCAACAATGGCCACATCACATGCGCTTTCGCTCATACCGCTTTTGAAAACAAATTATCGCGTGGACGAGCCGCATTCATGCGATCGTCAAAGGCAACGCAAGCATTGCGCAAAAACGGACGTCCAGCGGGCAGAATCGTCAGAGTGTCTTCTTGCAAATCAACCAATTGATCTGCAATCAGCTCCGAGAGCAACCCACGAACGGTCTCGCGTTGTTCCAACGTCACTTCGGTTTCGAAGCGCGTCATTAGATCCAAGATCTGCTGTCGTCGCTGCATATCCTGCTCAGTCAGGCGATGTCCGCGCAAAGTAGGTATCTCCCCTGCGGCCACACGGCGATAGTAATCCGCTAGATTTTTTTCATTCTGATGATAACAATCTTCAGATTCAGAAATTGAACTGGCCCCGAGGCCCAACAAGACCGAACTCTTCGTTTCAGTGTAGCCCATGAAATTACGGTGCAGCTCACCGGAATTCATGGCTTGCGACAAAGCTTCATCAGGCAAAGCAAAGTGATCCATACCGATCTCGACATATCCGGCTTCGAGCAGCATAGTGCGCCCCAGCTCGAAAATATGGCGTTTTTCTTCGGCGTTCGGCAGAAACTTTTCAAGGCTGCTTTGCGCCGGTTTCATCCATGGGACAACGGCAAAGCTATAGAAAGCGATGCGATCCGGACGCAGCTCGAGCGTCTTCTTCATGCTCTCCGCAATGGACGCAAGCGTTTGCTTGGGCAATCCGTAAATCAAATCGAAATTTACCGAGGTGTATCCGATACTGCGGGCGCTATCAACGGTAGCCTGTGTCATCTCCAGGGGCTGCAATCGATTCACCGCGCGCTGCACCTGTGGATCGAGATCCTGCACGCCGATACTAATACGCTCGAAACCGTAGGCGTACATCACTTCGAGCTGCTCACGCGTGCAATGCCTTGGATCGACTTCAACAGAGCCCTCCACCTGCGTCGCTGCAGAACCACGACGCGGCAGGAAATTAGAGAGCAAACGTTCCAAGTGTGCCGCTGAGAAAAAGGTCGGAGTACCACCACCTAAGTGAAACTGTTTGGGCAGAAGTGACTCTAGTTCGGGGACGAGTCGCTTATAATTCTTCCACTCTTTCTCGAGCGCTTCGAGGTATTCCCCCTCATTATTATGATTGCGTGTAATTACCGTATTACAACCACAGAAGGAGCATAGCGTTTCGCAGAACGGCAAATGAACATAGATCGAATAATTCTTATCGCGAGTGAGTGTCCGCCGCAGGCTTTCAATCCACTCCTGCGCAGTCGGCGTATCAGTCCAATACGGAACCGTCGGGTAGCTCGTGTAGCGAGGAGCTGGCACATCGTACTTCTTTACTAACTCTGAAAATTGCATCGGCACTCCACACGTATTCTTAAGCAAACATCGCCCGAGCTTTCTGTACGAAGAGTCTTACATTCTCTTCAGGGGTTTTCGGCAAAACGCCGTGACCAAGCCCACACACCCATCCAAGTCGGTTTTGCGGCGAGAGCGCCGCAATTGGAGCAAAGTAACGTTCCAGCTCTTGCTCCAGTTCCTTAGGTGAAAGGAACAGCAGCGCCTCTTCAAAGTTCCCCTGCACAAATCCCTTCTGGAATCGCCCAAGCCAGTCTTTCATTTCGAAGCGATGATCGAAGCCAACACCCGCGAGCGGCAAATTCGCCGTAGCAAGTGCAGTAAGATGCGCGTCCGACGCGCCTCTCAGGTAATATCCAGTTGCACCGCTGAGCCCGTCAGACGTGCTGGACAGCATCGGCAGATAACGTTCTCGAAACCACTGCGGCCCAATTACACCGGCCAAGGGATCCAAAATCATCACGACTTCAGCGCCAGCCTTGAGCTGCAACTCGATTTGCGCCCGCGTGAGCGGGATAAGATACTCGCGCGCGAAATCTTCGAAGAGCGGCCACTCACGCTTAGCCTCTTCGCAACGATCGCTACGACGGCAGCCCATCGCATATGAAAATAAGGTAAAGGCTCCGCCCACAAAACCGATCAGACTCTTATCTTTCGGCAAGACTTCGCGGGTTGCACGAACGGCATCGCCCTGAAATTTCAAATCAGGGAATGCATCATCAGGACTTTTGAGAGTGGAAATATTCGCCCGCGACAGCTGCCAGCCAAGTTGCGGCCCCCCGTCGCCGTACTCAAGCGGCATTCCGAGCGCCTCGAGCGGAAACAAAAGATCGCTGAATAAAATTGCCAAGTCGAAATCAAATTCAGCCACCGGACCACGCGCAGTCTCTGCCGCCAACTCAGGGACTTTGCACAAATCAACAAAGCTATGTTTCTCACGCAAGGCTCGATAGTGACTGTGATAGCGTCCCGCTTGTCTCATCAACCAAATCGGCGGGGTTTTTTGAGGCTTGCGATGCAGGGCATTTTGAAATTTCTCGTTCACGTTCATTCTCACTTAAAAATTTTATTGAAGCACTTCTTGGCGCCAGGCAGTCTCGTTTAAAAAGATGCGCAACTTGCCTTGCGGCCCCAATTTCTTGGCCAGATGCGCAGCGGTAGCACCGGGGCCGCATGCATGGAAACCACTCACAATGCCGGGATTATTTCTAACACAAGCATCGAAAGCCGATCCACTCGACCAATAAAAATGTGTCCGTCCCTCAAGATTCGGGATCGTCGCGGGAAGCAGCTCATAGGTGCCTAAAACCGCCCCCTCTCCCTCAGAAGCGCTCGCCGCATGGGTGAGTTTAAGCCAAGAAACAGGTCGGCCCGCCAGAACATCGATTCCAGGTGGCATGCTCTCGCCAAGCCCGTCAGCACAGCCATGCACCCAAACACCTCGCTCAGCTAGCTTTCGCCAAGTCGTTACTCCTGCCGTCCATATAAATCGATTGTGTAAGTCGACGCCCTGCGGCAATCCGTCGACCCGCGCCACCCACAAAGCAGCTCCATCGGGAATAGAGCACGGCACATTGCGACGTTCAAATAAGCCCTCCCGTTCGCGGGGCTGCGGAAAAACGTTCTGAGCCAGCGCTCTGGGAAAGGGTACTCCCTCTTGTTCTAAGAGGCGCTCAGCGTGATTCTCCCCGTTCGACGAGGTTCCACGAATACTTGTAACCTTACCGAAGGGCAGCACCTCGACTGAAACACCGAGCGCGGCAGCACAAGATCCGCCTAACCGCCTCGTGATAGCTCTTTCGGCGAACACTTCCTCGTGCGTCTTTTTGCATGAGATACGTTTCACATCCTCGAGAAGTTCTGCATCATCTGAACGCACTTCCACGGCTAAGGCCCCTTGCGCCGCTGCACAAGGGCTTTCTGATAGCGGCAAAACCATAAAGTGCAATTCAGACAAGGCTGCTCGAAGAAAGGCCGCTGCGGGCTGAATGTCTTCAGCATTTGAAGTGAGCAGACGATCCAATGCAGACTTTGCGACTAGAATTCCCTGCGCCTGACTTTCCATAAGAGTGCGTACTCGGTCGACCACGGAGCCACGCACGGAACGAAATGAAAGTGACCCACGAAAGGCCGGCAGCAACTCGGGCAGAGATTGTCCGACATTTGTTTTTCGCCGCGCTGACGACGAAAGGATGCACAGCTCGCTGGTTGAGTCGCGGCTCAGCGCGGTCTTTTTCAGCAACAAAACATCGCGGCGATCGGCGCGCGGAAGCACTGCCAGCACCGAGTCGGTATCGTCGGCAAACAAAGGTAGATCTTTCCACGAATGTACGGCGATATCGATCGAGCCCTCTCGCAAAGCGGCACGCAGAGCTGCCACCTCACTTTCGCATTCCATGGGGTGAAGCGAGATGGGCTGGTCTGGATTACAGCTGCGCAAGGCCTCTAGCACTTCGTATGCTTGAACTCGGCTTGACTCGCTGGAACCTGAACCGATTCTTACACTGCGCTTAGTTGACATACAGCGGAACATCCTCGATCAGCGCGTTACCGCCGCTACGCGAGGGAGCGAAACGATCGAACACCGTGCCGAGAGCCTCCGCGAGCTCCGCAATCATGGCAGGCGTATGAAATGGAGTCGGGGTAATACGTAGGCGCTCAGTTCCGCGCGGAACAGTTGGAAAATTTATCGGCTGAATGTAGATACCGAATTCCTCGAGTAGCGTGTCAGCAATCTCTTTGCATCGAGTCGCGTCTCCGACCATAACCGGGATGATGTGCGTCGGAGTGTCCAGCATTGGGATTCGAACCTGCGCTAAAGCGCACTTCACCTGCATCGCGCGCTCTTGCAATTGTTCACGAAGCTCATTGCCATGCTGAAGGATCTTCGCCGAAGCCGTTGCTCCAGCTGCCACGGTGGGAGGCAAGGTCGTGGTAAAAATGAAACCATTACCGGTCGATCGCACAAAATCGATAAACTGCGCGGAGCCCGCGACGAATCCGCCGACGACGCCGAAGCCCTTGCCAAGACCACCCTGAATCACATCGATCTGATCGGTAAGCTCGAGCAGCTGAGCGACTCCCCCGCCGCGATGTCCATATAATCCGACGGCATGCGTTTCATCCAGGAACGTAAATGCGCCATATTTGCGAGCAACCTCACAAATCTCAGGGATCGCTCCGAAGGAGCCCTCCATCGAATACACCGACTCGAAGATTATGATCTTGGGGCGCTCCGGCGGCAGCTCACTTAGGATTCGATCAAGCTGTTCCGCCGAATTATGGGGAAAAACTATTTTCTCTCCGCGCCCCAAGCGCAGACCTTGAATGATCGAGTCATGATTCATCTCATCCGACAGAAAAATTGCGTTGGGGATGCCGCGGCAAAGGGCCGATAGCGCAGTTTGATTTGCAACATAGCCGGACGAGAATACTAACGCGCGCTCCTTGCCGACCGTTTCAGCAAGGACGTTTTCGAGCTCAACTATAGCTGAGTGAGTTCCAGAAATATTTCTCGTGCCACCGGCACCGGCTCCGAAATTATCGAGTGCTTCATGCATGGCCCCGATCACCTGGGGATGCATTCCCATGCCGAGGTAGTCATTACTGCACCACACCACCACATCTTTTGGATCCCGCGCGCCATAGTAAGAAACACGCGGGAAAGTTTCGGGGGATCGCTCAACCGTGCGGAAGGTGCGATAGCGGCGCTCGTTTTTGAGAGAGTCAACTACGCGGCCAAAATGGGCATCGAAGATATCTTTATTCGACATCTTTTAATCGTAGCATGCCGGTGGAGAGCCTTACAGATATCGTCAGGAGTTTTTTGTCACACTATTGTCATGGAGCCGCTTTTCGAGCTCGTAATTTTGAGGAGAAAATTTTGGGGGACGCCAAACAGTAACGGGATTAGATTCGGCGATCCGAGCATGCTCTGTTATTGCGAGGGCTCATGCCCGCACTAATGACAAGACCGGAACTCAGGAGCCGCTGCCGTATCTGACTCTGATTCCGGCAGCACTCAGCCGATCGCTAAGCCCGTATTCGATCTTCGAGTTATGCAACTTTTCCACTCGAGAGGATAGGATCTCCCCCGGTGCTCCCTCGCCTGGGCCTTCTATCCCTCTAAACTCGATTATAACACTTGGCCCCGAAAAATTTATTGCACCCCGGCACGAAGCAAAATACGCTAACCTCGCTAAACTTCTTACTAAGGATCCTATGAAGAATATGTCCTCCGCCTTTTGCCGACTAGGCATTGCCGCTGTGGTCACAGCGCTATCGGTTAGCGCCTGTTCCTACAAAAAAGACGCGATCAACTTAGCCGAAAAAAACGAGCTCAATGCCCCGGGCATTGAGGAAACAAAAGATATCGCCCAGGAAGCATACATCTACGCCTTCCCGATGATTGCGGCCTACAAGGCGCTGTATCAGTTCAATGTTGATAAATCATCGGGCCAATACAAAGGCGCCTTCAATCAGGTTCATAGCGAGTCTCGCGTCTTCACCTATCAAGATACGGCAATCGTAACCCCGAATAGCGATACCCCCTACTCGATGGTTCAGGCCGATTTACGCGCCGAGCCGATAGTGCTGTGCGTGCCTAAGATTGAGGCCAAGCGTTACTACTCTGTCCAGCTCTCGGACATGTACTCATTTAACTACGGCTACATCGGCAGCCGCGCCACTGGCAACGACGCCGGCTGTTACATGGTGAGCGGTCCCGACTGGAAAGGAACGCAACCAAAGGGAATCAAGCAAACCTTCAAAAGCGAAACCCAGTTCAGCCTGATAATTTATCGCACTCAACTCTTCGGCCCCGACGATCTTAAGAATGTGAAGAAGATTCAGTCGAAGTATAAAGTCATGCCCCTATCCAAGTTTCTTAGGAAGCCGGCTCCTCCACCGGCACCGGAGATTGCCTGGCCCGCTTTCGACATGAATGCATTTAAGACTGACTTCGTGAAGTACTTGGATTTCCTCCTGCAGTTCTGTCCTGAAGTGCCTGCAGAAAAGGAACTAAGGGCGCGTTTTGCTTCTATCGGAATCGGACCGAACAAAACCTTTAATTTCCAGGATCTCTCTGAACTTCACAAAATTGAAGTTGGCTTGGGAATTAAAGATGCCTTTGGCGAAATCAAGAACAAAGTATCGACGATGGGCGCTCACATCAACGGTTGGACTATTGCGGCCGTGGCAGGAGATCGTTCCTTCTTTAATGGAGACTTCCTGCTTCGCGCAGCAGCAGCTTTTGCCGGCATTTACGCAAATGATGCAGTTGAAGCGATGTACCCAATGACTCGCTCCGACGGAAACGGCGAACTGTTGGATGGCAGTAAGCATACCTACAGCATCACCTTCCCGGCAGGTCAGCTACCGCCGGTTAGAGCGTTCTGGTC
>JAFLCA010000008.1 GCA_017302875.1 Deltaproteobacteria bacterium
TTCTCCTAATGTACTGAAAGCATTGATATTAAGATGCATAAAAATCGCCGATAGGAGCAACTATTTAGGCACCGTTTATCAATGATTTTGAGAACTTAGTCGAAATCTACAGGTGAGGAAACTCCCGATTTTTGTTTCGGGCGGAATTACACGGATGTAGGTTTGGGCGTACTAAGTCTCAACTCCAATATCAATGCACTTGCTGCGCGTCGACGTCTCGATGAAGGCTCGGCTGCGTTGCAACGTTCATTCGAGCGCCTCTCGTCCGGTTTGCGCATCAATCACGCCTCAGATGATGCGGCAGGACTTGCGATTGCGATGGGCCTTGCTGTCTCGTCGCGAATTTTCTCTCAAGGTGTCAGAAACGTAAACGATGGAATTAGTCTGCTCAACGTTGCCGAGGGTGCACTCGGCGATCTCGGCAGCATTGTTGAGCGCCTCAAAGAGCTGGCCACGAGTGCCGCGAGCTCCACCTTGTCGCTTACGCAGCGGCGCTCCCTTGATAAGGAAGCGTATGAGCTTCAAAAGGAATTCAACCGAATCACTGACAGTACGCGCTTCAACGGACGCACTTTACTCGATGCTTCCTTTGGTAAACTTCATATCCAGGCTGGAGTTGGTAGCAATGGATTGCTGGGATCGGATCTTGGCACCGCTCTGTCTGCAAATGTAGGAACCGGCGGATTTGGTACCGGGATTTTTAGTTCTTTCAGTGGCAATACTCTACCGACTGACAACATTAGCGCCGATTTCAATAGAGATGGATATGATGACATCTTCGCGACGCTAACAAATGACAGTGGTGCGATGGTCTTCTTGAGTAACGGCGACGGCACCTTTAAAGCCGGTGCAATTCTCGGGGGGGTGAATGGAAACGGGGCCGTTGGCGATGTGAACGGGGATGGGATTATCGATATTCTTAGCTCAAATAACGTCTACCTCGGAAATGGCGATGGGACCTTTAGGGCGCCTAGCGGTTTTAGCCAGGACGTCGTTATGCAGGTTGCTGATATCAACAATGACGGCAAGCTTGATTATCTTGGCACTGATGGATCCGGTATCGTCGTCAGACTTGGAAATGGAAATGGAACGTTCGGAAGTTCCTTGTCGCTCGCGAATTCTGCCGGCGATGACTTCAAGGTCGGAGACTTCACAGGGGATGGAATTTTAGATATTGCTTTGGCTCATTCGACGGCGGTGCGAATCTTCCAGGGCGCGGGGAATGGCTCCTTCTCCCTGTTGAGTGATGTCGCGGTCGGCACCGCTGATAGTGTGAGGGTTGCCGATTTCAATCACGACGGGCTGTCGGATGTTTACGTGACGAGCGGAGAAATTCTGCTTTCAAACGGAAACGGCACCTTCAAAACTTCGGCGACCGTATCAGACTTCTGGGATGCAGGTGTTTTGGACGTTAACGGCGACGGAATCATTGATATCCTAGCTCAGGATGGAGCGACCACCGAAACGTTACTCGGAAATGGGGATGGGACATTCAAGTCTGCGTCTTCCTTTGTGATGTCTACCTTTCTCGGGCGCTCCGCGTTCGGCGACTTTAACGGCGATGGAGCGATTGATAGTGCTTATGGAAATCAGGTCGGCACTGGATTATGGGTCAATCTAGCCAACGCCAGATCGGCAACTTCTATCGGAAGGCTTGATTTGCTGAGCGCGTCGAGCGCTCGATCCTCACTTACGACGCTTGAGGCTATTGGGCTTCGCATTAGTAAGGAGCTAAGCGCCATCGGCAGCACCCAGAGTCGTTTGCAGGCGGCAGGAAACGTACTTGAGCAGAGTGCTTTGAATTTTACGGCAGCGGGATCGCGAATTCGCGATGTTGATGTAGCCCAGGAAAGCGCTACTCTTCTTTCTCGGCAGATTCAGCAGCAGGCAGCAGCAGCGATCCTGGGGCAGGCCAATCAGGTCCCGGCCCTGGCTCTTACGCTCTTGCGCGGCTAAATTTCACCGAACCAATGCGGATTTCTGCAATCAACCGTGACGGGTGCGCGGTGCTTGTGGAAGTGCGTTTTGTAGCGAGACACCACAAAATCTACGTGACGCGCTTCTAAGCCGTCAAACTCTGGAAGCTTCGTATGTATCTGGGGAACATCGAGCCCACGCTTGATGGCGTGATAAAGAGCAAGCGTGGCCTGTTCAAGCTCATCGTAGGTAAAGCCGAGCTCGCCGAAATCGGTCTGGTCGGCATACAAACCTGCGGAAGGTGGGGCTTCAGTGATGCTGCTAGGCACTCCATAGTGTTCAGCCAATTGGTAGACTTCGGACTTCACCAAATCGGAAAGAATGAAAATGTCTGCTAAGGCGTCTCCACCTTTCGTGTCATATCCAATTAAGTCCTCTGAAAGGTGTCCGGTGCCCATAACGCGTACGCGCTTTTTGCTGGTCAAGCTTAATTCGCCGCAGATTGAATAGAGTGCATTCATGCGCACACGCGGTCGAATGTTTGCTTTCGTTAGCAACTGTAGTGATTGGTTTGGGAACTGCGCTTGAATCTCTTTCTCGAGCGCGCGGCAGCTATCGCCGACGGGTACGATGTGGTGATGCGCTCTGAGGCGAGTGGCGAGCTCCGCGCTGCGAGCATTGAATGTGGTTACATCGACCTGGTCGTACGGCATGGAGACCAGGTGAACGTGGTCGGTGCCGAGCGCAGCTACGCAAATTGAGGCCACGACGCTACTGTCGACACCACCGCTGGTCCCAATAACTGCAAGGTCCGTAAAATCTCGGACGCTTTTTTCAAGAAAGTGGGAAACTGCCGCGATGTCTTTGATCATGAGCTCTCTTTATCCTCGAATGGGCGTTTTGAAGGAGAATAACCGAGCCTTTGTGCCTAGGTAAACCGGCAAGGCCTAAAAAGTCAGCTCTAAGCGACTGTTATTTCAGCGCTTCTTGCTTTAATTTCAAAAATTCTGCAAGATTGCGCCCTAGCTTTTCAACCTAAGGCGACGTAGCTCAGCTGGCTAGAGCACGACACTCATAATGTCGGGGTCCGTGGTTCGAGTCCACGCGTCGCTACTCTTTTGCTCCCGTAATTCCTTGAGTCTCCACTTCCGTTTTGGCCGCCTTGAGCTTCGGTCCATTAGTTCCCATTGCTTAGCGCTCACACTATGCTAACAATTACCTAACACTTCGTCGTTTCGAGTGGACCTTTCTTTCCTTTATTCGTTTAGTGAGCAGAGTAAGCACCGCTTCCGTCGCTCCTGATTTACAGGTCTCGCCTGTCGAGCTGCCTTCTGCTCGCGCTCTGACTGGGCCGCGCGGGGGACTGTCGGGCGTTCCTCGTGATCCCGAGCTGAATGCGCATCTGCATGGTGTTACCGCAGCTCGTGTAATTCTTTTTAATCCAGATAACCCTGCCGAGGTGGTCATGCGCCAAGGGAAAAGCGGGGCCTATGGTCTGATTGGTGGTGGCCTTCTCGTGGGTGAGCACCCCGTGCTTTGCGCTTTGCGAGAGGGTCGAGAGGAGAGCCGGGTGCGGAGCTTCCCTAATCTGGGATTCGTTAGCGTGCTGGTGCACGAGACTAAGGGCATATGGCTTAATCGCAGCGTTTGGGAGTCCTGGGGATATTCTTCTCAGGGCCGGGCAGTTGAGGGAGATTCGATTCGGGTTGCAAACATTCGAACTGCCATTTTCTCCGCCCCATTAAGCGAGCCCTTTCGTGAGCGCACGGTAGAAGGGCGCTCTGTGCGACTCTTGGACGTCAGTAGTCCCGAATGCGCCGAGCAGATCCGACCCATGTTTCAGCATCTTTTGGGTCTGTGGGCCGACAGGCTCGTCAATCGCTCCGCTATCCCGCCACGTATTCGATATACGCGCGGTTAGGGTAGCTAGGTAGCCGATCTCTTACGTTGAAATTTCCAAAATAATGGTTACCTTATATACAGCGTTCCTGGAGATTTAATCCGGGGATTTTTGTTTTGGATTAAGAGGTTACCATTAAATTTCAAGATTATTACGAGACGCTTGGCGTATCTCGTAGCGCTAGTAAAGAGGAAATTCAGAAGGCTTATCGAAAGCTCGCGCGGAAGTACCATCCCGACGTTAATAAGGACAAGAGCGCTGAAGAGAAATTCAAGTCGATGAGCGAGGCCTACGAGGTCTTAAAAGATCCTGAAAAGCGTAAACAGTATGATGCGCTGGGCGCGAACTGGAAGGCTGGTCAGGATTTCCGTCCGCCGCCAGGCTGGGAGGGCGGAGCGCACTTTAGCGGCGGCAACGCACAACAATTTGACATGGGCGGCTTCAGTGATTTCTTTGAAGCCTTCTTCGGAGGTGCTGCTGCGGCGGGACAAAGGCCGGGAGCGGGCGCAAGGTCATTCAGTTTCGGCTTTGGAGAGCAACCTGGATTCGGCGGCGTCTCGGAGGAGCCGGTACAGAACTCCGAAGCTACGATGACTATTTCGCTTGAGGACGCCTTTAAGGGCGCCACCAAAGAAATCTCTTTGGAAAGCATCGACTATAATGCGCAGGGGCAGCCGCGTTCTCAGAAACGCAACTACCGCGTAAAAATACCAGCAGGCACCACCGAAGGCTCCATCATCCGGATGGCTGGTCAGGGCGCCAGCATGCCTGACGGTCGACGCGGAGATCTGCTGCTTAAGATGAAGTTGGCTCCTCACCCATATTTTCGAGTCTCCGGCCAGGATGTAGTCACAGACCTGCGTCTTGCACCATGGGAAGCGGCGCTTGGCGCGAAAGTTCCTGTTCATACGCTGGACGGCGAGCTTAAACTAACCGTGCCGGCTGGAAGTCAGAGTGGTCAAAAGTTACGACTCAAGGGCAAGGGACTTCCGAAAGCAAACGGTCAGCCGGGAGATCTCTATGCGGAGATCAAAATTGTAATTCCCGATAAGTTGAGCAGCGGCGAAAGGGAATTGTTGGAGAAACTCGCTGCGGTGTCGCACTTTAATCCGCGACAGTCCGCCTAATGCATTTTATTGACGAGGCTTATGGATATTAATCGATTTACGCAAAAATGTCAGGAAGCATTTCATGAAGCGCAAGTGAAAGCAGTGCGCTTGGGCCATCAAGAAGTAGACGCCGAGCATCTACTGCTGGCCCTTCTTAATCAGAAAGACGGACTGATTTCCAAGCTCTTTGATCGTCTTGGCATAAGCAATCCTGACTTTGTGGAAGGTCTGGAAAAAGAACTGGCCAAGCGCCCTTCAGTCTCCGGCCCTGGGGTTGAGCCTGGTACGATTTACTTTACTCAGCGCGTGAACAAAATAATGGTGCGCGCTGAAGAGGAAGCGAAACGTCTTAAGGATGAATACGTCTCTGTTGAGCATTTGGTTCTTGCGATGCTCGAAGAAGAAGGACGCGCCGGTATTGCTAAGCTGCTTAAGACCTTCCAAATCACTCGTGATAAGTTTCTTAAGGCTCTTACTGAAGTTCGTGGAAATCAACGCGTAGTCAGTTCGAACCCCGAGCAGACCTATCAGGCACTTGAACGCTATGGGCGTGACCTGGTGCAAGAGGCGACCAAGGGTAAACTTGATCCCGTTATTGGCCGCGATTCCGAAATTAGGCGCACGATTCGAATCCTATCGCGCAAAACGAAAAACAATCCTGTTCTTATCGGCGAGCCGGGCGTCGGAAAGACCGCCATTATTGAAGGTTTGGCGCAGAGAATTGTTCGAGGCGACGTGCCGGAGGGCTTAAAGGATAAGACCATCTTCGCCCTCGATATGGGCGCCCTCGTTGCGGGAGCTAAATTTCGCGGAGAGTTCGAAGAGCGTTTAAAGGCAGTGCTTCAGGAGGTAAAGAACTCCGAAGGTAAAATCGTATTGTTCATTGACGAGCTGCACACGATCGTCGGTGCCGGTAAAGCCGAGGGAACCCTTGATGCCGGGAATATGCTTAAGCCGATGTTGGCGCGCGGGGAGCTGCACTGCATTGGCGCAACGACCTTAGATGAGTACCGACAACATCTGGAAAAAGACGCTGCCCTCGAGCGCCGCTTCCAGCCGGTCATGGTCGAACCGCCATCCGTGGAAGACACCATCTCTATTTTGCGGGGCATTAAGGAGCGCTTCGAGATTCACCATGGCGTGAAGATTCAGGATAACGCTCTGATTGCTGCGGCGCAGTTGTCTGATCGTTATATCTCTGACCGCTTTCTGCCTGATAAGGCGATTGATTTAGTGGATGAGGCTTGCGCCACTATTCGCACCGAAATTGATTCCATGCCGGCTGAGCTCGACGAAGTAACGCGTCGCGTGATGCAGCTAGAAATCGAAGAAGCTGCGCTCAAGAAAGAGAATGACGAGAACAGCTTGGCTAAACTGGCGACCTTGCGGAAAGAGTTGTCGAACCTTAAAGATCGCTCTTCGGTGATGAAGGCGCAGTGGGAAGCCGAAAAGGCAGCGATTCAAAAGCTGCAAGTTTCGCGCGCCCAGATTGAGGCTGTTCGCCGCGATATCGAGAAGGCAGAGCGAGATTACGACCTAAATCGAGCCGCGGAGTTAAAACACGGCAAGCTGCCGCAGCTGGAGAAGACTCTAAAGGCCGAAGAAGCGGCGCTTGCGAAGAAGCAGGTCGGTGCGCAGCTTTTGCACGAAGAGGTCACTGATCAGGAGATTGCGGAGATCGTCGCGCGCTGGACCGGTATTCCTGTTACTCGTTTGGTAGAGGGCGAGAAGCATAAGCTCCTTAAGCTTGACGAGATTCTGCATGAGCGCGTTATCGGACAAGACGAGGCGGTTCGCTATGTCGCAGATGCGGTTATTCGTGCACGTTCTGGCATGAAGGATCCGCGTCGACCCATCGGATCGTTTTTGTTTCTCGGCCCGACTGGTGTCGGAAAAACGGAGCTCGCAAAGACGCTGGCCCAGGCTCTTTTCGATTCCGAGAATAATCTTATTCGCATCGATATGAGCGAATACATGGAGAAGTATTCCGTCAGTCGTTTGCTTGGGGCACCGCCAGGGTATGTCGGATACGAAGAGGGTGGCCAGCTTACGGAAGCAGTACGCAGAAAACCATACTCCGTGATTCTGTTCGACGAAATCGAAAAGGCGCATGGGGACGTGTTCAACGTATTGTTGCAGATACTGGACGATGGACGTGTCACTGATTCTCAGGGACGCACGGTAGATTTCAAGAACACCGTCATTATCCTTACCTCGAATGTAGGCTCGCAGTACCTGCTTGAAGGTATAACGGAGAGTGGTGAGATTAAGGAGTCAGCGCGTGAATCCGTGATGAAGGAACTGCGCGGAATGTTCCGCCCGGAGTTCTTGAATCGCATTGATGAGATCGTGCTCTTCAAGCCTTTGACCTTAAGCGAGATTACTTCGATCGTAGATTTGTTGCTCGAAGACATGCGGCGGCGCCTGTCGGAGCGTAATATAAAGATCGAAATCAGTGATGCAGCCAAAGAGTTCGTTGCCCAAAAAGGCTACGATCCTGTGTACGGTGCGCGGCCGTTGAAGCGCTATTTGCAACGGGAACTCGAAACCAAGGTCGGACGTGCTCTGATTGCCGATGAGATAGTGGATGGTTCGACTCTGCATATTGATGCCCGAAAGGGGGAGCTCGCCATTACCGCGACCGCTCCTGGCAAGGTAGAAGCAGCCGCTTAAGGGCCAGGTAGGCCAACATAGGCCTTTTAGCGACACGGTGGGTTTTTGCTAACCTTGAGCAAGATTACCTAGGGGTGTAAACTGCCGCCCCTATGCCGCGAGCGCCCCAACATATAGAAGCCCGCTTCGAGAGTGCCCTTGAGGCCCGTGCTGCTTCATCGGCGCTGCGCAGTCTTTCGGTCGGTGCGGGAATCGACTTCTGCTCGAATGACTACTTGGGCCTGGCTCGTTCTTCGCGATTAGCTGAAGAGATCCTCGCAGTTCAGGGAGAGATGGGGGTTGTCTCCAATGGCGCGACCGGATCTCGGCTCATTTCCGGAAATTCCGATTTTGCCGAGAAACTCGAAGCCCGTATCGCGGGCTTTCACGCTGCCGAGGCGGCCCTGCTTTTTTCTTCAGGCTACTCAGCCAACATCGGTCTCTTGTCAGCGATTGCGTCGCGACACGACACAATTCTCTACGACGAATACGTGCATGCCTCGATTCGTGACGGCATTCGTCTCGGTTTTGCGGGTTCGTTCTCTTTTCGCCATAACGACGTCGCCGATCTCGAGCGCCGCTTGATGCGCACTCGTGGGAGTGTCTTCGTCGTAGTTGAGTCGCTCTATTCGATGGATGGGGATATAGCGCCGCTGCGAGAGATTGCGGCTCTGTGTGCTGATTATGGTGGTGCACTGATTGTTGACGAAGCCCACGCCGGGGGAGTTTTTGGGGAATCGGGAGCCGGTATCGTCCCCGCGCTAAAGCTCGCGGATAGCGTTTTCGCTCGGGTCTATACGTTTGGCAAAGCGCTTGGCATTCACGGTGCGGCTGTGGTGGGTAGCGATGTATTGCGGAGATATCTGATTAATTTTGCACGTTCCTTCATATACACCACCGCGCAGCCCCCGCACGCTTTAGCCGCGATTGGTGCTGCCTATCGCTTGCTCCCGAATTTGACCGCGGAACGTAAGCAGGTTTCCACTTTGAGTGCTTCCTTCGATGCGGCCTGCGAGCGAGCGGGGATCGCGGAACGAGTATCCGCTGAGGGCTCCCCCGTGAAGTCCATCTTGATTCCCGGAAACAGCGCCGTACAAAAGGTAGCAGAAGAGCTGCGTCGCCGTGGATTCGACGTTCGTGCGATTCGAAGTCCTGCGGTGCCCGCCGGTAAGGAGCGCTTGCGTGTCTGTTTGCATGCGCATAATTCTACGCAGGAGGTTGAGTCCTTTATTACGGCATGCGCAGAAAGTCTAAGGAGGGCCGAGTGAAGGGCTACTTTGTGACAGGCATCGGAACCGATGTCGGGAAGACTGTCATAAGCGCCATTCTTGTGCAGGCGCTAGGGGCGGACTACTGGAAGCCAATTCAGGCGGGAAGTCTCGGCTTCACAGATTCGAATATCGTGCGTTCGCTGATTAGTAACGCAGAATCGGTCATCCATCCTGAAGCGTATCGCCTTAACGCTCCAATGTCGCCCCACGCAGCGGCCCGCTTGGATGGTATTCACATAGAACTCGATACGCTCAGACTTCCGGCGGTGACTCGTCCGCTCATAGTTGAGGGAGCGGGCGGACTTATGGTGCCGCTTGATACGGGGTTCCTCGTGCGGGACTTAATCTCTTCGCTTGGCTTGCCCGTTATTCTTGTCTCGCGAAATTACCTCGGTAGCATCAATCATACGCTGCTTTCCGTAGAAGCTCTAAAGGCCAAGGGTATAGAGATCGCTGGAATCATCTTCAATGGCGAGAGGAATGAAGATAGCGAGAGCTTTATTCTTGAACACACCGGAGTGCGCTTGCTTGGCGCTGTTGGAATCGAGGAAATCATCGATCAGTCTACCGTCCTGCGCTATGCCGCTCACTTTAAGGAGGTTCTGCGATGAGCCTTTCCGCGCGTGATCAGGCCTGCTTGTGGCATCCGTTTACTCAAGCGAAAATCGAGGGGCTTCCCATCGGGATTGTGCGCGCCAAGGGGTGCACGCTTTTTACCGAGGACGGCCGTGAAATCATCGATGCGGTATCTTCGTGGTGGGTAAATATTCACGGTCACTCGCATCCGTATATTGCCGAGCGCATCGCAAAGCAAGCCGCGACTCTGGAGCATGTTATTTTTGCCGGCTTTACGCACGCGCCGGCGGTGGAGCTGGCCGAGCAGTTATTGCGTTATCTGCCGAGCAACCAAAAACGCATATTCTACTCTGATAATGGTTCGACTGCCGTTGAAACGGCGTTGAAGATGGCCATGCAGTATCTGCATCAGAGCGGGCAGTCTCGACAGAAAGTAATCTCCTTTCACGGCGGATACCATGGAGATACGTTTGGCGCTATGTCCGCGAATGCGCCGACCTCGTTTTACAAACCTTTCGCTCCTTATTTGTTCCAAGTACAACGCATCGCTCCTCCGCAGTCGCAGGACGACGCGGTGATCGCGGAGTTTGAAGCGATGTTGGGAATGGGCGACGTCGGAATCTTTATTTTTGAGCCGATCGTTCAGGCGGTGGCAGGGATGCGCATCCACAGCCCAGCCGGGTTGAACCGCATGCTGGAACTGTGCCGCAAGCACGGAGTAGTTACGATTGCAGATGAAGTTTTCACGGGATTTGGGCGCACGGGACGCTTTTTCGCCTGTGATTACCTCGAGCAGGAGCCGGATATCGTTTGTATTTCCAAGGGAATCACGGGGGGCTTCCTTCCTCTCGGCGTGACCTCGAGCACTCAGGCCATCTTCGATGCGTTCTATTCGGATGATCGCGGCAAGATGTTTTTTCACGGACACTCGTATACCGCAAACCCGATTGCCTGTTCTGCGGCCTTGGCGAGCCTAGAGCTTCTGCAAAAGCCCGAGGCAAGTAAGGGACTAGAGCTCATTAACGAATGCCACCGTGCATTTCTCGTGAACTTGAAATCTCATTCCCTTGTAAAGGGTGCGGCGGTGGTCGGAACGATATTGCGCTTCGAGATCGAAAGTGGCGCTGACAGCGGCTATCTTAGCTCTCTGCGCGATCGGCTCTATGCGGGGTTTTTGAAGCGCGGTGTTTTGCTCCGACCGCTCGGCAATATTATCTACGTCCTGCCGCCTTATTGCGTCACCAAAGAGGAGCTTCTCAAGGTTTACTCGGCTATAGAGGAGACCTTAGAGGAGCTCGCCAAGGCAACAGAAGGGGCCCATGAAGCCTGAGTCGATAGTTATCGCAGGATATGGCTCACTGTCCGCGCTCGGCGCAGACGCGGCTACTGTCCGAGCTGCGTATGAAAATGGGAAGGTCGGAGTGCGGCTTACAGCCATTGGTGAATCTCCGGTGTATGCTGCCGCACTAGATTCGATTGGTGAATCTCAGGTTACGAAGCTGCTTGAGGAGCGCCACGAATATCGTTCGCTTGATCGCAGCGCGCTTTTGGCAGTTCTATGCGCCCGGAGCGCCTTGGCTAGCAGCGGTTGGAGTGTTGACGGAGGGCATTGTGGTGTCAGCTTTGGTTCTTCGCGCGGGGCGACCGGCTTATTCGAGTACTACCACCGGCGTTTTCTCGAGGCCCCCAGCAGCGCTCTCTCACCGAGAGCATCTCCAACCACTACTCTTGGGAATATTTCAAGTTGGGTGGCTCAAGACCTTGGACTGTCGGGTGCTTGTTTGAGTCACTCCAGCACATGCAGCAGCGCAGTGCATTCACTTGCGAACGCTGTGGCATGGATTCGAGCGGGAATGGCGGATCGTTTTTTGGCGGGGGGGAGTGAGGCAGCTCTGACTCCCTTTACGATTGCGCAGATGCAGGCTTTGGGGATTTATTCGCGAGACGAACTGGAGGGATGCGCCTGCCGCCCCGCTGCGCAAAGTGCTAAGAATACTTTTGTGCTAGGCGAGGGCGCTGCTTGCTTCGCCTTAGAAAAGGAATCCACCTATCGCGCTCGCACCGCAGTGGCCGGGCCGCTCTTGACCTTGGAGTCGATTGGTGTGGCCATGGAACCATTGACGAGCCCGACCTCAATTTCAAGCGAAGCGGATTGCATCGAAAAGACGATGCGTGAGGCGCTTAAGAGCGCTGAAGTAGAGCAGGTTGATGCACTTATTCTTCATGCTCCCGGCACGATACAAGGTGACGAGGCGGAACTTCGCGCGGTGAGGAAGGTGTTTTCTAAGAGTATTCCGGATCTGTATTCCAACAAATGGGTACTAGGTCATACCTTGGGAGCTTCGGGCGCGCTGAGTCTTGAGCTCGCGCTGCTCCTTTTGCAAGGGCTTGAACCTTGCAACCCGCCTTACCCCAATTCTCTGGGCCGTCGCAGGGCCCGTCCTGTTCGGCGCGTGCTGGTTAACTCTGCCGGTTTTGGTGGAAACGCAGCTAGCCTTATCGTTGCGCTAAAATAGTGCAGGCGAATCTCTTTTAGTCATGCTAAGTTCGCCCATCTAATACGCTTTTCTTCGAATGCATGAGGGCTATGAGCAAAACCTTCGACGTTCCTCCAGAATTTTCTCAATCAGCATTTATCGATAGCGCCGAGTATCGTCGTCTCTACGAGTGGTCAATCCAGGATCCTGAGGGCTTTTGGTCGGCGCAGGCTGCGGAGTTTCTCACGTGGAGCAAGCCGTGGACGAAGGTCTTGGAGTATGATTACTACAGCGCAAAGATCGCTTGGTTTATCGGCGCTGAATTGAATGTGGCTTTCAATTGCGTTGACCGGCACTTGCCAGAGCGAGCCGACAAGGTTGCGATTCTGTGGGAGGGGAATGAGCCGGGAGAGACTCGTTCCATCACCTACGAAGAATTGCATGTCGAGGTATGTAAGTTTGCAAACGTCCTCCGCTCGAAGGGCGTCCGAAAAGGGGATCGTGTCGCTATTTACATGCCCATGGTTCCAGAGGTTGCCGTCGCCATGCTGGCCTGCGCTCGGCTTGGAGCGATTCACTCGGTAATATTCGGCGGATTCTCTGCGGAGAGCGTGCGCGACCGTATCCTCGACGCTCAGTGCAAGGTCTTAGTAACCGGCAACGAGATTGTAAGAGGTTCTAAGGTCATCGGATTGAAGCAAATCGCCGATGACGCCTTACAGGGAGTTTCTTGCGTCTCGAGCGTAATTGTCTATCGACGAACGCACGCAGCGACGGTCATGCAGGAAGGTCGGGATGTGTGGTACCACGAGGAGATGCGGGTGGCGTCGCCCGAGTGTCCGGCTCAGCCAATGTCCTCAGAGGACCCTCTGTTCATACTTTACACCTCCGGCTCAACTGGCAAGCCCAAGGGCGTGTTGCACACTCAAGGCGGATATCTTCTGCATGCAGCGATCACCCATAAGTATGTCTTCGACTATCGAGAGCACGATGTGTACTGCTGTGCTGCTGATGTGGGGTGGGTAACTGGACACAGCTATATCGTTTATGGGCCGCTCGCAAACGGAGCGACAACGCTCATGTTTGAATCAATTCCCATCTATCCCGATGCCGGACGATATTGGGACCTGATCCAGCGCCACAAAGTTAACATCTTTTATACCGCACCGACGGCCATCAGAACCGTTGCTAAGGAGGGGCCGCACGAACCCCAGAAATACGACCTGTCCTCGTTGCGAGTTCTAGGAACGGTTGGTGAACCTATCAATGAGGATGCGTGGCTGTGGTACCACAATTCAGTAGGCCGTGGACGTTGCCCCGTAGTGGACACTTGGTGGCAGACTGAAACCGGCGGCATTTTGATTTCACCGCTCCCGGGGGCAACTCCTCTTAAGCCTGGATCGGCTACCCGACCGTTTTTCGGAGTTCAACCCTGCATCGTTGATGATGAGGGAAAAGAAATGGAGGGGAATGGAATAAAAGGAAAGCTCTGTATCAAGTTCCCATGGCCTGGGCAGATGCGCACCATATATGGCGATCACGAGCGATTCTATAAAACATACTTCACGCAGTACCCTGGAAAATATTTTACAGGGGACGGTTGCCGACGCGACGAGGATGGATACTACTGGATCACAGGGAGAGTGGACGATGTGCTCAACGTTGCGGGGCACCGCCTGGGAACTGCGGAGATTGAGAGTGCCATCGTAACTTCGGGCGTTGTCGCTGAGGCAGCGGTGGTCGGCATGCCCCACGACATCAAGGGTATCGGAATATACGCTTACTGTGTCCTGCGCGATGGATGCGCCCCTGGCGAGGGTGCTAGTTTGGCTATCAGGGATGCCGTGCGTCGCGTAATTAGTCCAATCGCAACTCCCGATTTGATACAATTTGTTCCGGGGCTACCTAAGACTCGCTCGGGAAAAATTATGCGACGCATCCTTCGCAAGATCGCTGAAGGCGAGCGTAGGCACTTCGGGGACACTTCGACGCTGGCAGATCCGGCGGTAGTTGAGACGATTGCGTCGGGCGCGCTTACTCCGGCGGCAACTGACTAGAACGGCCAAACGAAGACCTGCCCGGAGCCGCGTGGATGGGTGGCCGTGCCGGTAAAACCGCTGTCGGTGCCAGTCATCTGAAGGACTACCCCCTGCGAGAGTCCGCTCAGCCCCGGGAGAATGCCTGCGCAGTCAGTCTGTGTGCAGTCAACGTAGCGATTGGCTTCAAGGAAATAGGCTTCCTCCGCGATGGCGGTATTCCGCAGATCTATCTGTGCGCGGCGATCAAAGGCCAGCATCTTATATGACTGGAATTGTGGAATCGCGATCGCTGCGAGAACGCCAATGATGGCGATAACGATCAATATCTCGATTAAGGTGAATCCGCGCTGCATATAGTTCCCCAGGGCCTATTCAAGGCTCGGGGTGAGGCAGTGCAGGTCGCGTGCCAGAAATCTTGTCTTAGATCCACAGGCAGTTAGGGCGCTGGGCGCAGGAAAGTCCCGGATCGCTAAGTAGATGACTACCAGAGCCTTAAAAAGACTGCGTAGGGGGGCGCCTAGACTCGTGATGCCGTTAGTCTGCGCGGCTGAGATACTTACCTTCACCCGTATTCACTAAAATACGGTCGCCAACCTTAACGAATGGCGGGACGGAAAGCGTTAGACCGGTGCTGGTCTTGGCAGGCTTCGGAGAATTACTTGCGGTCGCGCCTTTCAGTTCCGGCTCAGTTTCAACGACGGTAAGCGTGACCGTAGAAGGTAGATTCACCCCGATCGGTTCGCCTTCGTAGGTGGTGATGTCAACCTTCATTTCGTCTTGAAGGTAGTAGGAAGCCTCGCCAAGTGCGGCTGGGCTGACCGTGACTTCCTCATAGGAATCAGTGTTCATGAAGTGGTAGCCGTTTCCATCCGCGTAGAGGTACGTGGCGGCAAAGACATGAACGTCAGCTTCGACGATCGTTTCGGTTGAGCTGTAGCGCACTTCAGTTTGGTTTCCAGACAGAAGGTTTCTGAGCTTGGTCTGCACCATGGCGCGCAGGTTACCTGGAGTGTGGTGGTTGAACTCCATAACCCGATGCGGTTGATTATTGTGCATTATAACTAAGCCCTTGCGGATATCATTTGCCTTCATAGGAACACGTCAGTAAGTAAATAAAATTTTGCGCGCCAGACTATACCTGGATTTAGAGACTAAGGCAAAGCGATGAACGCTTCCCAAACCCCGCGAACCTGTTATAATCGCTCGGAATTCAGCCCTCCCTCTGTCTCGAAAGAGAAATGCCAGAGGAGCTGGCGCTGCACTTGGGGCCCCTAGCTCAGCTGCGGGAGAGCTTTAGCTCTGCCAGCTGACGTAGGGGTCTTTGGTTAGATTGTTACGGGCCCATAGCTCAGCTGGGAGAGCGCATCGTTCGCAATGATGAGGTCGGCGGTTCGATCCCGCCTGGGTCCATATTGTCCCTGTTCGAACTTGGCTACAGGCAAGATTCGAGTGACGGCCAGGTTAATCTTGTTTTTTTTTCAATTAGATTCGATTTTGAATGGCAGGTAATCCAGAGCGCCCCCTTAGTAGTCGTCGAATCGCTCGCGTCTTCACGCAAATATTGGTTTGGGGCGGTCTCGCTCTGGTCCTATACCTACTGAGATCATTCTTCCTTCTTATTTTTCTGACCTTTGTCTTTTCCTATTTGCTGACACAGATGTCTAAGCGCCTTGAGGGGCGATTGCGTTGGCGCTCGTTGCGAGTCGTCATCGTTACGTTGTTGTTTCTTGGGCTTCTTACGGGCATTGGTGCTTTTATTATTCCGAACCTTAAAGCGCAGGGGGAGTTATTCACGTCCCAGTTTACGACCTATTTGCAGCGACTCGATGCGCAGATATTTGTTCTCGCTGAGACCCATCCGCAATTAGGAAAGCTGCTTCCGATACCAGACGGCATAGATTCGCAGCCGCATCCGTGGCAGTGGAGCCAGTCGCCTACCGTCAAGCTCGCGCAGTCTCTGGGCGCCAGTGGCGATCCTGATGACCCTGGGAGTATGAAAGAGGCCGTTCGCACGCTCTCGCAGATTGGCGGCAGTTTGTTCGGTATCGGATCGGCATTTTTCCTATCGTTGCTTTTCTCGTTTCTTATCGTGCTCGATCTACCGGGATTGCAGGCTGGGGTGCGCGGGCTGAAGGATACGAAGATTGGCTTCATTTACCATGAAGTTGCTCCAACTATTTCTGAGTTTGGTACCGTGCTAGGGCGCGCGCTCGAAGCCCAGCTTATCATCGCACTTTTTAATACCGTGCTTACCGTAATGGGACTCTACGTGCTGGGGATCGGGCAGAGTGCCGCGTTCCTTGCTGTTATCGTATTCCTTTGCAGTTTTATCCCGGTGGCCGGTGTGTTTATAAGCTCGGTGCCGATTTGTTTATTGGCGCTTGAGACTTCGGGTGTCCACGGAATGTTTCTGGCAGTCGCTTTGATCACCCTCATTCATATGGTTGAGGCTTATATCTTGAATCCGAAGATATACGGCCACCACTTGAAGATGAATCCGGTGTTAGTGCTCATCATCCTCACGCTAAGCGGTAAGCTTTTCCATGTGTGGGGATTGGTTCTCGGCGTTCCGATTTGCACCTATATTTTCGGCCATGCTATCCGTCGCCGAAAACAAGAAGAGTCGCTGTAGCTCAGTGCACTTCGAGCATTCGCTCGAGTGAGCGACGAGCACGGTCACGAATCTCTTTGGGCACATCCACTACGTAGCGATCGTATTTAAGGCAATCCAGGGTGTCCTGAAGGGTAATCTCATTCATATGCGGGCAACGAATGCTGCATAGCCGCAGGATATCCTTGTGTGGATTTTCCGCGATAATGTTATCGGCCATGCTGCACTCTGTAAGGATAAGGAAGTGCGGAGCATTTGAGGTCTTCACAAACTCAACCATGCGCGATGTGCTGGCCGAGAAATCAGAGGCAGCTACGACCTCCGGACTGCATTCGGGGTGAGTGAGTACACAAACATCCGGAAACTGCTTACGTATCGCGGTGATGTCCTCAACCGAGAACTTCTCATGGACTTCGCAGCGTCCGTGCCAGGCGATCATATTTTGCTGAGACTTTCCGATAGTGGTAAGCGCGGACTTCTTGAGAGACTCGGGAAAAAACACCTGCTTGCCGGTCTCTGCGGCAACGTTTCTCGCCAAATATTCATCGGGGAGGAAGATTACCGTATCGCTCTTGAGTGACTCGACTACCTTGCTTGCGTTCGCAGAGGTGCAGCATATGTCCACTTCAGCTTTCACATCAGCGTACGTATTGATGTAGGTGACTATCGGAATTCCAGGATACTCTGCGCGCAGTTTTCGAACGTCGGCTGCAGTGATGCTCGAAGCTAGAGAGCAGCCTGCCTTAGCAGCCGGCAGCAGTACTGTCTTGTCGGGGTTAAGGATTTTGGCGGTCTCGGCCATGAAGCGCACGCCGCAGAACACTATCGGATTACTTTCTGTTTTTGCGGCTTTGCGCGAAAGCTCCAAAGAGTCGCCCACAAAATCGGGGACTGAGTTATAGAGGGCCGCCTCCATGTAGTTGTGCCCTAAAATGACAGCGCCGCGAGCTTTCTTCAGCTTGGTGATTTCGAACGCTAGTTCAGCTTTGGCGCGAATCTCGAAGTCCGGCATAAGCTTTTGCAATTTAGGTTGCATCAGCTGATAGGTCTCTTCTACGGAACGGGCGTCGATACCCACGGAACCTCCAAAGGCTAAGAGTTTCAATGACTTTCAGGCCTTAGTCTAGTTGAATAAGGCATTCTACTCAAGGTTCGAGCACCTTACGAACGGAAAAGATTTGCCTGTCGATCTAGAGGTTTTCGAGTCAGCGCGGTCACGTACTGCATCATAAGCAGTACGGATGCCGTGTTGTTTTCAGTGCATGCCAGGGTCGCAAAACTTAGGATTAGGGGGCAAGCGTCACATGAGTAGCAAGAAGATCCGCAAAGGCAAACCGACTCGCAGCACGCTCTCCGACAGCGTCGAAACTATCACCTACAACATTCCCGACTCGCCTTTGTTCGATGTCGAGGACAACGATGTGCTGGGATATGTCGACCAATTCCTCCGCTCGTACTCCAGAATTCAGCCGCTGGAAAAGACGTCGCTGCTCTCACGCGAGGAGGCGCTTAAGGCACTTGCTGTGCTTGAGAAAGCGCAAAGCGTTGTGCAGTCACATCTAAAGACCGCCAAGGCGCTAAAGCATATGCTTAACACGCGTGGCGACGAAGCCGGGGAATCCCACTAAAGCAAGCGCGCGGTAGTGAGCGCTTTCTGCCGCATCTCGTCGATGTTCATCGCCGCATCCCGTGAATAGAGCGCAGTGTCCAGCGCGTCCAACGTTGTCAGTAGAGCAAAGCGAACATTCGAATCCGAAATCGCGCGTTCAGCGAGGACGCGGAACTGTTCACCGCGCAGATCCCCGTCGCCGAGCCGCAACTTCATAGCAGCATAACGCCTAAAAGCGATACTTAGAGACTCAAGCGTTTGTGCTCCTTCTATCTCGCTTATCGCCTTGCGGGCGGGTGCGCTGCGACTGCGCATCGCAATCAACATACGAATTGCTGCCAGAATCGCGATAAGTCCGGCTAAGCCTAGTAGTGCCATCGAAGTGCTGACACGAGAGCTAATCTTCTCGAATGCACTCTCTTCTTCATACGTCGGAGTTGTTGCCGAGACCGTCGGGGTAGTGACGTTTGGGGCGGTGCGATCTGGGCCCTTCGCAGTCGCATCTACAGCGCTACTGGGCTGCGAGAGTGAAGGTTCCGCGCTGCCTTCGACGCTCAACACGATTTCCTGGGAGGTGGCTGAGCGATAGCTTTCCTGCGTGGTGTCAAAATATCCGAGTTCGATTGGTGGGACTCTAATCTCGCCCGAGCGCAGTGGAACGATTGAAATTCTAAAAATCTTCCTCGACATCAACGCTCCGCCGCTCTCGAAATTTTTCGAAGTCGGAGCATCTTCGTATGTCTTTACGCTGGCCGGGGTCTTGAGGTCTACCTTCTTAAGCGGATTGAGATTTCCGGTGCTTGTTACGGTAACTTCGATAGTTTTGGTGTCTCCGACTTTGAGGCTCCCGGGCGGAATCCGCACCGACACCGTGGTTTCCCCGACGAGCGGAGTCAAGGCTCCCCAGGTATCCAAACCTTTTGGCGCCGGCGGGAGTGGCTTGACTTCAACTTTTAGTTCGTTTGAATCGACATTTATTTCCTTAAGCGAACCGCCTCCGAAAAAATTATCTAGCATATCGGCGTCGAAAGGATTGAATGAATCGAAGGGAAAGCTGCGGTTATGGCGCATCTCACGCACCTGCGCCTTGAGTCTACGGGCAGGGATAGTGAGCGTGCCGGTATTAAGCGGGAAGAGCGCTTTTCGAAAGCGTAAGATTTCGTATTGGTCTCCCGACATAACCCGCGAACTACGCTCATTGTCCACAATCGTTTCCACCCAAAAGCCATCGAAGGAGAGATCTACGAACTGTGGATCGATCAAATTTACCGCCGTTTGGAGTTCCAGTGTTGAATCGATTTGCTGGCCGAGATAGGCGCTCTTGAGATCAACCGACTGGCGCAAGCTTACGCCGCTGACTTTCTGCGGGCGTGGCGTCGGGGCCTCCTCGGTTACCTTAACTTCCAGGGCATCTGCGTGAAGCGTCTGCCCGCCGACCTCCACATCGGCGGAAGGAGTAGTCAACGTACCGGCGCGACGTGGGATGAGGCGATAGTTATATGCGACGCGCTTTCTGACATTTCCATTGATGATGGTAACGCTACTTTGCGGGCCGATAAAAGAAATACCAAAATCTTCGCTCGGGGAAAGGTGAGGTTGCGAGATCTCGGCTGCGGACTCTATTACCACGGAGAGCACGAAGGTCTCGCCAAGGGCGCCTACCCGAGGGCTTACTTCTAGAGAGACCTGGGCAATGGCTTGCGATGCCGCCACGCACAAGACGAGAACCAGAAGGAGGACTGTTCGCAGAAATTTAGCGGGGACTTCTAGGTTTACCATGATTGCTGCTGATTAGACCTCTTGTTTCCGACCTGGCGACGCAATAATACCGGGGAGTCATCGAGCGACTCAAGCCAGGTCTGAGCTTCGCGTTGCTTGAGGGCTTTGGGGTCGTACTGCGCAGGCTGCTGCGCTCCGCCCGGTTGCTCTTCCCTAGAATCAGAGTCCCCAGGCTGCTCAGGCTGGGATTGAGCAGTATTCGCTCCTTTTTCGGGCGAGGGGGTGGGTTCTTCGCCTGATTGCTCGCTGGGCCCTGGGGTAGGAGTGCTTGAGGCGTCCTGCTCCCTTCCCTCAGGGGATTCGTTTGAATCCCTTGGATCTCCTGTTTGCTGCTGCCCTTCAGGCTTCTCCTCCTCATTGCTCTGGGCGTCGCCTTTATCCGATGGATCGTTCTTTTGCTCCTGTCCTGGTTGCTGATCTTGCTGCTGTCCTTTGTTCTCTTGGTTCTGCTGATTCTCTTGCTGTTGCTGCTGTTGTTGTTCGGATTTCTTGTCCTGCTCCGAGTCTTCCTTCTTCTGATTGTCCTTATTCTGTTCCTGTTTTTGCTTTTTCTGCTGCTCTTGTTCCTTCTGCTGCTTCAGGGTTCGGGCTAGTTCGAGATTATGCTCGGCTGCTTCATCCTTGGGTTTAATCGTAAGGGCTTTTTCCAAGGCATCCACTGCTTGGTCGTATTGCTGGGCTCGAATATCCGCCGTTCCCTTATTGTAAAGTGCGTTAAAGCGATCGCGACCGCTCTCGGACCTGGAGAGAAGCTCCGAGAAATGCGCCGAGGCTTCCTTAAACTGCTCAAGACGAAATTCCGACGAGGCTAGGGCTTGCAGCGCCTTCAAGTCGTCCGGGTTAGCCCTATAAAGCTGTGCGAATCCCTTTTTAGCCAAATTAAAATCGCCGCGTTCGTACGCGGCTTGCGCTTCATAGGCAGAGATCGCTTCAGGGGTAGCAGTTTCGGTGGTAGTAGGTTCTTGGGCGATCGCGCTACGAGCGGTCAGTGCGACGGAAAGAAGCAGCGCGAACAGTAACTCTCGGCGGGCTGCCAATGCTACAAGGCACAACAGTGCGAGCGGGATCCAGAGCAGGAGAGGACCAAACTCGTTGTAGACTCGAACCTGATCCTGTTCCGTGCTGCCGGTAGCGACTGAAATCTTCTTTGAAATGTCGGCGAAGATAGCGGCAATGTCTGAGTCGTCAACGGTGGCACGTCGATAGATGCCACCGCTCCCATCTGCCAATTGTTGTAAGCCCGCCTCATTAAGCTTTGAGATGACGATCTGGGACTTCGAGTCTTTAAGTAGTATACCGTCTCGTAGCTCGATGGGCTTTCCCTCGAGACTGCCGATGCCAAGCGCCCAAAGTTTGAGTTTGTAGCCTTTTAGTATGTCGAGGCTCCGCTGGACGACAAGCTCATTGTCCTCGCCATCGGATATCAAAATCACCGCTGGGTGAGTTGCCTTGGTGCTCGTGAAGCTATTGGCCGCTGTTACGAGTGCTTGGGTAATAGCCGACCCTCCGCTCGAGACGAGTCCAACGGAAATTGAGCTCGTAAAAGTCCGCAGCACCGAGTAGTCAGCGGTCAGAGGACAGTATAAATAGCTCTCTCCTGCAAACAGGATTATTCCGAGTCGATCCCCACCTGAGGTTTTGGAAACGTAATCGATAATGTCACGCACCTTCCGCTTGGCGAACTCCATGCGGCTTGGGTTACTATCCTTTGCAGCCATGCTGAGACTGACATCAACCACCAGCATTATATCGCGACCGGATCTCGGAACTTTGACGTCTTCATAGCCTAAGTAGGGGCGACTCAGCGCCAGAAGCCCACAAGCGAAGCAGAGCAGGGGGCCATACAGCAAAAGCTTACTAGAACTGCCGCTGCGGCCAAGCCGGCGCAGGCGCTCCTCCCGCAGAGCCGCAAAGCGAGATAACAACCAATACAAGAGCGGAAGCGTCATAAGCGCCAGCAACCATTCCCGCCGTATGAAATCAAGAGACGTCATATCAAGGAACCTTCAGGAAAACGCTGCGCGCCAAAAGCAGATACAAGAGGTAGCAAACAAAAGCCGCCGCTGCGTACTCCACAAAATACTCCTCGACCACCTGCCGCTGCGGCTCTTCTGCGTCGGTGCGGTCGAGTCTGTCGATTTGGTCATACACTTTCGTTAGACCATCGATACTTCCAGCGTTGAAGTACACACCACCGGTAATGTTGGCAATTTCCTTAAGCGTGGCCTCGTCAAACTCGGCTTGTGCTCGCAGTTGTCCAGAGAAAAAACCACCCTGCAGAGATCCGATGGTATCGGCAGATCCGATGCCGATGGTATGGACCTTGACGCCAAGATCCTTTGCAACTTTGGCAGCCTTAATTGGATTAACGTGCCCGGAATTACTTACGCCGTCCGTGAGTAAGATCACTGCCTTGCTTTCGCCCGGGAGATCCTGGATTCGCTTTAAGCTTAATCCCAGACCATCTCCGATAGCGGTTCCATCGCCAGCAAGCCCGACCTCCAAGTGATCGACAATTTCACTTAACAGTTTGTGATCCAGAGTCAGTGGAGACTGCAAAAATGCACTACTGCCAAAAACCACCAAGCCAATGCGATCCTCGCCGCGCTCGGTGACGAATTGCGAGACTACGGTCTTGACGCCCTGCATGCGCGAGATGTTGCCGCGCTTGGAGGCGAAGTCGTCGGTACTCATGCTGCGCGATATATCGATAGACAACATGATATTGCGAGCTTCGTAGGGCGAATTGAGCATGGTCAACTTCTGTGGGCGTGCAGCAGCAATCGACAAAAAAATTACAAACAGGAAGCTTAGAATACCCAAGATCGGGGTTCTTAACCTCAGCCGCAGACTGGGCGTCGCCCCCTCGAGCAACGAAGCGCTAGGCGTTAGCACTGCTTGCGCGGGGCGGCGGCGCACCATGAGGAAGTAGGAGAGCATGACCGGGAACAGAAAAGCCCAGGGATAAGCGAAGGAAAGGGTCAATAGCGGATAGAGCAGACTCATTTTCCACCCCGCAGTTCCTGCTCGAATCTCTCAATGGTGGAAATCATTTCTCCGAGGATGGCGGAATCTGACAGCTGCGCCTGTTCAGGTTGATAGGCGTAGGAATCGAGTTCGATAACGAGCTGGAGGAGTCGCTTTAGAGCGGGGGACTTACTGCGCTCTAACTCCTGGCTGAGTTCGCGCGGGGCAAGCTGAGCAAGAGGAAGCCCAAGCACAGAAGAGAGCAGGCGTTTTACGGTGAGGGATGCTCGACTAGATGACTCTTTGCTCAATCCGGAGACGTTATCGCTCCGTAAGCGAATTAGTTCAGAGCGGGCTAGCGCAAAAGCTTCGACTGTTCCCCGCATTCGATGCCTACGTCCCAACAGGCTTAGTACGAGGAATAGAATTGCGACCGTGACGAGAAGAAGGCCCCAATCGCTCAGGCTCGCCTGGTAGGCAAAGTATGGCAAAGGAGTAATGTCATATGGGGTTGGAGCAGTTGGCATGTTAGTGAGCTCTAGCGTGGCGGCGATGCATTAGGTCGGCAAGCGGACGCAGCGTGCCTTCTTCTATCCGCATAAAATCTGCGCCCGCTAAGCGACAGGACTCCTGAAAGTTCTCGACGCGTTTCCTCTGTAGGGCCTCTAGATGTCTACGCACGCCAGGCGATGAGGTGTCGAGCAAAACGGTCTTTCCCGACTCGGCATCTTGAAACTCGGTAATTCCCGCGCGGGGAACGCTCGCTGCAAAGGAGTCCTCAAGCAACACGCAAATCAAATCATGGCGGCGTGCCAGCAGGCGCAGCTCTGGCTCAAAGGGCGGAGCAAGAAAATCTGAAACTAGAAAGACGATGCTGGGGCGGCGTTGCTGCTTGAGAAACTCGCTAATAGAAGCTTTAAGGTCGGTCGCAGCTGCAAGTTGGCGATGTTTGAGAAGACTCAGCATCACCTTTTGAAACTGGCGGCGCGAATGTGTGGGAGGGAAGAATTCTTCGATATGATTGGAAAACAAGCAGAGTCCGAGCTGGTCGTGGCTCTGCTGCGCTAGCATTGAAATAACAGCCGCAAATTCGAGAGCTTTGAGGTGCTTGGTTTTCGGAACACCATGATTCGTTGAGTTGCTGATGTCCACTGCCACGACAACCCGCTGTTGGCGATCTTCCTCGAAGGATTTAACGTAAGCCTTCCCGGTGCGCGCCGTGACTTTCCAGTGGATGTGCTTCACGTCGTCGCCGGCTATATATTCTCGAAGATCGGAAAACACCAAGCCGCTGCCTTTAAATGCCGACCGATAGTTGCCAATCAGGTCCGTGTTGATGGCGCGCCGAGTCTTAAGCTCAATGCGACGCAGCTCAGAAAGCAACGCTGGGCTCAGTAAATCGGTAAAGGTGCGAGCTTGAATCTCGGACATTAAGGCACCGTCACGCTTTTCAAGAGGGTCTGTACAATCTCGTCGCTGCTAATTCCGCGCGCCTCGGCCTCGAAGCTGGGCAGAATGCGATGGCGAAGCACGTCCAGCGCGACTTCCTTAACTTCGTCCGGCGTTACGAAGTTCTTTCCGCGAATGTAGGCCAAGCTGCGAGCGCAGCTCTGCAGCGCAATGCTTGCGCGCGGTGAGGCGCCCCAGTCAACCATTCCCTGCAGTCCGAAGGGGCCGGCGGCACGCGTGGCCTGTACGAGCGTTACGATGTAACGATCAATTTTCGGATCGACGAAAACTTGGAGGACGCCAGCGCGGAGCTCTCGCAGTTGCTCGACTCCCAGCACTTTGTGAAGAGCCGGTGGTCCCGCTGCTTCGCGGGTAGCCATGCTGATAATTTGCAGTTCCTCTTCCGCGCTTGGATATCCCACTTTTACTTTCATCAAAAAGCGATCAACCTGCGCTTCTGGCAGCGGGTAGGTGCCCTCCTGCTCGATTGGATTCTGAGTTGCCAGCACCAAAAAGGGATCGGGAAGAGCAAAGGTAGTCTCTCCTATGCTTACCATGCGTTCTTGCATCGCCTGGAGAAGAGCCGACTGAACCTTGGCTGGGGCACGGTTGATCTCGTCTGCGAGTAGCAGGTTGGTGAAAAGCGGGCCCTTTCTAATGACGAACTCGCCGGTGTTCGGGCGAAACACTTCTGTTCCGATCAAGTCGGAAGGAAGTAAGTCTGGCGTAAATTGGACGCGATTCATCTTCGCGTCTATGCAAGTTGTCAGAGCCGTCAGCGTTTTTGTTTTCGCCAGACCAGGCACGCCCTCCAGTAACACGTGTCCGCCGGAGAGTAGGGCGACCATGAGTCGCTCGATCAGATACTCCTGGCCGACAATATGCTTGTGCAGTTCCTGTTTGAGGCTCTGAAATACTTCTTGATGTGGGTTCATGTTTTTCCGGCGAGTGAAAGTAAGACGACCAGTCGATTCTATTAAATTAAGGAATTTCAACAAGCTCCCGCGATGCAAGCGGCCGCACGGGAAGATTCCCACTTGGCAGAATCCTGTTTGAGTCTTAGGATTTGGGCATGAAGATGAACGAACCAATAGGCAATCCCATTTACGCGCCTTTCTTTGTGCGAGTTAGCTTGGGCATCTATTTCGTGTTAGCGGGATTTTCTAAATTGGAAAATATTCCTGGTTTCGTGCACGAGGTGCAGGGGCATCATATTTTGCCCGAGCATGCGGCAACGCTTTACGCAATTTTGCTGCCTTACGCAGAGATGGCCACCGGTTCTCTCTTGGTAGTGGGGATCTGGACTACCCTAGCGGCCATGCTTTCTTCTTTAATGCTCGTTTCGTTTGTGTATGCTTTTGGAATTTTTCCGGGCGGATCGCATCTCTTCAATAAGGACATCTTGTTGTTAGGGGGCTCCCTCTCGCTGCTTTGGAGCGGGGCAGGAGCGCTCAGTATCGATCGTTTCCGCAAGACGGGTTGATTTTCCATCATTTCGCGGCTTGTGCTAGAACCTTGTCATGTCTCGTGGCCAGGCTAGCATCCCCCAATCGCTTCGCGATCACCTTCCGCGTAATTCGCGGCTATTGTTGGCCGTGTCCGGCGGTATCGACAGCATGGTATTACTGCACGCCTGCTGCTCCCTTCGCCGAGAGCTTGCCCTCCACGTCGAAGTCGCTCACATCAATCACAATCTGCGAAGTTGCAGCAACGAAGACGCTGCGTTCGTTGAGAGGGAGGCCCGCTCTGTAGGGCTGCCTTTTCATATATTACAAGCGCAAAGGGCCGAGTCGTCCGAAAACGTTGAGAGCTGGGGGCGTCGCGTCCGCTACGAATACTTCGAGAAACTCTGTAAGGACCATGCGCTTCAAGCAACCGTGACGGCACATCAGGCTGACGATGTGGCGGAGACCCTCTTGATGCGGCTTGTTTCAAATAAGGAGCCCGGCGAACTATGTAGATTTGATGCTCGTCGTCGGCTTGTCCGCCCGCTGTTGGATGTCACTCGTGCCATGATTGAGAATTACGCGAGGGAGCATGGAGTTGCTTGGCGCGAAGACCCCACGAACAGCGATGAGGCTTTTTTGCGAAACAAAGTTCGTCATTCGCTAATGCCTCTGCTTAGGCAGCAGTTTGATCAACGCATGAGTGAAGTTTTATCGCTGCGGGCTCAGGCTCTAGCCGATGACTCCAATGCACTCGACGCATGGTCTCATGCTGAGGCAGAGAGGCTTGAGGGGCTGTCGCCTGGAAGTAGGGATTGGCTAATTGCACTACGAGCTGTGCTGGCTGCGCTGGAGACCGCTGTCCAATGGCGAGTGGCCAGAGACGTATTCGCGTCAGCGGTTGGATTTGACCTGGGCCGCTCGCGCGCGGAGGATCTGGTCGACTTCATACTTGGTAACGCGGAGGGCATCGAGCTGCCCTCCGGTCTGACCCTCAAACGCAAGGATGGGGGGCTCCTTATAAGCCGCAGGTAGTGGCGCTCTCTAGGGCAGCAGTGGCGACAGTGGTTTTGCCAAAACTTTCAGGTCTTTCCAGTATCGTTTTTGAGAAAATGTGATAAAATTTTGAGCGCTTTTTGCCTCTTAGGTTGTCTAATGTAATGAGGCGCTGTCTTTCCCGACTCGTTAGCCGTGTCGGTCAAAGGACTTGTCCTGTTAGTTCTTAAGCGAATATATTCAATGCAATAAGGCAGGTTCCGTTAACGTCGTTTTATTCTTGCCGCTCTTTGCGTCAATTTGAGGTGTATCTTGAGTCAGTTTTCCCGTAACGCGCTTTTTTGGCTAATTCTAATTCTCCTCTTCATGACCCTCTACGGAGTGGTTAAACGCGGCAACGACCCGCAGCGCGAGCTTTCCTACTCGGACTTCCTCCAAGAGGTTGAAAAGAAGAATGTACGCTCGGTTCGCATCGAGGGTAGCACCATTGTTGGCGAACTCCTGAAGCAATCGGAGCCCTTTCGCACCACGGCTCCTAAGCACGAGGGCCTGTACGACCTGTTGTTGAAGAATAACGTCGAAATGTACGTAAAGGAGCCTAACGATCAGCCTTGGTATTTCGTGCTGCTCATCAACGCTCTGCCAATGTTGTTACTGATCGGCATTTGGCTCTTCTTTATGCGCCAGGTGCAGATTGGTGCCGGTAAGGGAATGAGCTTCGGAAAATCTCGCGCAAAATTGCTAACCGAAAGTCAGCAACGAGTCACGTTCGCCGATGTAGCGGGAATCGATGAAGCGCGTCAGGAGCTCGAAGAAATCATCGACTTCCTTAAGGACCCCAAGAAGTTCACCAAACTCGGCGGAAGAATTCCGAAGGGCGTGCTCTTGGTCGGTTCTCCTGGAACTGGAAAGACGCTACTCGCGAAGGCAATCGCAGGAGAAGCGGGCGTACCCTTCTTTAGCATCTCGGGCTCGGATTTCGTTGAGATGTTTGTCGGCGTTGGTGCTTCTCGCGTGCGAGATCTCTTCGTGCAGGGAAAGAAGAATGCTCCGTGCATTATCTTTATTGACGAAATCGACGCTGTAGGTCGGCACCGCGGAGCAGGCATGGGCGGCGGTCACGATGAACGAGAACAAACTCTGAATCAACTGCTGGTCGAGATGGACGGCTTTGAGAGCAACGAGGGGGTTATCTTAATTGCTGCAACGAATCGTCCTGACGTCCTCGATCCCGCATTGCTGCGCCCGGGTCGCTTTGACCGTCGCGTCGTAGTGTCGAGACCGGATCTGACCGGCAGATTGGGAATCTTGAAAGTTCACGCCAAGAAAGTTCCGCTTTCCGCTGACGTCGACCTTGCCGTCGTCGCTCGTGGAACCCCGGGATTTTCGGGCGCCGATCTCGAAATCCTTGTGAACGAAGCCGCGCTTTACGCTGCTCGTCGGAACAAGGAAACCGTTGATGCGACTGATTTCGAGTATGCCAAGGATAAGGTAATGATGGGGGCGGAGCGCCGCTCCATGCTACTAACCGATAAAGAGAAGGAGACCACGGCCTATCACGAGTCGGGGCATGCCCTCGTCGCGAAGATGCTTAAGCACGCCGATCCTGTTCATAAGTTGACCATCGTTCCGCGCGGAATGGCGCTGGGACTGATGCAGCAGCTTCCGGAGAACGATAAGCACACATACTCGAAATCGTATTGGCTTGATCAGCTGGCGGTCTTCTTTGGTGGACGCGTTGCTGAGGAACTCGTGTTTAACGACATGAACACCGGAGCCAGCTCCGATATTCAGCGTGCGACCGAAATCGCCAGACGTATGGTTTGTGAGTGGGGTATGAGCGAGAAGCTCGGGCCGTTGCACTACTCGGCGAAAGAGGAGCACATGTTTCTCGGAAGAGATCTCGGCAAGCCGCGTGAGCACTCGGAGCATATTCAGCAAGAGATCGATGCCGAAGTGAAGCGTATCATAGATACGCAGCACGAAGTGGCTCGCAAGATTATCTCTGAAAACTTGGATAAGCTGCATGCTTTGGCAAAGGCTGTTCTCGAGAAAGAGACGCTCGACGCCAACGACATCGAGCGCTTGGTCAACGGCACCACTTCTGCGCCGACCTCCGGAAACGGAAATGGTGGATCCAATGGAACCACGGTCGCCGCTGCGACTGAAGCCAAGTCAGAGGCTCCTTCGATTTCGGTGACCGTGTAAGGAGGCTGCTCGCCCCGAGTTAGGTTTTTTCCGGTAACGCTGGGACCCTATGAATTCGGTTTTTGGAAACAATTACTTGTGGCTGCGGAACGTCGCGGACATAGTAATTGTTGCCTACCTTATCTATCGCGGTCTCCTAATCATCAAGGGCACGCGAGCCGCTTCAATGCTGGTCGGGCTCACTTTGGTGGTTTTACTTTACTTCCTTGCGCAGCCGCTTGGATTAGTAACTCTGGCGTGGATCCTCGGCAACTTCCTTAGCTCGATCATTCTTGTGGTGGTGGTAATCTTTCAGGACGAAATTCGGCGTGGTCTAACCAAGGTTGGCATTCAGCCGATGCTTCGTCGCAACAACAAGGCTGTTGACGACAAATCGATCGAAGACATCACCCTGGTTTGCTCCAATCTTTCCAAAGGGAAGGTGGGGGCGCTTATCGTCATGCAGCGCGAGGTCGGTCTCGACGAGTTCATGGAAGATTCCGTTATCCTCGATGCTCAACTGAATCGAAAATTACTTTTTAGTATTTTCGTAAAAGAGTCTCCGCTTCATGACGGTGCCGTGCTGATCGAAGGCAATAGGATCAAGGCCGCCGGTTGCGCGCTCCCCTTAAGCTTCAATCCGGACTTAGATCCAAACCTGGGAACTCGTCACCGCGCCGCACTCGGACTCTCCGAACGCAGTGATGCGATCGTGATTGTGGTTTCCGAGGAGAATGGCTCAATTTCGATGGCGCGCGAAGGGCGTCTCATTCGAAATCTCGATGCTGCCTTGCTGCGAGACTCTCTGCACCGTTTCTTGAGCGGCCCTAAAACACCAGTCTTTGAGGGGGCCGCATGAAAAATCTCTCGCTCAAGATTTTCTCCTTAATTGCTGCCATCTTGTTGGCTCACTTTGTTAACAGTGAGGGCAATAGCAGCGTGATCGGCTTTTTTGTTCCCGTTGAGATCAAGAATCTGCCGCGCGATAAGGTTCTTTTGTGGCCCCTGACGCCACAGGCTCAAGTGTCTGTGAAAGGCCCTTCGTTTCTCGTTTCCAACGTAGCTTCATCTCCGCCAACTTTTAAGGTGAAGATTCCCTCGGACGTACAGACTCAATACGTCGCCACTCTTTCCAAGACTGACCTGGCGCTGCCACCAAATGTTGAGGTGGTGAGCGTTGATCCGAATGAGATAAAGTTCACGTTCGATACTCTCGTTGAAAAGGAATTGCCCGTTGAGGTGACCAAGCTCGGGACCTTATCGAGTGGCCTCAAGGTAGATGACGTCTCGCTGAGCCCCGCTCGAGTGCGAGTGCGCGGACCGGAATCTCGTTTGCGAGATGTCGACAGCGTACAGACGGAGCCGATAGATTTGCGCGAAATTGAGAGCAGCTTTACAAAAGATTTTCCCTTGCGACCACCGGCTGCACTGGTTGAAGTGTTACCCCAGCACATAACAATTTCCTACAAAGTGTCGCGGGTATATTCACAACGGAAGTTCACGGCACTGCCCGTTGAGATCCGCTCGGTCAGTTCGTTAAAATACACGCTTTCTCCCTCCAACGTGACCTTGGAGGTTTCTGGGCCGCTCGACAGGGTGAGCGCGCTGAAGGCCGAGGACCTGATTCCGTTTGTGCGAGTCCCCGCAGGCGACGACATCGCTTCCGGTCAACTAGATGTGGCGACGGAACTTCCTGAAGGTATTAGCGTTGTTCAGATTGACCCCCCGAAGGTTCAAGTCGTAAAATCGACAAGCGCTGCTCCGAAAAGAGCCCCAACGCGGCCCAAAATCGTGCCGACTAAGTAATCGCGAATGCTATGAGCACAGACAAGATCTTAAAAAAAGAACGTAAGTATTTCGGAACCGATGGCGTTCGCGGAGTAGCCTCTGTTCCGCCGCTTGACCCTGAAACTCTGGTTCGCTTCGGCAAGGCGATTGCGAAAATATTTTTGCGTGACAAGAAGAAGCATCGCATCTTGATCGGTAAGGATACGCGCCTATCGGGGTATATGATTGAAACCTCTTTGGCCGCTGGAATTACCTCGATGGGTGCGGATGTCTGGCTAGTCGGACCTCTGCCAACTCCGGGCGTGGCTTACTTGACCAAGAGTATGCGCGCAGACGCTGGCGTCGTCATTTCCGCATCGCACAATCCGTTCGAGGATAATGGGATAAAGATATTTGGTGCAGATGGCTATAAATTAGCTGATGCCCTCGAGTCGGAAATCGAGAGCATGCTTGAGCCAAATGGAGTAGCTCGCGAATCAGCCGAACCAGGAGAGATCGGAAAGGCCGCCCGCATCGATGATGCCAGCGGACGCTACACGGTCTATCTGAAGAGTTGCTTCCCGCGCGAGCTCAGTCTCGAGGGCATCAATATTGGCTTCGACTGCGCGAACGGCGCCGGGTACATCGTCGGACCGCAAACAATGACCGAGCTTGGCGCTGAGGTCATCTCGCGCGGCACGGCTCCGAACGGACGTAATATCAACGCTGGATTTGGGAGCCTCTATCCGGACATCGTTCGGAAGCTAGTTTTAGAGAACAACTTGGACATAGGAATTGCGCTTGACGGTGATGCTGACCGCGCGATTCTTGTCGACGATAAGGGGACTGTCATAGATGGCGACATGGTCCTGGCTATTTGCGCGCTTGATTTGAAAAAACGGGGACTCCTGAAATCTAATCGGGTGGTAGCAACCGTAATGTCTAATCTGGGACTGGAGAAGTTTTTGAGCTTCCATGGCATCACGCTGACGCGTGCGCAAGTCGGCGATCGTTACGTTCTTGAGGAGATGCTGAAAAGTGGCGCTGAGTTGGGCGGAGAACAGTCCGGGCACTCCATTTTTGCGGATATGTCCACTACGGGCGACGGTATCCTTACTGCGCTGCAGGTACTTGCTATCATGCAACGCGAGAATAAACCGCTCTCTGAGTTGTGCGCTGGCTTTGTTCGCTTTCCCCAGAAGATTATCAACGTGCCGGTCAGTCATAAGCCGGATCTTGAAAGCGTCGACGCTGTGCAGACCATCATTCGGCAAAAGGAAAAGGAGCTCAAGGACACGGGGCGCATCTTGGTGCGTTACTCAGGTACCGAGAATAAGGCTCGCGTAATGGTCGAGTGCGAAAGCGAGGACGGTTGTAAGAAGCATGCCACCGATGTCGCGCAGGTGATCGAACGCGCTCTTGGTTCTCTATAAAATGAGCAGGCGCTTTGAACAAAATCTACTTAACTGAGTCTCCATACTCCCTCAAGCTGCCCAGCGCGGACGAAATGGCGCGCTGTGATGCGCGTACTATTGCCACTGGAATTACTTCTCAGGCTCTGATGGAGCGAGCTGGGAAGGCCATGTTCGATCGGCTCGCCACGTTAGTCTCCTTCACTGAAAAGCGGAATATCATCACTATTTTATGCGGGCCAGGGAATAACGGTGGGGATGGCTTTGTGCTGGCCCGCCATCTGCGCAATGCAGGGGTGCCGTTGCAGGTATTCTTCCCCACGTACTCCAAGCTCAGCGCAGATTGCCAAACGCAAGCGGGGCTTTTTGTAAAAGAGGGTGGCCGCATCCTGTCTGATCACAGCCGCGACACGATACGTAAGGCTCTAAGAAACTCGCGTGTCCTCGTTGATGCCTTGCTGGGAACCGGGCAACGCCAGGCTCCGCGCGGGGCAGTTGAGGAAATATTAAGCGCCATCTCCGAGGAGTCTCCCGAGCTGGTCGACTCTTCGGAGCGGCTCAATGTCGCGATCGATGTCCCGACAGGAATCGATGCCGACAGTGGCGAGGCTTATAACAATGCTTTTCGCGCCCATGTGACTCTCACCGTCGAGCTTCTCAAACGCGGAATGGTTCAATATCCCGCGCGGGAGTTCTGTGGAGATATCCATGCGCTGATGATTGGGATCGATTGCGGTAGTCCCGTTGAGTTTTCTTACTACGACGGGGCTCGCGAGCGGCCACTGCCTCGACGGGCCGTTGATGCGCACAAGGGGAAATTCGGACGGGTACTGGTTTTGGGCGGTTCGGAGACTATGCCGGGCGCTCCACGGCTTGCGGCAATTTCAGCATTACGTGCGGGCGCAGGGCTCGTGCGCGTAGCGCTATTGTCATCGGTTGACCCAGCCACGCAACCGGCGGAACTTTTGATTAGCCGTGTTAGTTCGAAGTCACACTTTGAAGAGAGCGCTCTTGCGGAGCTAGAGACAGATCTCGAGCAGGCGGACTGCGTCGTGATAGGGCCCGGCATCGGGCTTCACGCCGACACGAGATCGTTCGTCACCGTATTGTGTGATTACTGTACACACAACAATCTTCCCGTGGTTGTCGACGCTGATGCGCTGACACTTCTGGACGAGCATCTCAATGACCGGGGCGCGCAGTTTCCCTCGGCTGTTTTCACCCCGCATCCTGGCGAAATGGCTCGTCTGATGCGGACTGACGTGGCTAGCATTCAGCGAGATCGCTACAGCGCAGCAAAAGATCTAGAGGCGCGCAGCAAGGCCATCGTAGTTCTCAAGGGAGCAAGCACCGTCATCCGCGCTCGCGGAGAAGGCTTTGTGAATCCCACCGGCAATCCCTTTATGGCAACTGCCGGCAGCGGCGACGTGCTCGCCGGTGCAATCGCCGCACTTATCGGACAGGGCGTTCCTCCGGCTCGTGCGACGCCGACCGCGGTCTGGGCGCACGGTAAGGCGGGAGACTTAGCTCACGAGCGTAGACATGGCCCCATCATAGCTTCCGATATCATAGAGGCGATCCCCGAGGCGCTTTCACGCTGCTATATGGATTAGGCGGCGTGCGCTTCCGGCCTAACCCTGGACTGCTCTAAGCTTCCTCGTTAGGATACCGCATGATCTCGAGTCGTACCGTATTGCTTGATTCTCTCGCTCGAACCCAAGCCGAAGCGCAGGCGCTCGCTCGGACGATTCGCGGTGGTGAGTGTATCGCTTTCTCGGGGGCCCTTGGCGCTGGGAAAACCACTTTCATTCGTTTCCTGTGTGCGGCACTCGGTGCAAAGGTTGAAGCTTCCTCTCCCACCTATGTCCTTCAGCACGAGTATCCCACCAAGGGAGATTTGCGCATCGAACACTGGGATTTATATCGAATTCCCACGCTGCCGATTGAACTCGAAGAAAGGATTCCTGGGAACTGCGTGCGCCTGATTGAATGGGCTGAGCGCTTCCCGGAGCTCATGCGAGAGGTTACCATGCTTATCGAACTTCGCCTCGAATCTGAGACCGAGCGTTCAATGAGCATTTCTTCGGGTATGGCTAAACGATGAGTATCGTTGTTAAGAAATTTGGCGGCACCTCGGTCGGCGATATCTCTCGCATCAAGAATGTTGCTCGCCTGATTAGAGACTTTCGAGAGCAAAATCCGGATACACAGGTGGTGGCGGTCGTATCGGCCATGGCCGGAGAAACGAATCGACTGATCGCCCTTGCTCGCAGTTGCGTGGTTAATCCCGACGAGCGAGAACTCGATGTACTTAGTTCTACCGGCGAGCAGGTTAGCGTGGCATTGCTCGCGATGGCGCTGATTGAGTTGGGACTACCGGCCAAAAGCTTACTTGGGCAACAGGCTCGCATTTCCACTGATAGCCGACACACCAATGCGCAGATTCAAGCAATCGACGATTCTACTATTCGCGCCACGCTCCAACAGGGCTTCATTCCTGTAATCGCCGGGTTTCAGGGGATCACCGAAAGCGGGGACGTCACCACGCTCGGACGCGGCGGTTCTGATATTTCTGCGGTTGCCGTTGCCGCCGCGCTCAAAGCGCAGGCCTGCTACATTTATACCGATGTGGAGGGTGTTTTTTCGACTGACCCACGCGTTTGCCCCCAGGCTCGACTCATCGATCGCATTTCCCATGACGAAATGCTTGAGCTAGCGAGTTTGGGAGCCAAGGTGCTACACCCGCGTTCGGTATTTTTTGCGATGCGCTACGGCGTGCCGCTCGTGGTTTTATCAACGTTTAAGCCCGGTCCGGGCACATGGATAGTAAGGGAGAGCGAGCTTGTGGAAAATCCAGTAGTCACAGGAATCACGTATCGTGCGGACGAAGCCCGCCTTACCCTGCATAAGCTGCCCGGGGGGATTCAGTCACTGAGTCGAGTCTTTGATGCCTTGGCGAAAGAGGAAATTTTTATCGATGTCATTTCGCAGTCAGGCATCGAGGACCAGCTCGCCAACGTAAGCTTTACCGTGCCGGATGAGGTCAGTTCGAAGGCTCTGGAGCTTGCTCAGGCGTTGGTTCCGCAGCTTGGCGCCGAGGGTGCGAGTATCGACAGAAATATTTCCAAGGTTTCCGTTGTCGGGATCGGGATGCGTTCGCACACCGGAGTGGCTGCCAAAATGTTCGAAGCCTTGGCGCGTGAACAAGTCGACCCTCAAATGATCTCTACCTCCGATATTAAAATCTCAGTGATCATTCCCCGTAAGTACTGCGAAATTGCAGTGCGGGCACTTCATGAATCTTTTATCGAGATGAAACCCGAGCTGGGTCAGGAGAGCTAAGGTCAAGCAGTCCCGAGAGTCGCTTGACGCTCTTGGGGCCGAGGCCTTTTACCACTTCGAGGGCGAGATATTTCTCGTGCTTGCCTAGGGTGCTCGCTCTTGCGTGAATCTCTGCACGCTGCACTAGAATTCGCTTCGCCAGTGTATCTGAAATGCGAGGAAGCAATTCGAGCTCGTACATGTCCAAGCTCCAAAGCGAGAGGGTGCCTCCGAGCGCGAGGCGTCCCTCAGCACTGAAGTCATTAACCTCAATGTGGCGGAGATCCCACCTTATAAACAAGCCTAACGAGTCTTTGATTACACTGAAGCAGCAGAGTAGTAGCAGCGCGGAGAGGTAGTATCTCGACATACACAGCACATCGGAGAATCGGGAGAGGAGTTTCGTGCTGTGTCAGGCTACGACATTCATTCCCAGGTGTTGCCTGCTCTGGGACTCTGATTGTCCTTCATCTTTGACTTTGGGCTGCGATTTGGAATGCGCCGAGTTGCGTTGCGAGTTAAAAGAGCCTTCGGCTCGCTTAGGTACTTGGGTTGAGCGGTCGTCATCCTTGCGTTTGGCCAGATGTGTTTGCTGCTGAGCTGCAATCTGACTGGCCTGTGCTAGTTGGCCGGGTTGTAAACCCAGATTCGGGCTACGCACCTGCGCTGAGGGAGAGGGCTGTACGACGGAAGCGACAGCTGCTGAGACGTTTTGCGTAGTTATTGAGGCCATAGTAGTATTCATCGGCCTTTTAGGGCTCTTACCTAATACTTTGGCGCTCTAAGTCTTTAAAACCATGGAACTTTCGCAGTCACATAAGGCGTTGAATTTAGACGCAAACGCCAGTTTCGGCCTTCTCCCGGAGGTCTTGAGCGAGCTGCGCGAGCAATTTCCGCTATTCTTAAATCCTAGCTCCATTCATCGTGGCGGTCAGGCTGCACGCGCGATTCTCGATGAGGCCCGCTCTGAATTAGGGGATTTTCTGGGCCTCTCAAAAGGCGATCGCATCGTTTTTACGTCGGGTGCGACCGAATCAAACAACACGGCGCTGCGCATACCATTTCGAGCTGTTGAGAAGGATAACGCTCATTTGGTGATCAGCGCGGTTGAGCACCCATCGGTACTTGAAGCCGCGCTGGAACTACGGAGTAGGGGAATCGGACTGTCGTTGTTGCGACCCAGCGGTGACTACACCTTGCTACCTGAACACCTCACGGAACTCGTGGCCCCCAAAACCAAACTGGTCTCGGTCATGCTCGCCAATAACGAAACCGGGCACCTTTATCCAATTGCCGAACTCAGTGCCGCGGCCCGCAACAAGAATCCGCAGGTCCTACTGCATACGGACGCAGTACAAGCGCTCGGAAAAGTTCCTCTGCGCTTCCCTGACTGCGGAGTCGATTTGATGAGTCTCTCTGCTCACAAGATCGGGGGGCTGTCGGGGATTGGAGCGCTGATAGTTTCCGAGAACGTCCCGCACGAGGCTCTTCTGTTTGGAGGGCCGCAAGAGGCACGCTGGCGAGCGGGCACGGAGAATGTCGTAGGGGTACTTTCCTTCGGAATCGCGGTGCGAAATCTGCGTAAATCTTTCGAGCAACGCGTCCTGCTGATGAGATCGCAGCGGGATATGTTCCTGAGTTCTGTCACCTCTGTTTTGAAAGATGTGCGGGTAAATTCGAAATCGCATGGACTCCCAAACACTCTGAGCCTCACCATTCCGAACGTTCGTGCCGATGACTTGGTCGTCGCGTTGGATATGGAGGGGGTCTTGATTTCATCAGGAGCAGCCTGCGCCTCCGGAAAGCCCGAGCCATCGCACGTGCTCATGGCTCTTGGATTAAGCCCGGAAGAAGCCCGCAGCTCGGTTCGGGTGAGCTTCACGGGAATGCTAACTGAGCAGGAATTACAACAGGCCAGCGCCGCTTTTACGCTATGTGTGCAACGCATGAGAGGCGAGCACTCGTGAGCACTCCCGTCGGCACCAAGAACAAAGTCGCTGTCGCGATGTCTGGTGGCGTCGACTCGTCGGTTGCCGCGCTGCTGCTAAAGCAGCAAGGGCACGATCTGATCGGAATTTCGATGCAAGTATGGGATTACCGAGGTCAGGGCGGCTCGAAATCCCGAGCGACCTGCTGTGCGCCGGACGATTTCGCCGACGCGCGCAAAGTGGCCGGCGCAATCGACGTTCCATACTACGTCTTTGATTTCGAGAACACCTTCCGCGCGCAGGTAATCGATACGTTTGTGTCTACCTATCAGCGAGGAATGACCCCTAATCCCTGCGTTGAGTGCAACAACAAAGTGAAGTTTCGTGAGCTTCGCGATCGCGTACTGGGATTTGGTTTCGGCCATGTTGCCACGGGACACTACGCCCGCATTGAAGAGCGCAGCGATGGCTTTCACCTTTTGCGCGGCGTCGATGCCGATAAAGACCAAAGCTACTTTTTGTACGGCCTAAAGCAACACGAACTCGCCACCACCTTCTTTCCGGTGGGACACCTTACCAAATCCGAAGTGCGAGAAGTTGCGCGGCAAGCTGGCTTGACCACCGCCGAGAAACCGGAAAGTCAGGATATCTGCTTTGTATCCGGCTCGGTGCAGGACTTCCTTGTGAAGCTCGGTACCGCACGGAGGAAGGGCAACATAATCACCCGTGATGGAATGAAGATCGGAGAGCACGACGGCATTCATAATTTTACGGTGGGGCAGCGTCGAGGTCTTGGGGTGGGGGGAAGCGAACAGCCGCTTTATGTTCTCGAACTACTCCCGGAGCAAAATCTCGTCGTTGTCGGCGCGAAGGAGGATCTCGAGAGCGAAGGGTTTAGTATCGAGGATCCGTCCTGGCTAAATCCCCAAATACTGCGTGGCATCGAGGCGGAACATTTCCCTATTCGCATGCAAGCGATTGCGCAGCTCAGACATCGCCATGCTGGCGTGCGGGTTGAGCTTCAGATTGACAGCGTTACCTCAGCGAAGGCGAGATTTCTAGAGCAATGGGCCACTGTTTCGCCAGGACAGGCTGCCGTCTTCTACGATCTCGATAACGTCACGACTCTGGGGGGAGGGAAGATCTGCCCTCGCCCCCATCCTTCGTCGTTCGTAATGGCTGCGGGAGCCTGAGTAGCCCTTGGCCCCGGTAGCTTGAATTTGCGGCCTATTTACGCTATTCTACGCTCGTTACGACGGGTTTCTTGGAAACTCGGGAAACAAGAGATTACGCATAAGCTAACTGAATCGTTGGAAGTTTATTCGTAGTACTTTTCAATTTCCCCACGCCATCTAGCACTAGATCGACTCTTCGATTTTCTGGGCCACCAGTCGCAACGTAACATGCTCAGGAGAATTGCCTGTTCCTTGCGAACTTGGTGTTTCTCGAGCGTTTTTAAGTAAGCGAGAGATCGTATGCGTTTCGGGATTGTGCGCTCCGGATCTGATTCACAGAACGGCAGCTCCGATGACAGTGACAGTAATGCGAAGAAGAAACTTGGATTGGAAGTCCAGGCAGAGGCTCCTGAGAATGAGCCGCTTGGGCCAGAGCATTACTCCAAAATTGAGGCTGTGCTCGGATATAAATTCAAAAACCAAAGCTGGTTGCAACGGGCGCTAACGCACCGATCACTTCAGCTCAAAGGCAGCAAAACAGATTACGAGCGTCTGGAGTTCTTGGGCGACGCAGTGCTCGACCTCGCTATTGCTCAACTGCTTCTCGATAGACATCAAGAAGCGCGCGAAGGTGAGCTTTCGAAGATGCGCGCCGCACTGGTCAATACCAGCTCGCTTGCCGCGATTGCGCGTACTCTCAACTTAGGCCCATTTATAAGATTAAGTCGTGGTGAGCTATCAAATGGCGGGGCTGACCGTCCTTCCATCTTAGCCGACGTTTTTGAAGCGCTGATGGGAGCGATCCATAGAGAGGCCGGCTACCAGCAAGCGTTGACTTGCGTAGAGACTCTCTTCGGTGAGCTGCTCACGAACGTTGAGCCACGCGATCCCAAGACTGAATTGCAGGAGGCACTACATGCCGCGGGCAGTGAAGCGCCAGCGTATCTGTTGGAGTGCGTCGAAGGTCCTGAGCATGCGCCGACCTTTGTTTCGGTTGTGCAAGTGGACGGACAAGTGGTTGGCCGCGGACGCGGAGCCACAAAGAAAGCCTCGCAGCAGGCCGCAGCAGCTGAAGCTCTGACGCTCCTCAAGAAAGATGACGAGATTGATGAAGCCTTTTTGAAGCCCCAAAAGGCTGAAGGAAACTAACATGACTGAGAAAATCCCAACCGTTGCTATTATTGGGCGCACCAACGTCGGCAAATCGAGCCTTTTTAACGCGCTGGTCGGCAAGAAGGTGTCGATCGTCGAGAACTTTCCAGGCGTAACCCGCGATCGAAACTACTCGCTCGTGTCGCGTTTTGGTTTCCCCTTTACGTTGATTGACACGGGTGGAATGGTCGGCGAGGACGAGAATCCATTGCATGCCGCAGTCAGGGCGCAATGCGAAGTAGCCATCCAAGAGGCCGATCTTATTTTGTGTGTATTCGACGGGATCCACGGCGTGCATCCATTGGATGCCGAAGTCGTGGATTCTGTGCGACGAAGCGGGAAAAAGGTCATCTGGGTCGCAAACAAATGCGAGCAGCCCACCACTCAAGCCGCTTCCGCTGAATTCTATTCGCTCGGAGTCGAAGACTTGCAGTTTATCAGCGCAGCACATAAGCACGGCATCAAGGATCTCGTTGAGGCCATTCGTGTTGCTCTCGATGCAGTTGTCGCCCCGGTACCCGTTGCGCTACGTACCACTTTAGAAGACGAAAACACCATCAAGGTCGCGCTTATCGGCAAGCCCAATGTCGGCAAATCAAGCATACTCAACAGAATCGTCGGAGAGGACCGTGTTGTTACCTCGGATATTCCAGGAACCACCCGTGATTCGATCGACGTGCTGCTGACCCGCGATGGGCAGCGCTATGAGTTTGTCGACACGGCGGGTCTACGTAAGAAGGGAAAGGTTGCCGATGAGAGCATTGAGGAGTCCGGCAATATTCGGACTCTGCGTACGCTCGCAAAATGCGATGTCGCCGTCCTCGTGTTAGACGCCACCATTGAAGCCATAACTGAGCAGGACACCAAGATCGCTGGGCTGGTACACGAGCGCGGGCGAGGTCTCGTTATTGTGGTCAATAAGTGGGACGCCGTCGAGAAAGATCATCGCACCGTGCATGACTTTACCGAAATGGTGCGTGGCGGTTTGAAGTTCGCACAGTACGCTCCGATTCTGTTTGTTTCCGCGCTTTCAGGTCGCCGCTGTCCGTCGATTTTGGAAACCGTAAAGGAGGTCTTCGCGGGAACCAAGATTCGCGTGCAGACTTCGGATCTTAATCGCATTCTGGGGCGCGCGTTCAGCACGAAGCCACCTCCCGTTTATCACGGTGAGCCGATTAAACTTTATTTTGCCACGCAGATTGGGACGACGCCTCCCTCCTTCGTGCTATTCGTGAATCATCCGAAGCGCCTCAATTTCTCTTACGAACGCTACCTTAAGAACGTTTTGCGTCAGCACTACCCGTTCCCCGGGTTGGACGTGAAGATAATCTTCAAGAAGCGCACATCGAAAGAGGACCGTAAGGACTCGACCAAGGAGGAGAATTCGCTCATGGACGAGGGGATTTAGGCAGCTAGCAGCGCAGTAAATTTCTCCATGACAGCCTGTGACAGCTGGGCTATCCTTCACTCATTCTCAATTTGAGTGCTTAGCCTTTAGGGGGTTTGCGCATGAAGTGTCCGGTTTGCTCAAAGCAATTAGTCGAATTTAAAGCGGGAAGCCTGGCTCTCGATATTTGCCGAGACGGCTGTTCTGGCATTTGGTTTGATGCCGCAGAACTCGATAAGTGCGACGAGATGACCGAACATTTTCCTGAGGAGCTGCTGCGAGTAAACAAAAACCCCAATGTGGTAATCGATCGCAGCAAGATTCGACAGTGTCCGAAGTGCTCAGTAAACATGTCGCGTATTACTCTCGACACTGAGCGGCGCTTCGAAATCGATCACTGCCCGTCCTGCGCCGGTCAATGGCTGGACAATGGAGAACTGGGACGCATGCGCCAAGTCTCCAAGGACAACGCTGAGCGGGAAGCCAACCTAGCGATATTCAAAAAGCGCATTAACGAGCAAATCCAGGGGAATGATGCCCGCTCGCGCATGACTTCCTTCCTAAAGTCCGTGATGTACTAGTCTCTAGTTTCTGTACCTTCACAGGCTTGGGCCATCGACAAAGGTGCGTGGATCGGCTAGCTTATGGGCCTCACCTTCCAGAGTCCATAACCATGCGAAAACATGTACTTGTTCTTGATTTCGGATCCCAATACACACAGCTGATAGCTCGACGCATTCGTGAGCTTGGAGTTTACAGCGAGGTGCGACCCTGCACCCTTAGCCCCAATGAGGTTGACCTTCGTCATACGCAGGCGGTGATTTTGTCCGGAGGACCATCCTCCGTTACCGATAAGGATGCCCCTCCGTTTAACACGAGCTGGCTCGACATCGGATTGCCCATTTTAGGCGTATGTTATGGCATGCAGCTCATGGCGCACGTGTGCGGCGGTCGCCTAGCTCAGGGTACAAGCCGTGAATACGGCCACGCTTCAGTTGAGGTTTGCGACAACTCAGATCTCTTCTCAGGATTCGATCTCGACCAGCACGTTAGTGTCTGGATGAGCCACGGCGACCACGTCGAGGTTCTGCCGCAGGGATTCTCCTTGCTTGCAACGAGCTCGGGTTCGACTCCGGCTGCGATCGGAAACCCCGAGAAGCGCCTCTTTGCGATCCAGTTTCACTCGGAAGTCGTCCACACACCTCGCGGCAAAGAAATTCTCTCTAACTTCTTATTCAAGATCGCTGGCTGCACGCAGGATTGGAGTGCCGACGACTTTATCGGCAGTACGGTCAAACACATCGCAGCCATGGTGCCTCCACAGAATAACGTCCTATGCGCTTTAAGTGGTGGAGTTGACTCCACGGTAGCCGCCGTTCTTGTTCACAAAGCGATTGGTTCTCGCCTTCACTGCATTTTCGTCGACAACGGCTTGCTCCGCAAAAATGAGGCGCAGCAGGTGTACAAGCGCATGAAGGAGGGGCTCGGCCTCAACGTTAAGCTAGTGGATGCCTCTGAGCGCTTCCTGTCTGAGCTTAACGGTGTATCTGATCCCGAGAAGAAACGGAAAATCATTGGACGAGTCTTTATCGAGGTTTTCGATGAAGAGGCCAAGGCTATCCCGCACGTCAGCCATTTGGTGCAGGGGACTTTGTATCCAGACGTAATCGAAAGCGTGCCTGTTCGCGGCGGCCCTTCAGTAACAATCAAGAGCCACCACAACGTGGGCGGACTGCCGGATAAGATGAAGCTTAAGTTGCTTGAGCCTTTCCGAGAACTATTCAAGGATGAGGTCCGCAAAGTCGGTCGCGATCTAAGGGTTCCCGATGAAGTATTGCAACGACAGCCTTTCCCTGGCCCGGGCTTGGCTGTTCGAGTAGTTGGCGAGATTACCCCACAGCGCTTACATCTGCTTCGTGAAGCTGACGCAATCTTCGTCGAAGAGGTAAAGGCCGAAGGGCTCTACGAAAAGATTTGGCAAAGCTTTGCCGTCCTGCTTCCCGTGCAAAGCGTGGGCGTGATGGGTGACGGGCGTACCTATGAGCAGACCGTTGCCTTACGAGCGGTGGCTTCCGAAGATGGCATGACCGCCGATTGGTGCTACCTGCCACAGGACCTACTGCGCAGAGTCAGCAACCGTATCGTGCGCGAGGTGCGTGGCATTAATAGGGTTGTTTTCGACATTTCGAGCAAACCACCCGCAACGATCGAGTGGGAATAGGTCTTATAAGACTAAGCGAGCTTAGCGTATTGCCTCACCTAAGTTCTTAAGACATCTAGCTTTCTAGCCGATATCTAAAGCGCTCCTTCTGCATCTTACTTGTAGGGGCACAGGCTTCGTGTCTTTAGGGTACGCGTCGGGCGCATAACGTGAAGAAAGCATTCAACTTATTGGTTTTCATACTGGTCGCTCTGGTAGCGGTAGTGCCGCTGCTGGCGAGCACACGCGGGAACCTGCACCCCTGGCTTGGGGAGGGTGCCCTGGCAGGCATAAACTTCCTTGGATGGAGCGTTGTGTTGGCCTGCATTTTTGCTCGAGAAGACCTTAAGAAGGGCATGGTGCGTGTTGCCAAGAACCTAGGCATTGATACCCGCTTCAAGTCTCTCGAAGGTCTGCTGTCACATCTCATTCACGAGGTCGACCGCAAAAATAGCTCCATTTCAATTAATCTCATCGAGCGAAAGATCACCTCGAAAGAGGAGCTCTCTCGCACCCTCGAACGCATAGTCGCTTTGGCGTTTAGACTGCTGCGGGCCGAATCGGCAGAGCTCGCGCTCTTCGATAAGGATTCCGGTCTCTATCACTCCTCCTTTGTACTGGGAAAACCCTTTCGCTCAAGCGCGCAGGCGATGCTTTCCGGTGCGATGGACGACGACGAAGCTAGCCCAAGTCCGGACGTGATGATTCACCCCATATCCTTTGCCGGATCCATTCTGGGTAGTCTACGCGTAGCTCTTAAGCGTGGCGTTCTTCCGACAGCCGGTGACCAAGAAATTATGCGACTGCTCGCCCTGCAGAGCAGTCTCGCGCTGATTAACGCGCAGTTCACTAGTGAGCTCGTTCGGATGAAGCGAGTAGCGGAAGAATCGGTAAAAGCTAAAACCGGCTTCTTGGCAAACCTCAGTCACGAAATTCGTGGTCCGCTGGGCATCATGCTTAATGCGGTGGAACTTGTTCTGGATGGACTTTGCGGGCCCGTTACCGACGACCAGCTTGAGACGCTGAAGATGATAAAAGGCAACGGCCAGCATCTTTTGGAGCTAATCAACGACGTGCTCGATTACGCCAAGCTCGAGTCCGGAAAGTTGGCGCCGGAGAAGGTG
>JAFLCA010000080.1 GCA_017302875.1 Deltaproteobacteria bacterium
AGCAGAGAGGTTAAGCCGGAGAGGGTCGCATTTACTTCGCTTTCATAAGCACGGCCAGCCTTATCAAGCATGCCTTCCAGTTCGCCGCTGGCTTCGCCTACCGCAATCATATGTCCGAGCATAGAAGGAAAGAGCCCACTGCGGCCAAGTTCTCGCGCCAAGCTTCTACCCTCGCGGACGCCGTCGCGAGCGTCTTCAAGAGCCTTAACCATGTGAACGTTTGAAACGATATTCTTAGTGATATCGATCCCATTGAGAAGGCCCACGCCGCTGCCAAGCAGAGTGCCAAGAGTTCTCGAAATGCGGGCCGTTCCTATCTTAGTGTACAGCGGTCCATAAATGGGAAGCTTCAAATAGAGCTTGTCAATATTGCTGCGTCCGGTTGGCTGACGATAGTACCAGCGCAACAATGCCAATGCGCCAAAGATCGCCAGGGCGGCAAGATACCAATAGTTAATCAGGAAATCGGAGATGCCAATCATGATTCTCGTTGGCAGCGGTAATTCAGCGCCCTGCTTTTTAAAGATCTCGACGATTCGTGGAACGACGTACATGAAAAGGCCCAGCACGACCAATGTGCAAATGCTCAGCATCAAGATCGGATACATCAGCGCGGAAAAAATCTTTCGCTTCAGTTCGAGCTGCGCTTCCAAATATTCAGCGAGGTTTTGCAAAACCGTATCTAGCATGCCGGAGGCTTCACCGGATGCAACCATGTTCATATAGAGCGGAGGGAAGGTCTTGGGAAATGCGGCCAGCGCCTTCGCAAGAGAAGATCCTTGTTCAACCTTCTCTCGAACGTCGATGATGATTCGCTTAAGCGTAAACGACTCGGTCTGGTCGGCGAGAGCCTGTAGTGCGCTAACGAGCGGAAGACCCGCAGCTACGAGCGTCGCAAGCTGGCGGGTCGCCACAGCTAAGTCTTTCGTGGAGACTCGTTCTGTCCGGAAGTACTGCTTGATGTCCCGGGATTTGGCTTTCTCGACGTCTGTGCCTTCCTTAAGCTCGGTCGGAAAGAGGGACTGCGATCTGAGCTTCTGTCGGGCTGCGCGCAGACTGTCGGCGTCGAGTGTCCCTTTGCGTTCTTTGCCATTGGGTGCCAGCGCTTTATATTCGTAAATCGGCATGCGCTATTCGGTAACTAGTTCTTCGTGAGTTGCCAGCAACACTTCTTCAACTGAAGTGTTACCCTCGAGCACTTCTCGTCCGCCATCGACGCGCAACGTGGCAAAGCCGCGCTTCACTGCGGCAGACTTGATGGTGTTCGAGTCAACGCGCTGCAAAATGAGAGATCGAATCTCGTCGTCGATAATAAGCAGTTCGTGGATGCCGGTGCGTCCAAGGAAGTGCGTGTTCTGGCATTTTTTACATTCGCTCGTGCCGGGTCTGAAGATAGTCTTGGGCCCAATTTTCTTGAAATCCAGACCAAGTTCGTGGGCCTCTGCCTCTGTCAGCGCGTACGGTTCCCGACAATCAGGGCATAAGCGGCGCACCAGTCGCTGCGCCATGACGGCGAGCAAACTCGAGGAGACAAGAAAAGGCTCGATGCCCATATCAAGCAAACGAGAAATGGCGCCCGCCGAATCGTTCGTATGCAGCGTGGAGAAAACCAAATGACCAGTGAGTGACGCTTGAATGGCAATTTCCGCCGTCTCCGTGTCACGAATTTCTCCGACCATCACCACGTCCGGATCTTGACGAAGAATAGCGCGCAGCCCGTTGGCAAACGTGAAATTAATCTTCGGGTTCACCTGCATCTGCCCGACGCCGGCGAGTTGGTATTCGATTGGATCCTCAACCGTCAAAATATTGAGTTCCGGGGTGTTTATTCGCACCAAACATGAATACAAGGTGGTGGTCTTACCGGAACCGGTTGGCCCTGTCACCAAAATGATGCCGTTGGGCTTGTTAATAAGGCGCAGTACCGTTTCTAGATTCTTGCCGCGAATTCCAAGCTGCTCAAGATCGAGCACCGTCGAGGTCTTGTCCAAGAGACGCATCACGATGCGTTCGCCGAACTGGGTTGGCACGGTCGAAACGCGGATATCAACGTCGCGGCCAGCAATCTTTAATCCGATACGTCCATCCTGCGGCAAGCGCTTCTCAGCAATATTCAGTCCCGCCATGACTTTGACGCGCGAAATAATGGAGGCCTGGAACGTTCTATCTTCGGAAGCTACATCGTGCAGCACACCATCGATGCGATAGCGCACCTTTAATTTGTCCTCGTATGGCTCGATGTGTACGTCCGAAGCACGTTCAGAGCTCGCTTTGAAAATGATGGCGTTTACATAGCGAATGATCGGAGCGTCGTCATCTTCGGCGTCAGTGACGTCGATCTTGAGAGGGGCATCGAAACCTTCATCGTCACTACGATCTTCGTTTGTTGAAAGCGCGCTCGATCGATCGCTCATCAGACTCGTGCGGATTGAGTTTATCGCGCGCACGATTTCATCAGGCGGAGTAATCACTACTGAGATTGGTCGGGAGTAACAAAGACGCAATTCGTCGAGCGCCGAGACGTTTAAGGGCTGCGAAGTGGCTACGATAACCTCGGTGTCGGTTTCGCCAATCGGAATCGTCGAGAATTGTCGGCCCCACGATCCGGCTATACGTTCAAAGTCACCGCGACGTAGGTCTCTCGGTGGGCGTGGATCCCCGAGGCGCTCAATAAACGGCAATCCAAGCGCTTCGGCGAGTTTACGAAGAGACCCCGAGCTGTCGGGCTGTGCTTCTGTCTCTTTTACTGCTGGGTTGATGGCCACGTTTTTGAAAATGAGACTGAAAAAGAAGTCGGAACTTGAACTTAGTTACTCTTGGCTTTCTTGTCGCTCTTAGCCGATACAGTCGAGTCTTTCAGCCAAGGTCCATTTCCAAGGTTCATTATTTCATATGGGGAGAGGGTGTACCAGCTCTCAGTCAGCGAGGGATAGAGCTGCTTTGCCTCGTTACTGGAAGCAAACGTTCCAATTGCCTGAACCGGATAGGCTTTGTTCTCGAGCTGATACGCATACGTCTGACCTGCGCCAAAGAATCGGTGCGCCGAGCTGACCGCATCAGAAGGAACCACGACACCGAAGATTCCGTCATTTGTTAGGGCGAAGGGAACGGCTGAGCCTTTCTCAGGAGCTGCTTGAAGCTGGAATACGATGAAGGAGTCACGAGGACCGCTCAGGGACGCGGTGCTCATAGATTCTCTCTTGGTCGACGGTTGTCCCGGAATTCTTGGCGAGACCTTGAGTTCTATTTCTCCACCATTTTGGTCTGCCGAGAAGGAAGCGTTCCCGGAGGGGACAGAGGAAGGACTCTCTTTCTTGGCCGGCGCAGTAATTGTTCCTGGTTTGGGCCCTTCATAAGGTGCCGTTTCGGCAACACGGTCGATGTCTTTGTTTTGAAGAATCTCTTCTCGGCGTGGGAAAGATTCATCAGCATCGATTTCGTTTTGTAGTACGTCACGTTTCGTAATCGTCACGTCTCGCGCATCGAACTGATCTTGAACGACGCGCGGTGTGATGAAAATAAGCAGGTTGGTGCGACGTCGATTGTTCGTGTTGTCCCGGAACAGGCTTCCGAAAACGGGGATGTCCTTGAAGAAGGGGACGCCAGACTCGGAGTCGGTTACGTTATCCGACATCAGACCACCGATGACCACCATCTGCGAATCTTTGGTGATGGCCGTAGTCTCGCTGGTGCGAATAGTTGTGGTCGGTCCTAAGTTCGAGGCCAACGTGGCTTCAATTAAGTTGGAAACTTCGGTGAAGATCTTTAGGGTGACCGAGTTGCCGGAACTAATCTGAGGCGTCAAGCGCAACGTGATACCGACGTCTTGGCGATCGATGGAGTTAAACGTGTTGTTGAGGTTTGTATCGCTTGTTGCCTGGCTTGCGACAAAAGGCACGTTCTGTCCGACGATAATTTCGGCGGGTTCGTTGTCGGTTGCCAAGATAGTCGGGGCGCTCAGTACGTTCACGTTCGTATTCGATTGAGCTGCTTGCAGCAAAATCGACTGCGACGGGATAGTGAAGCCCGGCAATTGCAAGCTGCCCGCACTTGCTGCGGCGACCGAGAATCCTGACAACTTAGACGGATCTTTTAATACGTTGACGATATTACCGCCGTCTTTTGACGCTACAACACCACCGTCAGCACCGCCGGTAGAGGTGAGCCAGTCCATTCCCATGGTGAGGGAGTCATCAACGCCGACTTCGAGCAGCATGGCTTCGACGAGTACTTGGCGACGCTTGATATCGAGCTTGGTCAGTAATTCCAAAATCTTCATGTAGTCAGACTTGCTGCCGATGATGATTAAGGAGTTGGTGGCGGGATCGGCAGTAATGCTTAGGTTGTCGCCGAGATTGATTGCGCCAGGTGAGGTTCGCTTCTGATTTCCAAGCGTTGACTGCCCCGGGTTTCTCGATCCACGTGAACTGCTGAAGGAAGACGAGCGGTTTCCGGATTGATTATTCCGAGATCCGTTACCTCCGAAACTCGTGCCGCTATCGTCGACATTCGCCCCGCCCAATGCGCCGCGCGGTGTAGAACCATTCGAATTGCCGCCGGCTATTCCAGCTAGCACGTCAGCGAGTTCCACTGCACTGGCGTGTTGGCAGCGGTAAACATAAAATTTGTTGCCAGACAGATCGACTTTACTATCGAGCTGCGACACGAGGGCCTTGACCCGAGCGGTTGTGTCTTCATCCGCCACGACGATGATCGAATTAGTGCGTTCGTCGGGGATGATCTTAGGTTCGCGCGCCTTTGCGGCGACGGTATTCGCGGCATTGGAAAGGGCAACTCCGGTTGCGGTGGCGTTGGAGCCGGCCGGACGGTTCGAGTTGGCGAATCGCATAGCGGACTCACGAATGCGTTCGCGCAAAAGGTCGAGACTATTATCCTGGCCGTCGCTTTTTCCCGAGCCGCTACCAAGGATCTCGTTTAGTTTGTCGGCAATATCTTTGGCGTCTGCGTTGTGCACTGGAATGATGGTCATGTCGCGATCGGAGGACGCGACGTCCAGTGAGTTGATGATATTGACAATGCGTTTAATGTTATCTTCTGAATCGATAAGAATCAGGGAGTTCGTTCCGGTGTAAGCATTAATCAACCCCTCAGCAGAAATGAGCGGCGTGATGAGTTGCTTAATGTCGTCAGAGTTCATGTACTTCAAATTGACCAACCGCGTGACCATGGCTGAAGTAGGATTGGGATTGTCCTCGGTCTGCGTAGGAATCGTCGATTGCTTGGCGTCCTTGGAGGGAACGATCTTCCAAAGATTCTCGCTCACCGGTACCGAGGTGAAGCCCTTCATCGCCAAGGTCGAATCGAGAATTCTCAAAGCTTCGTCGGAGGAAACTTTGCCGGGCAGGTAAATTGAGACTTTGCCCTTTACGTTCTCATCCAAAATATAGTTGCGCTTGGTCTTGCGGCTAAAAAGTCTGACTATCGCTGCGATGTCAGCATTCTTCACGTTGATTTCTGTCGCGCCATCTTTTGCGATTTCTTCGTCGTCACCGGCGGAATTGCTTGCTTTGTCGGGGGTGGTTTGAGCGAATGCGCTGAGCGGCAGAAGGGACACGCCGAGACAGAGGACAAAAAATCCCCAGCGTCTCATCGGTGAAGCGTACTTCGTAGCGTGCACTGTTACTCTCAATTCCGTTATATCCTACCGCTTTAAAGCCCCGTGCGCAGTACTCAAACTGTTCAATTCGCTAAATAATTGCAAGCCTAGCGAATCTGGTAATGCACCTCTTTGTCGCTGCGGTCGCGTTCCATATTTATGGCAATGCTCTTTTCCTGTTTCAGTGTTTCAAACAGCTTAACGGCCTGGGAAAGGTCGCCCATAGCGTTGCCATTGATAGTTTTCAGAATATCGCCGTTCTTAAGTCCTATTCGCTCAAACAAGCTGCCTGGTTTGACCGCAAACAGACGCAAGCCAACGGATTTTCCATCCTTGAAGTAGGGGACTGCTCGCGCTTGGGTCAACAAGAGGGGTAAATTTTCGAGGGCTTTATCCAGCTCTGCTTCTTGAACGACGAATTCGGTATCGGAAATCATCGCAACGCCCTCTTTGAATTCCGCTGAGCTGGATCGTTCGGGCGTATCATCCAGGGCCAACACTTCGCGCTGACCGAGCCGCTCTATTTCAACTCGATCAGGTTTTACGGAGACTAACTTGGCTTCGCCAAAGACCATTTCGCCCAAGCCAAAGACGTCCTGCACTTTCTTTTTTTGGTCTTCAATGATGGCGCTGGGCTCTTCGCCAACCGTCAAAAAGACACCAATCAGGGCCAGCGGGGTTTTGTTCACGGGCTTCACTGGTGTGTCCGCGGTCTTTTGAGTTTGTGCCTGCTGCAGCGGACCAAACAAATTGGTCTTTACGATTCGGGAGTAATCAGATTTTGCATCTTTGCGACTATGTTTTCCGCCGACCTCAGTCGTGGCAGCTTTTACTTCGCTGTCGAGAGTGGCCACGGCGGTGCGTCCAGCCAAGCTATTGTCGATCGCTTCGGAGACCAGAACTGCGATTAGTAATAGAATGGATAGAGCAAAAAGAATCTTAATGACGAGTACACCACGCTCAACCGCCTTGCGACGCAAGAGGCGCTGCATATTAAAGCTATCGAATCGAAGCAAGCTTGGAGTACTAGCCATCACAGGACTTACACTGACGCAAAAAAACGTGGACTTTCAGCCACTTCAGTGTAACGGGCGGTGCGGTCAGAGCGCAACACTTAGAATACACTGTCGCAGCCAATAGCCCGGGTCGCTTGAGGAATTCGCAAGTAGGCTACGGGGAAGTTCATGTGGGGTTTGCCCAAAAATTTGCGACGCTGTCCTTGCGAGGGATTCTGCGCTCGTTAAAGATTCGCTAATCCCCGGTGTCTCCTCTGAGGCGGGAATCTGAGTCAGACAGCTGATTCAGATTCAGACTCGGACTCCGATGGCGGTTAGCCGTTAGCGGTTTGCTGAGCCCGTTTTCTGTGACTTCTACAACTGCATAGGTTCCATATTTCAGTAACAGAAACTGAGAAACAAGGGCGCTAAGCCCCCGTGTTTCTTCTGAGGCGGAGAGCCGACTCAGATCACTGATTCAGACTCTGACTCAGATTCAGATGGCAGTTCGCCGTAAGCGGTTTGCTGAGCCCGATTTCTGTCCTCGAATTGGGTGGCTTCTCCAGAAACAACAAGACCGGGTCGTCGCGAACTTCCGCCCCTGTTATTGCTGAACGAGCAGCAATCGTGGTGGGTAATCCAGTGGCATAAGATCCCAGCTATGATTGCTCTCGAGCGTCAGCTCGCCGTTTGGCGTGACGGTCAGATCGCCCTTGCCAAAGCAGTCCAGAGTAGTCTGGCGGGCTGACATGTTCGGAAGCGGAATAACTATCTTGCCGTCCTTAGGCGCAACGGTTGAGTAGCGATCCAAGAATTCGCGACTCGTGATCGGCGAGCGCAGATACAGGAACACTTTCTGGTCGCGGCAGTTTATCTTCTGCAGATCCAAGGTCAGCAGTTCCTGAGAATCCGCAATCAAGAGACCTTGGCGCATCGACTCTGGAACTTGGCTGGCTTGAGAAGCCCGCGCTTCGGCTGAGAGGAGCTCTCGATTCTCCACTCTCCAGGCTGAGATGAGATTCGGAGTACTAAGCTCCGCCTTCGCCATTTGAATCGGTTGTTCGGCGACCGCGGCATCGCGACCGACCTCCTCAAAATCCTTATACTTCTCGGTGAAGTACTTTATGCGGGCGGCGACCGCCTTTTGGTTTTCTTGATGTTCGTAAAAATTGATGACGAAGTTTTGATAATCTACCAGAGCTTGGTCGGTCTCATTAAGGAAAACCTTGGCCTGAGCGCTATACGTTGAGTGTGGGTACTCTTTTAGCAGGCGAGTGAAGAAGCCCTGAGCTTTCTCCAAAGGGGTCGGATCTCTGCCGATGCCCTTACTTGTCATACGATAGCTATTGCCTGCACGTAGCAAAACATAGGGCATCGATGGGGAAGCCGGATGATTCTTGGCAAACTCTTCATAGGCCGTGGCCGCCAAAGCGAAGTCACGCATCTCATAACGCCCATCGGCCACTTTCAGTTCTGAAAATTCTACATAGGGACTAAGGGGATAGTTCAGGCGAATTGATTCAAACGCGTCGATGGCTACTGTGTACAAGCCAGCTCGGTAGAGGCGTTTGGCCTCCTGAAACAATATAGCTTCGGGGGTATCGATGGTTGCCGTGTCGGAGGTCTTTAGTTCCACCGAGGGAGGCTCAGGCTTTGGCTCGCTGTCGGAGGAGCAAGCCGCGAGGGCGAGAAGAGAGCCTATGACTATGAAACGGATTAAGATCTTCATGTCTCAGAACTATACGGCGCGGGTCGATTTAAAACTCTATGTCGTCCTCCACAGAAACGCAACGTGCAGCTTGGTAGGCCAAAACTCGCATCGGAATTCGAATTGCGTTATGAATAGACCTACTTATGAGCCAGACGATTCGAGTTCTAGATTCAATCCCGGCAGTTCGCGCGGAAGTTTCGGGTTTAAAGCGGCAGGGCAAGCGTATCGGACTTGTTCCTACCATGGGCTATCTCCATGAGGCGCACCTTAGCCTCGTCACGCTGGTAAAGCAGCACTGTGATGTGGTGCTGGCCACGATTTTTGTTAATCCTGCTCAATTTAACGATCCTAGTGACCTTGAAAAATATCCGCGCGATATCCCGCGTGATCTTCGCATGCTCGAATCTGTCGGCACGCATGGTGTCTTTATTCCCACGCCTTCCATGATGTATGGACCGGCATTTGAGAGTTGGGTGGAGTTAAGCGCCATGCCGCTACGGCACGAGGGGCAGCATCGACCGGGACATTTTCGAGGAGTGTCTACGGTTGTCTCGATGTTGTTCAACGTGACGCAGCCCGATGTGGCCATATTTGGGGAGAAGGATTTTCAGCAACTGCGCATTCTGGAACGCATGGTGGATGACCTAAAGTTTCCGATTCAGGTGTTGCGCGGGCCGCTTGTGCGTGAACCGGATGGACTTGCCATGAGCTCTCGCAACGTGCGGCTTGACGCTGAATCGCGCAAAAAAGCTTTGTCGATTTCCCGAGGCTTATTTGAGGCGCGAGCCGCATTTCTTGGTGGAGAGCGGCGCGCGGACGCCTTGCGCGGCTTCGTAGTTGCGAGCTTGCAGGCTGAGGGCCTCAGCGCCGAGTACATCGAAGTCGTCGAGGAAGATACCCTTGAGCCAAAAACGACGGTCGATCAAAACTGTCGGATCTTGGTGGCAGTCCCGGTTGGGCCGGTCCGCCTCATTGATAACATCGCTCTTCGGGCTACTGCAGTAACTGCCTAACGATACTTTCGCTGATTCGCGTAGCCGAAAGTGCTTGTGCGCCGTTTGAGGTGATGCGATTTGCCAAATCTTGCGCCGACGATTCGGCCTCTTGGATTGAGCGAATCGTGCCTTCTTCTACTCTTGAAAGTTGGGAATCAGTGCTCTGTACGACGCTTTTCACTTCGTTTCTCACGTCAATATGTTCTTGGCGCTGCTGTGATAAATCCGAGCGATCCTTTTTCAAGGACTCGATCAGATTCTGCAAGTCCTTTGCGTCGATGTGTTCCTGCGGAACTACCTTTTCGAAACGCACTGCTTCGACTTTGACGACTCCCAGTTGTTGGTTTCCTACACTCAGACTCTTGCCTCGTTCGGTCACGAGCCGCGCATTGTCCTGTTGAATCTGTTCCGCTACTTCATTGCGCTTCTCGGTGGCTTGATCGAGCTTTTCGCGAGCCGCTTTGATTTCTTTTTTGTCGCCATCTTTCAGCGCACTTTTTAATTCCCGCGCAGCGGTTAGTTGCTCACTGACTGCCGCACTGGCGTCTTTGATATTTTTAGTGTCTTCGTTGACCACATTCAGCACTGCATTCGCTTTTTCCAGAAAGCGAGAACGCACTGAGTTTACCGCGGTGCTCACGGTAGTCTCATTGCTGACTGCCGCGGTATCTCTCGGAGCTGGTTTTTGAGGGGATTCCTCTTTGGCGATCTGTTTCTCAGTTTTGAGTTCGCCTTTTTCAGTGAAATATCCTTTTCCTACGCCGCTTACTTCGCTCGCCATATCAAATTCCTTTTTTCATCGATGGCACTACGCTAACGCGGAAATGCGCATCGGTCGTTTGGGGGTACAGGCAATGAAATCGACTGCTTCCGAGCTAGTCTTTATAGTTCGGAGCTAAATGCTTCGGGTAGTCGGGACGGAGACGACTAGAAAAGCCTTTCCTAATTGAGTAGGGGCTTTAGCTTGGAACGACGACTTTTGCGCACTTCGTCTAGATCGATGGGGCCGTTGCTCGCGGCGCGGCGAGTTTTGCCACCATCAATTACTTCAATCTTACGTGGCTCGTTGTCATTGGCCGCTTCGCGCATTGAGTCAAGAATATCGCGATATAAGCCTTCTTCAAAATCCTTGAGAACCTGATCCTCAGCGGTTACTAAGCGCTGTTCACCGGCTCGCACGCTTTCAAGCACACGAGAGAAAATGCGCAAAGCAATCTTCTGCTCAGATGGATTAAGTGCGCTCAGTAAATCCAATACTTGCACCGCCGAATCACCCCCGGCGCCTTCGAGCAGCGTCTTTAGCTGTAGCTGCAAGCTCAGCAAGTTGGCGGAAAAGCTTCCGTCGCGTTTATCGGTCATGGAAAACAACCCTTCGATAAGTTCTATCCTCATATCTGCCCTCCAAAGCAAAGTGCTTCAGACTTGTTGCAAATTAGCAGCCAGGTGCTAGGGAGTTGATTTTCCGGCGTTTTCGGCCGGTACTTGCGGATTGTGTCGCGTTTGAAGACAGCGCCTGTCCTGCCAGCGCACAGCCGTAAAATCTGTTCGCCCTAAGAAGTTTTCGTAGAGAGTGCCGTTGGCGGGGTCGCCTTAGAGGCCGACCACACGTTTAGTTTGATGCTGTGCGGCAATGTAATCAAAGACGCTCTTGGCATCGTAACCCAAAGCGGCATGCTGCTCGGCTTGGCTTGCATGGGGGACGTAGATATCGCCAATCCCAAAGCGCCGAATCGGTGAACGCACCTGAACGCCTTCATCGTTGACGAACTCAAGTACTGCGGATCCGAAACCACCTTGGACCGCATGATCTTCGAGGGTACACACGGTCGCGTAATTTGGAATTTCCTTGGCGAACAATTCGCGATCCAGTGGTTTAGCGAAGCGGGCATTGATAACCGTAGCGCTTAGGCCCAATTCGCTTTGCAAACGCTGGGCAACGGTCTCGCCGTAAGAAACAAGTGGCCCGTAACAAATCAGTAGAACGTCTTTGCCTCGGCAGACGACTTCGGCCTTGCCGATCTCTAGAGCCTTTAGCTCATTGTCGAGCTCAATGCCGAGCCCATTGCCGCGCGGATAACGGATCCCAATCGGTCCTGGGTGGGAGACGGCAGTTTTAAGCATATGCCGGAACTCGTTTTCATCCTTTGGCGACATCAGCACCATGTTGGGAAGCGTTCTCAAGTAGGAGATGTCGAACACGCCTTGGTGTGTTTCGCCGTCATTGCCGACTACGCCTCCGCGATCCATGGCGAAGACGACAGGAAGATCTTGGATGCAAACATCGTGTACGACTTGATCATAGGCACGCTGAAGGAACGTGGAGTAAATGGCGCAAACTGGTTTCTTCCCTTCGCAAGCCAAGCCGGCGGCAAAAGTTACGGCGTGCTGCTCGCAAATTCCAACATCGAAGAACTTATCCGGGTGCACTTTCTCGAAACGATCGAGCCCCGTGCCTCCAGCCATCGCCGCGGTAATGGCGACGATTTCTGGATTCTCTTTTGCCAAATCGGCAAGTGTGTCGGCAAAGACATTCGTGTAGCTCGGTGGGGTACGCGGCGGAGGGGCTGCCTTTGCAGCGATGAACTCACCTTTGCTGCGGTCAAACGGATTTACGCCATGCCATTTAATAGGATCGATCTCCGCTGGCTCATATCCTTTGCCCTTGATCGTGCAGGCATGAATGAGCACAGGCACATCTTGCTGCTTGGCGTGTGCGAAGGCTGTTAGAAGGTCGTCGATATTGTGTCCGTCGACGGGTCCGATATAGCGGAAGCCGAAGGCCTCGAAGAGCATTGAGGGGCCGGCAATGAAACCTTGAGCAGCCTCTTCTGCGCGATCGATAGCTTTATAGATAATTTCCGGAACGTAGCCTTTCTTGTACAGATTCTTGAAGTGGTTACGAGCAATCGTCGAAGTTTTTGAGGTGATTGCCTTCGAGAAGAACCAGCTCATCGCCCCAACATTGGGCGAAATCGACATCTCGTTATCGTTAAGCACGACGATGAAGTTTTTAAGTTGCAACGCACCTGCATTGTTCAGGGCTTCGAACGCCATTCCCGAGGTGAGCGAGCCGTCGCCGATAATAGCGACGGTGAAACGTTCGGGGTGCGTTTTTTGAAGCGCGGTGCTCATGCCCACTGCCGCGGAAATACTCGTACCGGCGTGGCCAGCACCAAAGGTGTCGAACTCACTTTCAGAACGTTTTAGAAATCCGGACAGTCCGCCTTTCTTTCGGATTGAGCCGAGGCGATCTTTTCTGCCGGTGAGCATCTTGTGAACGTAAGCCTGATGACCGACGTCCCAGACCAAACGATCCTCGGGCGTGTTGAATGAATGGTGGAGGGCTACGCTGAGCTCGGTTGCTCCTAGACTTGAGGCGAAGTGGCCGCCGGAATTTGCGACTGAGTCGATCAGCTCATCTCGGAGTTCAGTGGATACCTGTTTTAGCTCCTCTGCGTTTAGAGAGCGCAGACCTTGCGGAAGCTGAATAGTGTCAATGAGCTTGGCCATTCCTGGAACTCGAACCTCGAATTAATACAGAGGACCCACTATACATTCGAGCCTGGCTCCAATCAAAAGGGAGCTTACAGAAAAGCCCGACTCAGCTAGCTGCCGAGTCGGGCTTTCTGAAATTTTTAGTGATTTCAGTAACTAAGCGTTTGGAGCGGGAGTTTATTGCTGTCCTTCCGCAAAAGCCGAGAAGTGCACGCGGCGATTCTGTGCCCAGGCTGCTTCATCATGCGCCGGATTCAGAGGAACTTCTTCGCCATAGCTAATAGTCGAAATGCGGGAACCCGAAACTCCGAAGGACACGAGCACGTCTGCAACTGCGCGGGCGCGTTTGTTGCCGAGGGCGAGGTTGTATTCTGCGGTTCCACGTTCGTCAGTGTGTCCCTCAAGCTGTACCATCAAGTCTTTGTTGGCTTGCAGGGCTTGCACATTGGACTCGATTTCTTGTCGAGCAGAGTCGGAAATGGCGGCAGAGTCGTATTCGAAATGAACGTCTCTAAATGCGCCCTCACCCTCGGCTGTCGGAATATTGCCTCCAGCGAATCGTCCTTCACGCTGAGCGGTTAGATCAGCCTCGGACATACCCTGACCGTCTTTGTCGTCTCCTGACTTCTTGCCTTTGCCGAACATAGAACAGCCGGAAAGGAAAATGACTGCAACGAGAAGGAGGGTGAATGATTTGCGCATAAGGCACCGTTAAGCGAATAGACCGTTAAATTAGTAGAAATATTGTTACTGTGGCTGCTGCGGTAGCGCAACCACGATTGTGGATTATTGTGGCAAGTTTTTACTGCTCAGCTAAGATGAGGGGCGCACATCGCGGACTGTATATTATTCGAAGAGAACCTATGGAACGAGCCGTTGTTGAGAAGATTTACCAAGAGCATGAGAAGCGTTTTATCGAGGAGTGGAAGGAATTCTTACGCTTCAAAAGCATCAGCACCGAGCCGGACTACGAGCAGGACTGCCGAAAGTGCGCTGAATGGCTGGTATCGCATCTCCGTTCGATAGGCTTTGAGGCTTCGCTCCTAGAAACGCCCAGCAAGCCGACTGTGTACGGTTTCCGAAAGGGGACGGCCGGTCATCCCCGCGTTCTCTATTACGGTCATTACGACGTTCAGCCTTTTGAGCCGCGCTCGGAATGGAAGAGCGATCCGTTTGACCCCGAGCTCCGCAATGGACGGCTGTTCGCGCGGGGAGCCATGGACAATAAGGGGCAGACTTTTTACGTCCTCAAAGCTTTGGAGCAGCTCATCAAGCACGACGCGCTCAAGAGTGACGTAACTGTATTAATCGAGGGAGAAGAGGAGGGCGGCAGCGAAGGTTTTATGGCTGCGCTCGCTGGCTGGAAGGACAAGCTAAAGGCCGATGTCCTCATGGTGTGTGACACGGGAACGCTTGCTCCTGGGGTGCCTGCAATCACCATGGGACTGCGAGCGATTGGCCACCTTACTATTAAGCTCGGTGGCATCCATAAAGATCTGCACTCAGGGGTGCACGGGGGTATGGTCAAAAATCCAGCCACTGAAATGTGTCGCTTGATTGCGAGCCTGCACAATCCGGATGGAAGCATCGCCGTCAAGAACTACTATGACGGTGTGAAGGAGGCCGCAGCGGAAGATCGAGCGCTTGCTAACCGCATGCCCATCACCATGGAGCAGTATGCCGGCATGGTTGGCGTGCCGCCGCTGGGTGGAGAAGCGAATTATACTCCACTTGAGCGACGCGGATTTAGGCCCTGTATTGATGTCAATGGAATTCATTCCGGCTACGATGGCCCTGGCTCTAAAACCATCATTCCGTCCTTCGCGATTGCGAAAATTTCAGCGCGTATTGTCGCGGGTCAGGATCCAAAGCGTTGCGTTGAGCTGATTTCGCAGCATCTCAAAGCGCATGCACCTAAGGGCCTGAACCTGGAGGTGGAAGGTGCAGCCGGCCCAGGGCGCGCTGTCTCGCTTAGCTCCAAATCCGAGATCATACAAAAAGCCCGTCAGGTGTTGCTCGATGTGTCAGGTCAGGAACCGCTCTTTATGTGGGAGGGGTCGTCGATTCCCGTGGTGTCAGTTCTTTCTGAGATAACCGGCGCGGAGCCCTTGCTGGTGGGCTTTGGAGTTGAGGAAGACAATATGCATGCCCCGAACGAATCATTCTCGCTCACCCAGTTCAAAGATGGGTTTATGTACGCCAGCATGATGTTCGGCAGTTTTTAGTTTGTCGTTCGTGGTATTTGTTTCGCATGGCCAAGAATCTGGAACTTTTTGCTTCGCCTTCCGCGCCCGCAGTTGCGCGCAGAGATCGCCCGCTTGCCGATAGGCTGCGTCCCAGTGAGTGGGCGGACTATCAGGGGCTAGAAGATCTCGACAAGAATCTGATGCGGCAATTACGCGAGGGAAAGGGTAAGCCGCCCTCGCTTGTTCTGTGGGGGCCTCCCGGCTCCGGCAAAACGACACTGGCGAAACTTATCGGCAAGTCGTTCTCGTTCCCGTTTGTGGAATTGTCGGCGGTCTTGTCTGGGGTGAAAGAAGTTCGAGAAGTTGTCGAAGTCGCCAAAACTTCGGCGGAGCCAACCATACTGTTTCTCGACGAAATTCATCGTTTCAATAAAGCGCAGCAGGATGCGTTTTTGCCGCATGTTGAGAATGGAACGATAATTTTGATTGGAGCTACCACAGAGAATCCATCTTTTTATCTGACCGGCGCTTTGCTGTCGCGAGCGAAGGTGCTCGTATTGCCGGGCCTTAAAGCGGATTCCCTGGCTCGCATTCTAGAGCGAGCGGGAATCGATCTCGGAATTACCTTATCGAAAGAAGCTCAGAATGTGCTGCTTTCCTTTGTTGGCGGCGATGCGCGGCGGCTGTTGAATCTTCTGGAAAGTTTGGCTCAAACTCGCAGTGCCGCAAAAGGTGAAATCAGTCTCGCTGTTTTGAGTCAGTTTCTGAAGGACTCGAAAACTGCCTTCTATGATCGCGATGGCGAAGAGCATTACAACGTTGCCTCTGCCTTTATCAAAAGTTTGCGTGGGTCGAATCCGGACGCCGCGCTCTTCTGGGCTTTCTGGATGATCAAAGCTGGCGAGGATCCGCGTTTCGTTATTCGTCGCATGATGATCTTTGCAAGTGAGGATATCGGGAATGCCGATCCACGCGCTCTGCAGATCGCCGTTGCCACAGCGGAAGCTTTTGATCGCTTGGGATTGCCTGAGGGGCGCATTCCGATCGCGCAGTGTGTGACGTATTTAGCCAGCGCGCCGAAGTCCAATCGAAGCTACATGGCGATGAATGAGGTGCTGGCAGCCATTGATCAGCATACCAAGGTAAAGGTGCCCGTACATTTGCGGAATGCGCCGACGAAATTGATGAAAGATCTGGGCTACGGTGAAAACTATCAATATCCCCACGATCACGAGCAGGGCTTTGCCCCTGGTGTTCAGTATCTTCCTGATGAACTAAAGGGACAGAGCTTCTACGAGCCTTCCGATCATGGTTATGAAAAGACGCTCAAGGAGCGTCTTGAGCACCTCAAAAAGTCGGGTTGAAATCAGCTAGGCGAGAGAAACGGATCGCAACGTAAATCAGTGGAGCAAGAGGCATCACTGGATCCTTATCGGGGGATTGCCACGCTTT
>JAFLCA010000081.1 GCA_017302875.1 Deltaproteobacteria bacterium
TCGCGCTAAGCTAATCCCGATACTGCCTCTCAAGGGTATCCTGCAGGTCAAGCTTCTGAACGACATAGTCAAGAAAGTACTCCTCGCCCTCGTGAATTTTTCCGTCTGCAAGAAGTATCGCCGCCAAGCCTTCGAACAACCGCACTCGTTGCGACGAATCTAAATTCTCTCGCAAGGTGTCACAGGCGCAGTCGATGATGTCAGCCTGACCATTGCGCGTAATGCGTTGTAGGGCGGCGCCGATCAATCGCAGCGAGTGTCGCTTCGATAGGGCAAACTGCTTACGGAACTCCTTGGTAAAACTCTCTATCTCTCGATAGTCGGCCTCGCCGTCAGCCACCGTCGCCACAAGTCCCAGGACTGCAATCGCGACTAGCACATCGTCTGCTCGGTCGCGCAGTGTGTGCTCCGGAAGAGTATCTTGCTCTTTTACCCGAATATTCTTTCTAACAACCTGACTGTGCATAACGTGTCTCCTCATTAAAACAAATCTTCACCTACCAACGACCAAAGTCTGTGGAACCTCCACCTCGCGGTTACGATGCTAGATCTCGAACATCCTCGATCTCAGGTGCGCTTTGCCGCGCATTGGAGGAACGACGTGACCTCTTTTGTTTTCTTTTTCCTATCTGCTTGGCAACAATCTGTTGAAGTTTGTCACAGGCAATGTTGACCGCGCCTTGAAAGGTGGAGGCTCGGGCGCGAACGACCGCTAACCCGCGCGGGATAAGGCTCACGTGGAGTGCGCATTGCTTGTCTTCCCCGCCCTTGGGCCCATTCTGATCTCGCAGCGTCACATGCACTTCACGCACCATATGCTCGAAACAATCCAATGCATGCTGGAGCGCTCGCTTTACCTCGTGCGATACTGCGGCAGGCATTTCGGAATGTGGGTGTTGGATTCTAATGTGTAGCATACTACCTCCATTGCAAGCGTTGACTTGATGTAGGTAGTATCGCGGTTTATGTTATATAGATCGAATAGGTAATTTAATTTAGTCACTTTCAATAAATCTATATATGCGTTGGCTTAATTATCAGCACTTATACTACTTCTGGCACATCGCGCGCTGTGGAAGTGTCACCGGGGCAGCACGACAACTGCGTCTTGCGCAGCCCACCATCAGCGCACAGATGAAATCGTTTGAGCACATACTGGGCGAAAAGCTCTTTCAAAGATCGGGGCGCAGCCTCGCGCTGACGGAGAGCGGCAAACTTGCCTATCGTTATGCCGAGCAGATATTCAGCATGGGACAAGAGTTTTTAGACGTCCTCGACGGCACGCAAGGAAGCAGCCTTCAGGAGTTTAGAATCGGCATCGCGGACGTTGTGCCAAAATCCCTCGCCTATCGCCTGATCGAACCGGCGCTGCGTCCTGAGAATGGGGTCTCCGTACATTGCTACGAAGATAAAACTGAAAAGCTTTTGGCTGAGCTTTCGATTGGCGAAATCGACCTCGTTATCGCGGATCGACCAATACCTCCCAATGTTAAAGTAAAAGCCTTCAACCATTTTATTGGGGAATGCGGCGTGAGCTTTCTCGCGGCTCGCTCGCTGAGTCGAAAGTTGGCTAAGAATTTCCCTTCGAGCCTCAATGGGGCCCCTCTCCTCATGCCAACCGCGGAGGCGGCAGTCCGACATGAGCTTGATCGCTGGATAGATGAGAATGGCTTAACCCCGCGCCATGTCGCAGCGTTTCAAGACCGCGCTCTCATGAAGCTCGCTGCCAAGGACGGCAAAGGCATAATGCCAGTTCCCTCGGCGGTCGAAGAAGAAGTTTGTAAGGAATTTCAGCTCGAGCGAGTCGGAAGAATCCCTAATATTAAAGAGCAGATTTTTCTTATTTCGATTGATAGGCGACTCAAGAATCCCCTACTGCAGCTTATTTGCCGCGAAGGTCAGAAGGGATTACGACCGCGAAAGACATAGGTTCACTCTATTTGAAGTATAGCAATTATAAATTGGGCCTATCCGTGAAATCCCGCTATCCTAGGGGTATTACTGCGGCGCTCTTCCGTACACAAATGCGGAAGCAACCGGCGCCCCTACCACGGAGGATACTGCCACTTGGATCTCGTGCTTTTTCCGTTTTCGGAATATTGGTCGTTCTACCTAGGTTTTTCCCTATTCGTCTTATTACTCCTAGCGGCCGATCTGGGTGTGTTTCATAAGAATCCTCATGTTGTTTCTTTCAAGGAAGCAGGCATATGGTGCGTCATCTGGGTCGGACTGGCGCTGGCCTTCAATGTGGCCCTGTATTTTTACTCAAGCTGGAAGTTCAGCTTGGACCCTCGATTCAGCGCAGTCGAAGCTTCTGCTATCGCACAGCAGGTCAGCCTTGAATTCCTGACCGGATTTCTAATTGAAAAGAGCCTGTCGATAGACAACTTATTTGTCTTCGTTGCGGTGTTCGCCTTCTTCGGCATCCCTGAGAAGTATCAGCATCGCATTCTGTTTTATGGAATCTTGGGCGCGCTTGTCTTCCGCGCGATCTTCATCGCCCTGGGCTCAGTCCTGATGCAGTACGAGTGGGTTGTGATGTTCTTCGGAGGGCTGCTGATTATAACGGGCATTAAAATGTTCTTTGCTCCCAAGCAGGCAATCGATCCGTCCAAGAACCCAATCATTGCCCTGCTAAAACGCTGGCTGCCGCTCACTCCAAATATGCACGGGCATCGCTTTTTCGTGGTGCAGGACGGTGTTCGGTACGGAACTCCGCTCTTTCTTGCCTTGGTATTTATTGAGATTAGCGACATTATCTTCGCCGTTGATTCCGTGCCGGCGATTTTCGCACTGACCGATGAGCCGTTTATTGTCTTTACCTCGAACATCTTTGCGATCCTCGGTTTGCGCGCGCTGTTCTTCCTTTTGGCCGGCGTTTACCAAAAGTTCCATCTTCTCAAGTATGGACTGGGAATCGTGTTAATCTTCGTCGGTCTTAAGATGGTCTGGCTCAATCATCTATTCGATGGCAAGTTTCCGGTCTCCTGGTCTTTGGCCTTTATCGGGGTCGTGATCGGAACAGCCGTCACTCTTTCCCTACTGCGTGAGCCCAAGCCGGAGTGAGCCTCCGGCGCAAGCTCCTTTGAAAGCGGTCCAGCGAAACTTAATCCTTGATTATTCGGGTTTGGGGCCCTAATGTTTTCAGAACGTCCCCTGCCCGTCCTTCACATCGCAGTTTCGAGTAGTAGCACATACTTGACCCAGCACCGGTAGCTGCCGCCTCCGGTGCTGGGTAGGGTTATCAAAGGTTGTAGATTCCTACGCCTCCCTTGGTACTCAGCACCTGTCGGAGGTACAAAATTCATGGATACCGCATTCGCAACTCTCGCAACACGGCCGCTCGGGCCGCCACGGCGTCGCCGTTCACGTCGTGAACGGCGCGCGCTCACTCAGACCGACCCGACGCCGCTCGCCACAGCTCTCACGCGTGCTGGCGTCCAACATTTCACGGCCGACTCCGTGGCTGCCTATCAGTGCCAGGTGGTGGCGGACTCACGGGTTCGCTTCCGCTTGGCTGTGAAGCGCATCAAGGAGGTCGTCGAATTCGAAGAGCAGTGCGACACGAAGGATCTGTTCCAGGCTTTCATGACGCTCGGAACGCTGCTCTTCTGTGTGGGCGTGTTCAGCGTTCTTACCAGTGCCGCTGCCTATGGCCTGGTCATGCTCTGCACCTGGGGCGCGGCCGCGTCGTTCATGACCTTCCCGCTGCTTCTCGGGCTCAACGCCGGAGTCGCTGCGGTGTTCGTGATTGGCTCGGTGCTTCTGACGCGTCTGCGCCCGAAGTGCCTGCGTGATGCTTCGCAGCGCAAGCTCGATCAGATCGCCGTGCAGAACCCCTCGCTCAAGTGGAGCTCAGTGCCACTGGAACAGTTCACGGGGACAATCCCCGGGACAGTGCGGGAATTCGCAGATGAGCTGCTCGCCAGCTCGCCTGCCGGCACCCAACTCCTGGTCGATCATGTCGATGTCGCTGAGGTGCCGCGCGCTAAGGAACTCCGCGAGCGTGCTCGCGCCTACGCAAACGATCCCTTCCTCCGCGTCCGCTTGGGCAAAGAGGATTATTTCGTCGCCGTGTGGGACGAGGATCGGTATCGTGTCGCCTGGGCCTGAACATTCAGCCCGACGACGTTCACTCCGGTTTTTTAAACATTCAATGGCATGGGCCAGAAAGAGAGGTCATCGACTTGCAAGGGATAACTGCAGGCAGGGTGTTCTCTCCTTCCTCTCACGCGCACGGTTCCTATAACCCTACTCAGTTATCCTTTTCGCCTGCTCTTAATCGCTCCCCACCTCTCATTCAGTAATGATACCAGCATAGTGCAGCGCCACAGCCAGTTTAGGAGATTGAGTTCTGCTGGGCTTTCTTCTTATAGTACCAGACGTATTCAGGATTTTGGGAGAGCAGGCTATGTATACGGTTGCGCTTTTTGGCGGCGGCAAGATTGGGGAAACCATTTGCGCGCTGCTTTGTTCCTCGGGACGCTATCAAGTAAAAGTATGTGATATCGATGGTGCACGAGCTCAGGCAGCCGCGGCGCGCTTCGATGGCGCGACAGGCCATGCGCTCGACGTTTCCAACAAGGAAGCGACCCTTAAGATTTTGTCCGGCTGTGACGCCGTCCTCAGCGCCCTGCCCTACCATTGCAATGTCACCGTCGCAGAGCTCGCCCTGCAGAGCAAAGTTAACTACTTCGATCTTACTGAAGACGTAAAAACCACCGCAGCCGTCGCGAAGTTGGCCGCTTCAGCTCCGATCGGATTTATGCCTCAATGCGGATTGGCACCAGGCTTTATCAGCATTGCCGCCGCTCACCTGACCAAGCTTTTCGATAAGCTCGATACGCTTAAGCTGCGAGTCGGGGCACTCCCTATTTTTCCGAGCAATCGTCTTAAGTACAATCTGACCTGGTCGACTGAAGGTTTGATAAACGAATACGGCAATATGTGTGAAGTAGTCGAGAACGGCGAGCGCAAGCTAGCGTTCCCGCTTGAAGGCTACGAGCGCTTCTCCTTGGACGGAGATGAATATGAGGCCTTCAATACCTCGGGTGGCTTGGGCAGCTTAGCGCATACGCTAGGTGGCAACGTTCGTCAGTTGGACTACAAAACCATCCGCTATCCCGGACATCGCGATTTGGTGGCCTTCTTAATGCAAGAACTGAAGTTCAATGAAGATCGTCAAACCCTCGGTAAAGTCTTTGAACGCAGTATTCCCACTACCGTTCAGGACAAATGCATAATTTTTGTTGAAGCGCGCGGATGGAAGTCCGGCAAGTTCGTTCAAAAGACCTATGCCAGCACGGTGTACAATTCAGTCATAAATAATTCCCATTTCGGAGCGATTCAGATCACCACGGCGGCTGGAATCTGCGCGCCGCTCGACCTGCTGCTGACCGGCAAACTTTCAAAGAAGACCGGCATGCTATTGTCTGAAGACATTCGTTTGCCGGACTTCTTGAACAACGAATTCGGCAAATACTATCGCGACGATAAAGCACTCAGTGGAATCGCAAATTAGTCTGCGGCGCGCTCTCCTTATCGGACTTGGAGTTGGCGCACTGGGCGTCCTGCTGCTATTCCGCGCGTTGATTGGAAAAGACCTTTCAGCCACCCTGTGGGCCGACAATTACGATGCTCGCTTACTCCACTGGATTGCTGAGTGGGGATACACGAGCATCGTCGAGCGCCGCGATCCTTTTAATTTTTGGAACGCTCCGTCATTTTATCCACACCTTAAATCACTCGCAGCTTCAGATTCACTGCTGAGCGCGCAAATATTCTATTCGCCCCTGCGCCTGCTCGGACTCTCCTCAGGCGCCGCACTCTATGCGACTCTCGCCGCGGTCAGCATTTTGGGTTGCGTGCTTTCTGTTCTGGCTCTGCGCCGAATTGGGAGCTTCTCGCCCTTAGAGATTGCAGTGATCGCGTTTGTCTGCCATTTCGGTCTGAGCATCACCGCCTACTTTGCTCACTATCAACTGTTCGGTTTTCAGCTCGCTGCACCCTTCTTCCTTTTTTGGTACCTGTTCCTGCGTGAATGGCGAGCGCGGGATTTGTTAACGGTCGCAGCTTGCTTCGCCTTCTCCGTATGCTTCTCCACGTATCTAGCGCCCATGCTGACGGTCACGGCCCTCGGCACTGCAATCCCTTCTCTGTGGCGGCTTCACAAACAGCGCGCTTTCGGAGCTACCTTGCGAAGTATCGGACTGCGCAGCCTGGTCGGCACAATCGCGCTTGGGATATTCGTTTTCGCAGTGCAGTTGGCTCCCTACCGCGCTTTCAATAGCGAGGAATCACCAAAGTCTCTAGAAGAAAGTGCCCTATATTCGGCTAAGCCGAATTCTTTCTTGGCTCCAGCCTTCGGCGGAAACTCATACTGGTATCAGCCACGCGGTGCGCCGACGAGGTTCGGAGATACAGAACGTGCCTTCTTCCCCGGCTTTTTGATTTCATACAGTTTAGTGGCCTTCCTATTTATCTGGATAGCGCATGCGTATCGCTGGTACGGGGCCGCTGAAACAGTAGCGCCGGGGATCGATCAACGCTTTTTAAATTACCTCGCTATTTTACTCGGACTTAGTATCGTTCTGGCATTTGGCCCCTACCTTCCCTTTCTGCCTGCTCTCAAGTTCCCGTTCTATTTTTTGACGTGGATAGTTCCCGGACTTGAGCATGTTCGCACGCCGGGACGCTTTGGGATTTTTACCGCTCTGCCAGCCATCATCTTCTCTCTGTGCCTTCTGCGGACGTTCTTCTACTCCCGCCACTTTTCGCGCGTACTGGCGGCATTTGCACTCGGCATCGTTGTTGAAACTCTCCCGCGCTTCGATACCTTTCCCTTTCATCCCGATGCTGACGGAGTATATGCCCAGCTAAAATCTAACTTACCCGCGGGGGCCGCCGTGATTGAGTTACCCACGACGGGCGGAGATTCTTTGCGCACGCTGCTGCGGGTCACCGATCAACTGCATGGAACTCTGATACATGGCGGAAAGATCGTCTTAGGCTACGGCGCATCGACCACTCCCGAGATGGAGGCCCTCAACAAGTTGGATTTAAGAATCCAACGTCGCAAGTCTCGCCCCGCAGATGCCTTACTGTTCGGCGAGCGACTAAACGTCAATTACTTCATCATCCGCTTAAATCGGTACGCTCCTCCGGTACGGGAACGCTGGTTAAAACTTGCACGAGAGCAAAAGTCCGTTGAGACCCTCTTCGCCGATGAAAAACTTTTAATACTACGTCGAACCTAGGGATTGAGCAGCCCGCGCTTAAGCCGCAAAATAGCGCGTGCTGCGGTTCCGGCCAAACGATTGAGCGGGTTATTCGTAACGAATTTTTGGGCATCTTCAAATGAAATCACCGCGCGGTGATTTTGGGCAAGGAAGCGCTCTACCCGCGCTATCAAGTGATCGCTCATCGTATTTGAATGCAAACAGAACGTGTGAAGCCCGAACGGGCACCAGCGCGGCGTCTCTACCAGCTGCGGCACGAAGAGCAGACCATCTTCGCGGTATGGGAATGGAGTGAAGCCGTCCGATACCATGCGGATGCCGCTTTCGCGTAAGGCGCGCAAGGTGTTGTCATCATAAGAATGTGACGGCGCGACGAAGGTCTCAACGCGAATGCTCTCTCGCTCGAAAATATCCTTGCCCTTCTGGATTCTGTCGAGTTGCTCCTGATAGGGATGGCCGGCAAATTCACTTCGACACGATACTCCGAGAAGACCCGCCGATTTACTATCATAGCAGTGTCGGTAGCCGTGCAAAGCTACGTGCCAACCTTCGGATTGACGCTCGCGAATCTCCGACCAGAAGTCGACAGGAATTGCTGGGTACTGCAAAAACTCTGGATCCTCGTTCTGCGGAACCACAGCTATCAGCGGACGGACTGAATATCGCGAAAAAATTTCTTTGAGCTGCACGTAACGATCCCAAAGCATGTTGGGCGCGATATCGTCGAGGCGGAAGATATAGGAAGCCGTCACTATTCCGATCCGAATGGAAAAAAACGCATATTAGATTTAGGCGAGCGCAAGGTTTAACCGCGAACACCACCACCCCATGTACAGAACCATAACGCAAGGATCTAATCTACTAGCGAGGCCCTAGAAAGTGGGATTTTTCCCACCGCAAAATGCAACAATCTCTTGGCGTTAGGCGCGCGCCGCGTATATCATGATGCGGCATTGTGAGTTGAAAGAAAAGTTGTTTTACTTCCTAATCAGGGGTACACTCATGGTGCTCAAAGTCTGAACGGACACGGTGGTTCTCGGGCTTTTTCGAGACTCCGAAATTCAGTCGTTGAGGGAGCTAAAACCTCCTAACTATCTCGTCGTTGCACACAATTTTAAGGTCGATCTTACGTCACCTATGAATCTCTCTGCAGTATTCATGGTTCCCGGTGTGTTCCTCGCTAGCTTCGTAGCTACCTATTTTCTCGTACCTCTCGTTTCCAAAGTTGCTTTAGCGTACGGCCTCGTTGATCAGCCCGGCGCTCGTCGCTTACATAGAAATCCAATTCCCCGAATCGGCGGGGTGGCCGTATTCGCAGGCTTCCATATTTCCTGCGCGCTTATGTTTTTGCTGCCAATCACGAATCTGGGCGGCATGTTCACCCTCAACTCTTGGTTGGTGTTTTTAGCCGCCTCTTCCCTATTGCTGGTCGTTGGACTAATCGACGATATCCGCGGGATTAGACCTCTCACAAAACTCTTAAGTCAGATGGCGGCGGCGTCCATCATGTTTGCAGCCGGCATTTCTGCGGGTCAGATCTTCGGGTTTGCTCTGCCGGTAGCGATTGACCTGGCCGCGACGATTTTGTGGTTCTTAGTCATCATAAACGCCTTCAACCTTATCGACGGCATGGATGGGCTTGCGGCTGGCCTGGCCAGCATCGCAGCGCTCGGCATTATCGGATCTCTCTTGTTTCGTCACCTGCCCGGCGACGCCTTGATCATGATTGGCTTCCTCGGGGCCTGCTTGGCGTTCCTGCGCTACAATTTCAACCCCGCCAGCATCTTCCTTGGTGATACAGGCAGTATGTTCCTCGGGTTTACCGTTGCTGCCGTTTCTTTGGGTACCTGCTCGAAAGGAACTCTCCTAGCTTCCATCGGGGTGCCACTACTCGCAGTAGGAGTGCCTATTTTTGATACCCTGCTCGCGATTTGGCGCCGCTCAGTCCGCCGCGCTTTCCCAGAGCTGACTGGCCGCGTTGCCGGCACGGGCGTGATGCACTTCGACATGGATCACTTGCATCATCGCCTAATCCGTTCAGGCCTTACACAGCGAAAAGTTGCCGTCATGCTGTATCTCACCAATGCTTCATTGGTGTTCGTCGGACTGGCGAGCCTTCTGTTTAGCGCGCAAGCCTGGGGCATCTTCGTTATCGCTTTTGTCGTCGGTGCCTATATCATTGCGCGGCATGTTGCCTACGTTGAACTGTGGGATTCCGGTGTTGCGCTTATCGAAGGCTTCCGGCAGCCGAGCAATCCGGTTCTCGCGGTGCTGCTCTACCCGGTTGTTGATTTTGTCCTCCTCAGTGGAGGGTTCCTCTTCGCAGCATTCGTTTGCCTGCCTCCTGAAGAGACCGTCAGCACGTACAAATTTTTAGCGAATTGGTTCTTTGCGGTCCCTGTCGTATGCGGCGTCCCCTTCATTGTTTTGTTCCTCACACAGACCTATAGCCGTGTGTGGAGTCGCGCGCGTATTGCTGAGTTTGTATTCGTAGCGTTTGCGGTCACTGCCGGAGTAGTACTGGCGTGGGCGACCTCCGGTATCATCTCAGTTGGATCGGCAGATATCTCGATTGCACAATGGGTTCTGTACGGAGCAGTGTCCTTAGCTCTCATTACAGGAATTCGTGGACTACCTCGGGCGATAAACGATCTGATGTCTTTTGTGGGACGCAAAGTTGCGGCATCCCAAGTTGATAAGGTGCCAAACGTTGTCCTGTATGGCGCTGGGTATCGCGGAATTTTGTATCTAAGCCTGCTGTGTCGAGATTCAGTTCGCTCACGAAGCCCACGATCCCAGTCAGTTTTGGGCCTCATCGACGATGACCGAAATTTGCGCGGACGTTTAGTGCACGGCTATCGCGTGCTGGGCGGTCTGCGAGATCTAATCGGACTCCTGCGCGGCGGTAAAGTTCAAGAGGTCATTCTCACCGCCCCGCTTAGTGATAAGCGTCTGGCCCGCTTACGAAGAATTTGTCAGGAAACTAATTCGAGTCTTTACGAGTGGAAGCCGATTTCCAAGTGCCTCGTAGCACCTGTAGAAGAGCTGCGCATCCACACGAAACCGCTCGTTGCGAAGGTTGAGCCATTGACGGCACCTGCGTCGACAGTCGTCGCCCCAGTTATGCATCAATCCGACCCCCCTCCGCTGGTTGCCCACGGATAGAGGTCTACCTTACTCCCCTCGCGTTTCAGCTATCAATTCAGCCTCTGGGCCGCATTGCCGGGCTTTGACCGGCCTTACAGTTAGATGGCGAGGAAAGACCCCGCAAAAATCTTCCTCGAAATGCCCCTGAACTTGGACAAGGTTCCTGAAATCATTCATAATTCCAGCGGCGCATTTCTCAATTTCGCGCTCCATTTTTATTATGTCTTTGGTTAAGCCTACACACGTCAGCAGAAAAATTCTGAATGCCGCGGCCCTTGTTGCCGCTGCCACCGTGCTGGCCAAGTGTGTGGCTATGGCGAAAGAAGTCGTGGTTGCCGCAGCATTCGGGACGGGCGACGCCATGGACGCCTATGTTATCGCCTTCACCATTCCCGCCTACTTGATAAACGTGGCTTCGGGCTCGCTCAATGTCGCATTAATTCCGACCTACATTGAAATACGAGACCGGCAGGGAAAGGAATCCGCTCGCAACCTTCTCACCTCGGCCCTTTTACTTAACATCGGCCTGCTGCTGGCTCTTGCGGGAATTCTATCGTTCTGCGCGCCGACGATCTTTTCGTGGATAACCTCGGATTTTTCCTCCGAGAAAGTGAATCTTTCTCTGCAGCTATTTGCGGTGCTGTTGCCCTGCGTGCTCATCAGCGGCATATCCGTAACCCTAGAGGCAGTCTTAAATGCCGATGAGCGCTTCTTCGGCGCGGGACTGGCGCCCGCAGTAATACCAATCGCCATCATGGCGGTAGTTCTTTGTGCCGCCCCAGAATGGGGCGCGTATAGTTTGGCGATCGGCACACTGTTCGGCTACGCAATCGAATTGATTATGGTGCTCGTGCTTATTCGACGTGCGGGAATTCCCTTCTCGCTGCGCTGGCCGGGAGTGCACCCCGCTCTGCGTACGGTGTTAAAGCAGTACCTCCCCGCCATATCCGGTTCTTCCTTGATGTGTAGCGCCATTGTAATCGACCAGACCATGTCCGCTTCACTGGGAAGCGGAAACGTCTCCGCGCTCAATTACGGGAACAAACTTGTCGCCGTACTCGTGGGAGCCGTCACTGTCGCGCTTGGCACCGCCGTCCTGCCCTTCTTCTCGACACTGACGGCAAAAAAGGACTGGCACACCATTCGTCAAACATTACGCCATTACGTCCTGCTGATCTTGGCCACGACTATCCCTGCCACTATTTTGTTCGTGTATCTGTCAGAGCCGATTGTCCAGCTTTTGTATCAAAGAGGCGCATTCAGTCAGGCCGACACGCAGCTCGTTTCCCGTATACAAGCAGTTCTTGCGTTGCAGATCCCCTTCCATACCCTGGGCATTCTTTTCGTACGGCTACTTTCGTCGATGAAATTGAATTACTTCATGTTCCTCTCAAATATTGTCAGCGTAGTGTTAAACATCAGTTTGAATTTTCTCTTCATGCACTACTGGGGCATTGTTGGAATCGCCCTTTCGACGGTCGTAGTTTATTTTGCTGCCGCAGCCTTTATGGGCATCGTCGTGCACCGCAAGTTAGCGGCGTTCTCACGGGAAGCTAGCATATGAAGATTGCAGTACTGATTTCTTCATTACGCTGCGGCGGGACGGAGCGCACCGTATCCCTGCTGGCCAACGCTTGGACGGAATGCGGGCATGCGGTCGAAATTATAACTCTCAGTGCCAAAGACGTTGCACCCTTCTTCCCACTTGATGCGCGCATTCAGCATCGCGCCTTAGACTTGCAATTTTCCTCAGCGACAAAGATTCACGGACTCTTTAATAACCTAAGACGGATTCGCATTATTCGCAGCGCATTTCAGCAGTCAAAGCCGGACATCATTGTTGCCTTCATGGAGGGAACCACTGCGCTTGCGGTGCTTGCAGCCCGAGGCCTGCGCACGCCGGTGATGCTTTCAGAAGTAGCGGTACCGGCTGTGCAGAGCGGAAGCTGGTTCTGGAACCAAGTTAGAAAAATTATCTATCCGCATTCTGCCGGACTGATTGTACCTTCCCGAGGCGTGCAGAATTATTTTGTTGAAGAGTTGCATCTACCCTGCGAAGTCATCCCCAATCCTGTCGCTGTTCCCGCACGACGGAGAGAAAGCACTACTGACGGACAGAAGCTCATCGCAGTGGGTCGCCTGAGTCCGGAAAAGGGTTTTGATCTTTTACTGCGCGCCTTTGTTCGCATACACGCAGCGCACCCGCAAACCACGCTCAGTATTTTTGGCGAGGGGCCGCTGCATGACGAGCTCATCCGCCTGCGTGATAGCCTCGGATTGCAAGATTTTGTACACTTTCCGGGCACTTCCAAGGACCTGGCGCAGGAGCTGGCAAAAGCTGATATATTCGTCCTCTCCTCGAAATATGAGGGATTTGGAAATGTGCTCTGTGAAGCAATGGCGGTCGGATTACCGGTAGTCAGTTTCGACTGCCCCACCGGACCCCGCGAAATTATTCGTCACGGGATCGACGGAGTACTGGTCGAACCCGATAACGTTGAAAAATTAGCCGCGGCCGTCGGCGATCTGCTCTCTAATCGCAAGCTTCGCAGCGAACTTTCTGAACGCGCTCCCGAGATTTTGCAGCGACTGGGGTTACCTCGTATTTCAGCGGAATGGCAGGTGCGGCTTGCTCGGGCGTGCGGCCAAACCGGCGACGCTTCAGATGCGGGGCCTATGAACACACGAGCAGTTTTGTAATATGCGTATTTGTTTCCTTATCAGAAGACTGGACCGCGGCGGCGCGGAACGACAGCTCCTATCTCTGGTGAAAGGGCTGCCTAAGGATCGCTTCAACATCACCGTGATGGAGTTCTATGACGGGGGCGGACTTGTGCCCGAGCTGGAAAACGTTCCAGGCGTAAAACGAGTCTGTCTTAAGAAAGGTAACCGCTGGCATACGCTCGGCTTCTTCCGCACTTTTTTACGCGAAATGCGAGCCGCTGACCCCGATATTATCCACGGCTATCTATACGTCGCAAACATCCTCGCCGTGGTCGCTAAGTTTTTCCTCAAACGAAAGCCGGCGATCGTGATGGGATTTCGCTCGTCGAACACTCACCTCGAACACTATGATTGGATGGCCTCGTGCTGCGCGCTCCTGGAGAGAAAGCTCTCTCGGTTTTCAGATTTGTTGATCGCAAATTCCAACGCAGGCGCTGAATACTGTAAAGCGGTAGGCTATAGCCCAAAAAGGATCGCCGTTGTTTCAAACGGGATTGATATCGAACAATTTCAACCAAATGCGACAGTACGTGCTGAAACACGCCGACGCTGGGGGGTGCCAGACCAGTCACCCCTTATTGGAATTGTCGGTCGCTTTGATCGTAAGAAAAATCATGCGGTTTTCCTGCGCGCGGCTGCGGTGCTTGCGCAGGAATTCCCTGAGGCTCGTTTTGTCGGTGTCGGCGGCGGCGGCAGAGGAAATTACCCCGAGGAAATGCGGCAATTGAGCCGCGATTTGGGATTGAGCGAAAAGATGGTTTGGGCCGGCGAAACCCAAGATATGAATGCTGTCTACAATGCGCTGGATCTAAATACGTTATGCTCGAATGCTGCCGAGGGCTTTCCGAATGTATTGGCTGAAGCTATGGCCTGCGGGGTTCCCTGTGTCGCCACCGATACGGGCGATGCTCGACATATTCTCGGGCCCACGGGCATTATCGTTCCCGAAAGCAAAGTGGAACTGCTCGTAACCGCTTGGAAGACACTCCTCAAGCAGGATCCCCTACCGCTTCGCCAACAGACACGCCAACGCATAGTGGAAAACTTCAGCATTCAGAAGCTAGCTGAAAATACTGAGCACGAATTGCGAGATCTATCGTGGGCATAGGAATCACTGAGCCGCTAGCATTCGCGGCCGTATGCATTTGGATTCTCGGCTTTGCGCTAACGTATCGTGAGCTCGGCATCCCCCTTGCCATGCTCGTGACTACCATCAAGGTCGGTATCACCTTGGTATATTTCAGCTACCTCTTCACCGGCGATTTGCTGATGAAGGACGACCAAGTCTACCACGAATATAGCGTGCAGATGTTCGATCGTGGCTGGGGGCCCCTTCGCATGATTACGGAGCCTGAGGGCATGAAAGAAGTGGCTATCCTGGTCGGCTCTGGGCACTTCCTTTATTATTGGTGGAACCTCCTAGCGTTCTGCATATTCGGAAAGTTCTACTATGCGCCGGTATTCCTAAATGTCGGGTTGACGTTTGCTTCAGCCATCGTGCTGGCCAAGCTGGTGCGCATGGCCGGGTTCTCTCGCAATTACGTGCGTTGTTTTACCGTCTTCTTTCTTTTGCATTGGGATCTCATAACCTGGTCTTCGTTCGTCAACCTAAAGGACATGATCGTGCTCTTCCTGACCATATCCTCGATGTACTGCATCGCGCGTTTAGGTCAGAAGCTTTCGCTGCGTTATATCATGCTGCTGGGTTTCATTTTCTTCCTCTTCTCCATGCTGCGGTTTTATCTGCCGGTTTTGATTCTTATGGGTGGAGCGGCTTGGGTTGTATATGAATTGGAGGATAAGCGCGTACTCATTTTACTGCCGATAATTTTAATCACCCTCGTGGCCATCGCCCCCGATGCTGGCGAGGAAATGGGGCTCTATTTGCAGCCAACGTTATCGCCGTATCCCGCCATCCGCTTTTTCTTGATGCCGCAGTTTTGGACTTTGCAGCCTGACGAGAGCTTTCTGCTTGTTTCCTCGCTCTTTCACTGGGCGCTCTTTGCGCCCTTGCTCTACGGAGCGGTCAGCCTTTGGAAAAAGTCCAAAATCACGCGTCTATTTCTGATTTATTCCATGATTACCATCGGATTCTACTCCATGGTTCCCGAACTGCAGGGCTATCGTCATCGCATGCAGTTAACGTTTATCATCGCACTCTGCCAGTTCCAGGCACTATGGACTTTCTTCCATGCGGGGGCACCGCTCAAAGACCCCTCTACTCCAGCCGGAGCAGTCTCATGAAGTCGCGCCGCCGCATCGTTTTTATTACGACGGGGCTGCTCACCGGTGGCGCCGAAATGATGTTGTGGCATCTACTGACGCGCCTACCGCGCGGCGAGTTCGAGCCTATCGTGGTAAGTTTGCGCGCAGAAGGCCCTATGCGATCGCGCTTTGAGCAGGCGGGAATTACGGTTTGCTCTCCTGAGATGAACCCCGCTGTCCCAAACCCGCTGGCTTGGTGGCGTCTGTTGCGCCTGGTTCGCGCATTGCAACCCGATATTCTGCAAGGTTGGATGTATCATGCCAATGTCGCGGCGTCGTGGTGTTCTCGATTTCTAAAAGATACTCGCCTCTTTTTCAGCGTTCACAATTCAATTTATCGTCTCGAAGACGAGAAGTTCCTCACGGGGCTAATTATTAAGCGCGGAGCTACCCTATCTGCGCGCACAGCACCGCCTCACAACATGAAGCGCTGGGGTACAGTCCGCAGCGCACGCTCGTGATTCCTAACGGCTTTGACACGGAGATATTTAAACCTGATCCAGACGCTCGGCAGTTGCTCCGAGGCGAACTGCAAGCAAGCTCCAATGCGGTGCTGATGGGCTTAATCGCTCGATTTGATCCGCACAAAGATCATGAGACTTTCTTCGCTGCCGCTCGGCTTATCGCTGACGCTCTACCTGAAGTGCGTTTTGTCTTGGCGGGAAAAGGAGTCGCCCCCTCCAACTCGATCCTTGCTCATCTCACGGCCCGACATTCGTTACAGGAGCATGTCTGCCTGCTTGGCGAGCGCAGCGATATTCCGACCATCATGGCCGGACTTGATGTCCTCATCAGCTCCTCGTCTTCCGAGGCCCTGCCTAGCGTGGTAGGAGAAGCTTTGGCCTGTGAAGTGCCCTGTGTTGTAACTGATGTGGGAGACTCCAAAGTACTCGCTTCCAGCGGCGGCCAAATTGTTCCCCCTCGCGACCCCAAAGCGCTGGCGCGAGCGGCCATCGAAATCGGACGCCAACCGGCCCATGAGCGACGAGCACTTGGTGCCTCCGGTCGAGCTCACATCGTGCGAAACTTTTCAATTTCGAC
>JAFLCA010000082.1 GCA_017302875.1 Deltaproteobacteria bacterium
CGTCGCTACCTGCATGCGCTGGATCGGCTTGTCTCGATATTCACTTTGGCCCAGGCCTTCGATGCGCGATTGGTTCCGCAGGGAATCGCGAGACAGTTTGAATCCGTTGCCGCGCTTGGTACGGAAGTTCGCCGCCTTCGAGAGCGTTGTGACCTGGTTTCAGGATCCGAGCGAGATGCTGCTCTTAAACAATTTTCCGATTCGCGTTTTGAACAGGCCCGAGCACAGCGCGAAGTGCTCTTAGCGCAGCTTCCTTATTTGATTGGGCGATTTGGGTATATTAAGTAAATAGCCGAGCGAATTTGGACGCATCGATCTGAGTCCAATTAATTCGTTGTCAAAATCTCATGAAAAAAAGCTTTTTGTGTCGGGGCTGATCGCAGCTTTGCTAACCGCTCTTTTAGCTCCGAGCACAGTTTGGTGAGCATAAGCTGTGAGTCAGGACAGCTGAGGCCTGGTTCACCGGAAACAATGGAGCAGTCAGTTTTCTCAGCAAGATATTCAATTTTATTCCCGCAGTAGATCGCGCCGGCGCGATCTATTAAAGGTTTAGTTGCGACGGGGCTTGCGCCTGCGGTGTACAGAACGCGAGAAGAATTACGATCTCTCTTGGTCAAGCTACGTCCCTGCATCCAACCTGGTCGCTCGATTTCCATTAGCTCCACAATCGTGGAGCTAATGTCGGATAGAGTCACGGGCTCAAGAATCCGCTCGCCCTGTTTCGAATGGGGTAGTTTTACCAGCAAGGGAACCCGTGCATTGAGTCGATGAAGTAAATCGTGATCTGAATAGACAATAATTAGAGAGTTCTCAAACTTGCCGATCGATTTCAGGTAGTCCAGAAAATTGGCCAGATCTTGATCCGCAGTTAGAATCGCATCTTGATAAAAGGATTGTTGGAAGGGCGCGCTCTGCGTTGACCCTTCCGAAAACTTTAGAACACGTGGTTCAAAAAATGGGCCGTGGGTGCCGCTAAGGTGTAAATGCATGAAGACAGGGCTTTCTGCATGGGGCAATGTGTTGCGGGCATCCTCCAGGAGCTTGGAATCTCGGAAGGCCCAAGAGCGTCCCGGAATAGAAAAGTGCTGCATACTGTGTTCGGAGGGAATTAGCAAAAGTGCTGTCCCGACGACCCGAACGATTTCGTCGAATGAAGTTACCAGGAAGTTAAATTCCAGCGAATTGTGGAATTGCGGATAGCTGGAGAGAAAATTTGAGTTCCAAACCCTCAAGGATCTCCCGTTTGCTTCCTCGATGCCCCCACGCAAGTTCCCGTCAAACGCATCTCCGAATCGGCGTATGGTGAACTGGTAGGTATGGTAACCAGCTTGCTCCAGCAAGTTGAAAAGATGCTCCTTCGATGGGGCGCCATTTACCAGCTGGGGGTATCCCACCAATCCGCTTTCTAGGGGGGAAAGCGATGTCCATATTGCCATCAATGAATTCGCTGTGTAGTTGCCCTCAGCGTAGGCATGCTCAAAGAGCAGGCTCTGCCCGGAGAGGTCTCGCAGAGACGGTGTGGTGTCGGGAGTTGAGCGAAGAAGCGAGGTGTCCTCCATTGCGACACCATCTATGCCGAGGAGGAAAATGTCCGGTCGAGTTTGTAGAGATGAAATTTGGCCAGAAATTAAGGTAGGCCCCCGAAGGGAGCATATCCCTATTACGATGGTGGTAATACTGCTTAAGACTAGAAGTGGTACTGGATTGAACCGGGATTCAGCCTCATCGTCAGTTCGCCACAACCCCAACCCCATGATACAGAGAGAGATGAGTAAATAGAGGTGGGCGTATGCCTTCGGTTGTTCATAAATTCTAAAATTGACCGTTATACGAAGAGTATTGTCTAGAAGCACTAAGACGAGAATGGCGTAGATAAGGCAGGGCAAAAGCGGCAGAAATACCATCCGCTTTGAACGCACCACACGAGATAGAATTTGATCTGCTATCCAAAAAATCAGAATGCACAGGGACAAAATCGTAAGAGCAATAGAGAGGGAGGTAAGAACGGCCAGCAGGGAATCGGTAAAAGCTATCGGGGTAAAAATAGAAGGGCTGGTAAGATAGGTAGCCCCTTGATAGCCGATCAATAGACTGAAGGATAGGACTGATTGATTTACGTATCGCCGAACGACCGGGGCACTCATTAGGGCATCTTATTCAACCTCTGAGGAAGTTGAAAGAAACAATAGGGGGCCCGGTGAAAGGCTAGTGGTTCTCAGGTTTCATGGGAGTTGATGCATGCTTGCTTCGGGTCCCCTCTCTTACCTCTTATGTAATACAATACAAACGAAGTCACCGCAAAAACGGCAAAAACAAATAGAATCGGATCGATCGGCAGCCGAAATCTGTCTTCGGGAATGTTGAACACCGCTGTCAAAAGTGCAAAATAAATAGTTACCGCCATCATTAACACAACGGAAAGCTCGGCCTTTCGCCAGCGGCTCGCTACCATCACGAAACCCACCATCGCCACAAGAGATATGGCCCCCATCGGAAGACGAAACAAGCGGAAATATTCGTAGATGATCGCTCGGGCTGAGGAACCAAGATTTTCAGGACTATTCGCAAATGCCTTCTCCTTCCGCCCAAGCGTATTCTTGGTGCACAGATAGGGTCCCCCGGCATCTCCGCAAAATTGCACGCTGCGTCGTACCTTAAAGAAGAATTCGAAGAAAGTTTCAGCGCTGTTCTTGAGGTAAGGAAGGAAATACTTTCCACCGTCCTGCTTCAGGGTCTCAATCGCGAATGCAGCCATCATACGGTCGGCTTTCACTCGTCGGACCCGTTCGCGGAGCAGACCGTGATACACATAGAAGTAGGTAATCTTGTTGTGCTTCGACGCTTTCCACACTCGTAGCACTCGCGGGTGCGCGGTGTTTTCAAGCGGAGGGATCCTTTCGACATCTATGATGCGATGGAAGAGATTCAGTCCAAGGTCCTGACTTACGCCAAAAAACTTATAGTAAGCCTTATTCGTAAGCATCCACGGAAGCAGTACCGCTACGAAGACCAAAATGGATGCTCCGCAACATTTCCACCAGGTCAAAGAGAATCGTTCCCGCAACAGCAGAAGGCCGAGTATTATTAAGAGCACGAATTGCCCTAGCGGCCGCGTAAGAGTAAGTAAGCCGCAAAGCAACCCGACTAAACACGCGTTTCGCGGCGCAGGGTCCTTAAATAGAAAGTCGGTGGCGTAAATCACCAACAGTAAAAAGAACGTGAAGAGCGTCTCGGTGTGAACCGTAGTTTCGTAGTAAAGCTGAAGGGTGTGAATTGCAAATAAAAGGCTTCCATAGAAGGCAACCGCGGGACTGAAATTTTTGCGGCTAACTTTATACAACAAAACTACTGAAGCGATGCCCAAGAGGCGCTGACCAAGAATGATAAAGAACCCAGCCAAGGCAGTCTGCCCGAACAGCCAAAGGAATGGCGCCATGAAGATGGGGTACAAAGGTGTGCGATAGATCTCATGCCAGTGAAAATTACCAAACTTCGCCATCAGCGCCGCTGAGCGGTGGTATGCAAAGGAGTCGGGCCACAGAATTCCCGTTGTTCCAAATGTCATGAGAATTCGAACGCAGGCAGCGATGGCGATAAGCACAAAAATCGGACGGACTGGGTCTGTGATAAATCTGCGATGCGCTTCGCTAACCGCCTGAAATTGCAAGTCTTTACTCCAAATAGATGAAAGGCTACACTGCCCCAGCAGTCTAGCCTTAAATGGTCGCGGTCAACAATCATGACGTCCAATGTTGAAACGGAAGTAGGTGGTTCGCCTCGTCCGCGCCCCTCTCGCCTCATGCGAGTATTGCGAAATCTTCTTCCCCCCCTATTCGGAATTCTCATTGCGCTAATCTGTATTGAAATATGTTTTCGACTTTTTTTGAGCCTCGCGCCGACGCGACGCTGGAGCGACCGGCCCAAATTTTTCTATAATCCTCCGACGGCAACTACCCTTCAGGACTATCCCTATCCAGCAAGTAAGGCGCCTAATACCTTTCGAATTTCAGTTGTCGGTGATTCCTTCACTTTTGGCCCCCATTTGCAGTTCGATGACACCTTTCCAAAGAGACTCGAGCGCATTCTCTCTATGAATGAGGGGCCTCTCAAAGCGGAGGTCATTAATCATGGGACTGCTGGATATTCAACGCAGGATGAGGTTCAGGTTGCCACGTGCGCTGCTCAGGATGGAGCAGATTTGATAATTTTGGAAATCACTCTAAATGATCCTGAGCTTCAGATTTTTCGCCCCAAAGGGGGTAATGGTGCTCGCTTCGGTCCGCTAAAGATTACGAAGAAAGATACTCCGCTGCTTTACTACTGGAAGTCCCTTGGATTTGTCGCGCAGCGGATCCACGCAGAGAAAACGCGTACAGCGTATCGGCAATATTTCTTCGATCTTTTCGAGAAGCCGGAAACCTGGAATGTTTTTAAACAATCAGTGGAGGATATTGCCAAACTGCGAGAGCAGTACCCAACACGTATTGCGGCCGTGATTTTTCCCTTAATTAGCTTTGGGTTTGATGACTCTTACCCCTTCACCGCCATTCATCAAAAAGTTGCCGGATTGATGCAAAGCCTCAATGTCCCCTTATTGGATCTTTTTAACTCTTATCGGAATATTCCCTCCGAGCGATTGCAGGTTATTCCTAATGAAGATCCTCATCCGAATGAGATTGCCCACCGAATCGCCGCAGAAAAAATATACACCTGGCTCCTTGAGCAGCATCTCTTGCCAGACTCGCTTCGAGTGAAGCATGCCTTCTGGACTCGCGATAACAAACAGATGTTTTCAAGGTTCACTTGTGAAAAGCGCCCTAAGGCTTGCTTCGGTACTGTTGAAGAGGCGCGCGTGGAGGCAAATGCCCAGCCGCCATCTCGAGCTCCTTAGAAAGCATTAACATAGTGCCGAATCTTTCCCGCTCCCCAGCGACTCGTAAAGAGCACCGTCACGATATCGAAGCGCTTTCGACGTAGTCTGCGATACTTGATGTGGGGCAGGTTATCTTGCACGTACCAATCGGCGAGGCGTTTCAAGCGTGCTTGTTTCTCTGTCTCGACAGCTTCAACTGCGGAGAACGAGGCTGCCACAAGCGCTGCACGGCTCTTCACTTCGATGAATACGAGTTGATTCCCCAGCTGCGCTACGAGGTCTAGCTCTCCAATATCGCAGACCCAGTTTTGATGACGAATGTAGTAGCCCCGTCGCTCAAGGTATCTCCGCGCAGCTCTCTCGCCGCGCGCGCCGTATGCAAAATAGTGAATCAGCTTGTGCCGGAGCTTCGAAGCGTAAAGAAGGATCTTACGCCGCTTGGAACGAAATCTCCTTCGGGCCTTTTGAATTCCAGACCACATACTCTTTCACCCCTTGGAACGTTCGGCGGTGAACAGGGCAGGGGCCCAGCTCGGCAATAGCTTGGCGATGTGATTTTGTCGGATATCCTGAATGCTTCGAAAATGTGTATCCAGGATACTTTTCATCCAGGACGTGCATAAGGTTATCGCGAAATACTTTGGCAAGAATTGAGGCAGCAGAAATCTCGACATGCAGGGCATCACCGCCGACGACGGTGCGCTGAGTGATGGTGCTGACAATTGGAACATTTCCATCGACCAAGATCAGATCTGCTATAATCCGGCTGACCGCAAGGCTCATAGCGAGGCGCGAAGCTTCGCGAATATTCAGCGCCTCGATGCGGCGATGTCCCACGGAAACAATCGACCACTGCACTGCCGCAGCCTTAATAACCGGTACTAATAGTTCGCGCTGTTTGCTGGAAAGTTGCTTCGAATCTTTGATGCCGGGATGGGTGAAGCCTTCTTTGAAGACCACGGCAGCGGCAACTACTGGTCCTGCGAGCGGGCCGCGCCCGACTTCGTCAACGCCAGCGATTAGCATCAGCGCTTCCTTTTTCCACGCGTGGGCTTCGGAGCTTGCCCAATCAGAATCTCTTTCGAGCCGCCAAACAAAAGTGCTGCCAGATAGAGAACGAGGGGAAGGAGTATCACCTCAAAGAAGCCAAGCGGCAAATAATCGGGGGCTATTGAATCGACAATATCAGGCAGAACCGTTCTATCGATAAGGACAGCGACACCGACGCAGGCCAGTACAAAGAAGCCCTGTCTCCAGGCATCCGCAGTACCACCTTTCTTTTCTTTTCCGCCAAGCCTTTCAAGCGTAGCGAATAAAGCCACACCGAAGAAGAAGAGCGGGATACTAAACCAGACTATGTAGAGGAAAGTTTTCATGCAGCGCCAATAGCATAGAGGATAGCGCTAGGACGTAACAAGAGAAGTTAAGAAAATGCGAGTAAAATTGCACTCTTGTGACAGTAGCCCACAAGCGCTATGCTTTAAGTAGCTTATAGCTTGTGATCTTTGCTGGATACCCGCTCATTTATGGATATCTACAGATTTTTTCACCCGCATCATAATCCGCGACTGCACAGCACCCCCTTGCGGCAGCAGGAGTTAAGCGAGCTAGAGCAGGCAGCCTCTGAATTACGAAAAGCACTCGATCGGGCGCAGAGCCGCACCATGCGGAAGCCCGCTGGGGCAATTCTACCGGGCCATTTCACCGATATTATTAAGGCTATGCGCTTCGTTGAGTATTCCCTACAGACGCTCTGTGACGCCCATCCAGGGGATGGCCGAAGCGTGCTCGAGGACTTAGTCCAGGAACGTTCCGGATTCGCCGGTTGGGAGGCTTGGACGTCGCTTTTGAAGGAGCAGTTCGCTCAGGGCGAGGCGGAGGGTATCTCTGCCCCCGAAGAGCGCATAGACTCATTTCGAAAGACGGGCTAACCTCCCTTCAGCGCCAATTACTTGATTAGATACTAGATATCTCGCTGCCTTGCACGAGCATCCAAAACATATATGAAGAATAAATCTGGAAAAAAGAGCAGTTCTAAAGCCCAACCCAAAACCGCCGCCGGCACTAAATCAGCAGAGACAGCGGCAAGTAAAAGCCTTCCTCCATTAGAAAAGTCCGTAGGTAAAAAGCCTTCAATCGGGCGCGGATTGCGCCGCAAGCATCTTGATGATCGGCTTCGTCTACTTCATCAGCGTGAGATGCTGATTGAGCGTGAGCTACACAAACTCGAAGATAATCGATTCTATCGCACTTGTATCTTTGGAAGTGCACGCATAAAGCCCGATACCACTGGCTACAATGATGTCGTTGAGTTGGCCCGACTCCTTGCTTCTGACGGGATAGACATCCTCTCTGGAGGTGGACCAGGACTGATGGAGGCGGCAAATCGTGGAGCAAAACTTGGGCAGGCCGAGAAGAGAAACAAAAGCTTGTCATTCGGACTTTCTATCCAGCTCGACTTCGAGCCTGAGCCGAATAAGCATTTGGATGTGAAGCGCCACCACCACAGGTTTTCCTCCCGTCTCGACGATTTCATGCGTCTTTCGAAATCAATCGTCGTCACTCCCGGCGGAATCGGAACGCTTCTTGAACTTTTCTTCACGTGGCAGCTTGTCCAAGTGAAACATATCGAAATGCGGCCGCTGGTTCTCATGGGCGCTGACTTTTGGACGGATCTAATCGAGTGGATGAAGAAAGAGCCGCTTAAGCGCGGGCTGGTTTCTGCGCCAGATTTCAACTGTATTACGATTGTTGATTCGCCAAAGGAAGCTTACGAGATAATTAGTAAGCATCATGCGGAGTTTAGGGAGAAGGTGAAGCAAGGCAGAATTTCGAAGTGAAGGATCCCGCCGCAGGTCTATCGCGAAGCCAGTTTCATTGGTGAGGCGCAGATCTGTTGTAGCGGGGCAATTTTGGGTCGTAATTCTGACTCCGGATTTAGAGCGTAAATACGCACTACCTCGCACCGGTAGCTATAGTTTCGCACGAGTCTGTAGTTGTCCCTGACAAATTTTCTAAAATACGCCAAATGGGGAATTCTCTCGTAATCGAGGTTTGGAGTCGCTCTGCCACCTGTGCTGCAGTTTTTGAAAGGTTCCGTGCTTCGAACTTTATAGCGCACGATGTATTGCGGAGGGAATTCCAACAAGCATGATTTGAAGTTCTGTGTCATTGCGGGGACAATTCCTTGCTGGCTAAATTTTCTTGATTCGAAATTTCCACCGGTAAAACTCAATTGCTCAAGGGCGCGAAAGCGCGAGAAGCGATTGCTATATAAGTAAAGTTGAGGGTAATAACCCCAAACCAATATTGAACTTTCAGGTGTGGTGTGGCGTTCAATGAAACGCCCAGCAGTGCGGGCCGGTAAGTTATAACTCCCGGAAGGGCGAAGCTCCCCAGTTTCCACCCATATACGTATCGGCCCCCCAATGAGGGTAAGTGAGATTACTGCGACAGGGGCCAGCCGCAGCAACCGCTGACTCACATGGGTTCCTCCCGTGTCCCCAACGCTGGAAGCCACCGAGAGTAGAATCCAGGGGCCCAAGAACAAGAGATAGTTATAAAACGCGCGCCCTCCAATCGCGCTGGCGCATAGGCCTGCCACCAATAGGCAAAGAAGAAGAGCGCGGTAGGCTGGCGGACAGTTAGATTTCCACACTAGCACTGTGGCGCACAGCGCCAACAAAACCTCGGGTAGCTGGCGCATCGCTCCCGTTGAGTAGAGTTCCCATAAGGTGGACGCGGGAGCTGATATTCCCTTATTCCTAAAAAGGAAGGGGTAAAGAATGGTTTGAAAATACCAATCTCCTAGGGCGTCGTGAGACCATAGGTAGGCTAGTGCTACGCCGGGAACTAGAGCAGCGCTACTCACGAACGTGATGGTTTTTTTTAAGATCTGATTGCGCTCGGAGAGTAGTAGTGGGAGAGCGGCGAGTCCAAAGAACACCTCTCGAATATCAGCGCAAATCATTACTCCAAAAAGAATACCGGCGCCCCCCAGCCAGCGGCTGCTTCGCGATTTATCGGCGCAAACGAGAGCGAGGATAAAAGCGTAGTTGTAGGGCATAAGCGTCGCCTGCACATTCAGGGAAAACCCCTGCCACTGTGGAAACCAACCGATGGTGGCGATTAATGCTGCGCCAATACGGGCCGCATGAAGGGAAGAGATCTTTGCCAGTATCAGGAAGACTAAGACGGCGTTGATGAAGTTTACACAGATAGTTAGTCCCCAGAGAACGAGAGGGGTAAATCCGAGAATTTTTTCAACGAAGACATACGGAGCGAGATAGCCAAGAAAGTGATGTGAAAAAATTTCTTTGTATGGAATTCGGCCAAGTACTAGTAGTTTGGCGTGGTAGATAGCTTCCGCTGTGTCTACGAGTGGATACTCAATGCGGGTGAACGGCAGTACCATCATGAGGTTGATGGCAAAAATCAATAACCAAAAAAATGTTGGATTGATGCGGGTAGCTGGCAAGAATTTTCCTGAAATAAGGTATGGCTTGGTATAAAGCTACTCGAAAGACAACGAGCAGGCGACAGGATTCTGAGGCCTTTACTTTTGTTCCTCGTAAATTATAGCGCTTTCGACGCTACTGTTTACTTCAATAAGAGGTTTGTAGTGAGCTGCGATCCTCTCCCTCAGGAATCTAAGGTATTCGACATTCCGGAAGTCCATGTTTTTCTGAACTTCTCCTCGACCAAAGCAGTAGGCATGCGCACATTCGATATCTTTCTTCCGGACTTCGACTATATAGCGAGGTGGGGTTTCAGAAAGTAAATGCTGGAACTCTTTTAGTAGAGTCATGTCGTAGGCTTGATTCTGTCCATTCTCGTTTGAAAAGTCAGCTCCTCCTACTGACAGCAGCCCCATGTCTCTAAAAGGGCTAAATCGATCAAGGAGGAGGTAGATTTGCGGCTTATATCCCCATACCAGAACTTCATCCTGGGGTGACAGTTTTGGTTTGAGGAAGGCTGCCACCCCAGCGCTCATTCTCTCATCTCCACTGAAATAGAGTTTCATTCCCGAAGCGGAAATTAAGAAGGGGAGGATAGCTGCGAAAATTGCATATGCAATCGCGCTTCTTCTTAGAAGTCGGCCTCCGATCGAATCAGGGGTATACGCCGGCGAAGCCCAAATGGCGCTTATACCGAGAATCAGGAATGGCGCCATCGGGAGGTAATAGTTCGTGTAGTTTCGACCACCGATCATCGCGTACGCGAATCCGAGGATAGTGCCAAGAATTATTATCAGGCCAGACGCGCCATGCTTTTTCTCTTGAGGTAGTCCAAGTACTCCGATAATAGTCAGGCAAATCACGACAGGCTCGCTTCTGACAAAGTAGCTCGCTAGATCGAACCAGCGTGCCGACAGGTCTACCTCATGATTTCGAGAGAAGAGGGGAAAGAGGAGGGTTTGCTCGATAAAATCCTGGAATGCTCCGAGATGCCATAGGAAGAGCACGCTAAAGCAAGGCAAAACCAAAAATATCAGCGCTACTTGCGCAAGCGCGATCGGAGAGTGGTATCCTTTATGAATTCTAAGAGGGATTGCCAAGAGCAATCCAAAGACTACCATCCGTTGGTCGTATACAAATAGAAGCGAGCATGCAAACGCTGCTCCACAGAGTCGGGCACGTGATGGGGTAGTGCATGCCGCAGCGAGTAGTGCGAGATATCCGCAAAGTACCGGCTCGATGCAGCCCTGAACGTTAAGAAGATTGCCCTGCCACGAGTAAAACCAGCCTATCGTGACGAATAAAAACGCTGCGATGCAACCTGTACGGTTATCAAATAAAATTCTCGCAGCGAGATAGAGTAGAGCCGCAGATAAGAATTTGTACAGAACTACAAGAATTTTTAATGCCACTTCGTCCAACGGAAAGATAATCCCCGCCAAGCTTACTGGAAGAATGTATCCAAAAAAGTGATGAGTGAAGATGTCACGGTAGGGTACGCGTCCAGCCAACACCTCGCGTGCATGGTATATGGTCTCTGCATGATCGACATGCAAGTAACTTACCTGGATCCAAGGCAGTACCCCGAGAGTGCTCAGTGCGAAGATGCTGAGCCAGAACAGCGCGCTGTATATGCGAGGTGCTTTCTCGGAGTGTATAGGTGCCGTCACGATGTTTGCGGCCACGTCTGAATTGCTACCCCTTGTATCCAGCAATCCACTGCAACATAAGCTTGGCCCAGGCGTCATACGATTCGTGTTTGACACGGCGCTTCACCCCGACAAGGTGATCCAGTGAATCCTGATTGAACTTTCCCTGAGCAAGAAGTTCAAGTTCAAAACGGAGCAGCCGAACTGCCTCAGTCGTTTCGCATTCAATGAAATTCTCGACCGCTTTCTGGTCTGGAATTCCAGATAGCCCGTAATTCTGGACCCAGTAGTTAATGCGGGAGTAAATAGGGCCTTCAGTCATAGGCTTTCAGTATACGCTGCTTTTGGCGGAGTGGATAGCTCAACCTTAGCGGGCGCGCGGGCAGTTTTTAGCAGAGAGCCGGAGATTCTAGGCGCAGGAATTAGAGGTTTTCTACAAGGACCGGTGTATTATGATTAGATCGTAGTCGGAAACTCCATAACGCTGGAGCAAGTCTCGTCCGAGCTATGCGTAAGACCGTAATCTGGGTCTATTTCTTACCGCAGAGTTGTTTCATGTACTCCATCAGTCTAGGCGCGATATCGGGACGCTTCATAGCGTAAGCGATATTGGCCTGCAGAAATCCGAATTTATCGCCGGCATCGTAACGATCGCCTTCAAACTCATACCCCAGAAAGCCTTCCTCTTTCATAAGCCGTGCCATGGCGTCGGTGAGCTGAATTTCTCCGCCTTTTCCCGGATCTGTCTCTTCGAGAATAGAAAAGATTCTGGGAGTAAGAATGTAACGGCCCACGATAACGGTTTTGGATGGGGCATCCTCAAGCTTTGGTTTTTCCACCATTGTTGTGATTTCCGTGATGCGGTCAGAGATCTTTTTTCCTGCGCAGACACCGAATTTGGACACGTCTTCATCTGGCACTTCCATTAAAGCGACGACAGATTTCTTATATTTGTTGTAGACATCAATCATCTGCTTTGTGCAGGGAACCTTGGCGTCAACTAGGTCGTCGCCCAATAACACTACAAAGGGCTCGTCTCCGATCACGTCCTTTGCGCATAAAACCGCATGTCCCAATCCGCGTGGGTCGCCCTGGCGAACAGAAACAATTTTGACCATGTTGCTCGTGCGACGCAGAGCGTGAGCAAGATCTTTCTTCCCTTCTTTCTCCAACTTTTCTTCCAACTCGGTTGAAACGTCGAAGTGATCGACTATGCGAGATTTGCCTTTGCCGGTGATTAGGATAACCGTTTCAATTCCTGCGTCGACCACTTCCTGAACAATGTACTGAATCGTTGGGATATCGACGATTGGGAGAAGTTCCTTGGGGACTGCCTTCGTCGCAGGCAAGAAGCGTGTGCCGAGGCCGGCTGCGGGGATTATGGCTTTGCGGATCATGGGTAGCCCTTCCTTCAAATATTGGAAGTGACAATACCAGAGTATATCGGGAAATACTATGCCGCTTGCAGTGGTGTTGTTCCTGGATTTGGTTCGTCTGGAGTGCCGTCAAGATTCCGCGAATTTGCCAGCCGCTTATCCTCGAACGATGGCGAACTTAAGTTTTGACTGCTCGAATTATGTATCCTGTTCCCCAATCTGTTTTACGGAACAGCCATTGCAATAAATAGAAAGGGTACATACAAATATCGTTCAGTAGAAAACTAAATTTGGCTTCTATTCTGCGGTCAACTCCGCTTCGCTTTGTAGCCGCCTCCTTTCTGGGATGCTTTTCATTTGCATAGATTCTGTTTCGAATTATCTCGGTCAGGTTCGCCAAGGGAATTCCATATGACCATAAGACTTCTGTCGTAAATCCGCACTGCGATAACAGCTGTAGTAGTTGACCAGCGTCGTAGCGCCGGAAGTGGCCGACGTGATAGTCTGAAGGTCCAAACCAGCTCTGGTGAGCTGGAACGGATAGCAAAAGATGACCACCAGGAGGAAGGAGAGTTGAGATCTTTGTCAGTGCTCCAACGTCATCCTCGATATGCTCAAGTACCTCAAACAAAAAGATTGCACTGTATGTCCCGTGAATTTCGTCAAGGTCGTGCTGATAAAACTGTAATTTTCCTTTTGCGCTCAATTCTCGGTAGCTGTCGCGACAAAATTGGATTGCGTCGGGGGAAAAATCGACCCCGGTGACGGAATATCCTGCCTCGCATAACGTTTTGCAAAAATCGCCCGCGCCACAGCCAACCTCCAATACGGATCCCAGCGGTAGATCGTTCACTAATCTGAGCGCGATGTTTTTACGTAGAAGATATCGCGGCGCATTCACGTACATTCGACAGTCTCTTTATCTAGACACGTTTGACTCGCAGCCGCCTGTCCTGGGGGCGGCGCTCCTTAGGGTTTCGCACAAGCTGAGTATCTCTTTCCCGACAATTAGCGGGCTGCACCGGTTCTGAAAGGTAATTAATCCATTTTCAGCGATTTTCTTCCGGAGCGTTTCGTTTGCCAACAAAGTTCGTATTCCGTTCGCCAGTGCCGCCGGATTGGCCGCGGGGACTAAGTACGCATCTACCGCGTGAGTCAGAAGCTCGCGGATTGCGGGAGTATCGGCGGTTAATATTGGTTGTCCCATAGCTAGGGTCTCGTACACTTTAAAGGGAACGACCAGTTGAGCCTTCTGCGTATCCCCGAAGATCCCGAGACAGACAGTTGCTTTTGCGATATAGTTAGGGATTTCGTTATAGGGCACGAAGGGAATAAACTCGACATTCGATAGACCTAAATTATTACAGTATTCCACTGCCTCCTTCAGCTCTCGTCCTCCGCCAACCAAACGAAAATGTGCCTCTTGGACTATTTGAGCTGCTGCTATGATGACTTTGGCCCCATGTAGTGCTTGAAATTCGCCATGAAAATGGACGATCGGCTTCGGCGGGGCGGTAGAGAAGAGTTCGACCTCAATAGAATCGTCGGCGCTCAGGAAAGAGCGATGGAATTTAGCTGAAGGGAGCCCATACTCTTCTAAGAAATATTTAATTTGTTCGTAGGTATCTACTAGACACACGTCTGCGCACTGACAAGAGAGTCGTTCTATCCTCCGAACCAGCCAGGCCATCAGGCCATTTGGACGAATCGATTTTCGGTCATACGCCAATGTCTGATATGCAGATAGAAATGTATCAAAAACAATCGGCTTCCGGGTGAACAGACGCACAAGCGGGACAAGAAACTGACCAAAGAATCCGATGAAAATGATGTCGCATTTGGCCTTATATTTTAAGAAGCGCCAAAATCCGATGATATAGCGGATCTTGGACCGGTTCACGTAAGAACAATCAAATAGAATCGCGCCCGCGTCAGTCAGACCCTTGGCAAGAACTCGTGATCGAACATACGACGACTCCCTTCCGGGGAAAAAGCAAATCCGAATTTTGCTATCCGACATGCTTCGAAGACCAGCTGGGGGGGAGGTTCTTAGTCAGCTCGATCTCAGCGAAGTCCTTGCTGGAGCGGATCCCGGTCTTTTTCGCCCATTCCGCCATCCTCGCGATTCCTTCTTCAATCGAAGTTGATGGCGCGTTCGGGAAGAATGTTTTGACCTTGCGATGATCGGAATATGCATGAAGTACTTCATGGCGCGGCTCGAGGTGAGCTTTCTTTACTTCCCGACCCATCGCCTTGCCAACCAAGTTGGCTAGCTGATTTATAGAGTAGTTCTTGTCAGCCCCTATATTGAAAATCTGATTGTAGCACGCAAGAGTTTCGATCGACTGCGCAATAACTGGAGAAATATCTCGAACATAACTAAAAGCCCGAGTTTGCTCGCCGTCACCGAATACGGGCACTGGTTGATTCTGCATGATTAAGTTCATGAAAATGCCAATTACATTGCGATACTTATCCCCCAGATTCTGCATTTCCCCATAAACGTTGTGTGGGCGAAATATTATATGATTCAAGCCAAACATCTCTTTGGAGACTTGGAGCTCTCTCTCAACGCAGAACTTCGCGATTCCGTAGGAGTCTTCTGGGTTCGGAGTTAACTCCTCATTCATGGGGAGTTGATTTGTTCCGTATACGGCAATGGATGAGGTGAAGACAAAGCACTCTATGTTATTCTTGACGCTTTCGTTTATTAAATTGACCGAGCCAATAACGTTGTTGTTGTAATTGAATCGCTTTATAAAATGGCTTAATCCTTCGGCCGCATATGCGGCAAGATGGAAGACGCATCTAAATCCGTTTTCCCGAAATAATCGCTCCAGTCGACAGTGGTCTAACACATTTCCTTCAACAAACTGTGCGCCAGCCGGAATGTTTTCTTTGAATCCGCCGCTCAAGTCGTCAAGCACCACGACCTCATAGCCAAGTTCCAGCAAATTTAGGGCAACGTGAGCGCCGATAAAACCGGCGCCACCTGTGACCAAAACCTTCCCCTTGCTCATTCTTATGTCCCTTAAATTAGCTGATGATAAAATCGCCTGGCTATGTAGCGCTAGGGATGAGTCGATTCTTCAGAAAACTGCATAATCGCAAAAATTGCACGCGCATGAAACCGCAGTAGCACTGCTAAAAATTCTATCAGGATTGATGGAGCAGTGCCACGACCAGAATGCGTTGAATTGGGGCGCATGAAGCCAGTTGGAGGAAAATTTTCACCGTCCTACAGCATCGAAACCAAAATTTGACTCGATTCACCTTGTGCTTGGGCTTTTCCCTATTTCTTTAGAGATTGAAAGCGCAATAATTTGATTTGCGGTAGGTGTGTAATGGCCATTATATAAGTCAGCTACGCTACCTAGGGAAGCGCGATTCAAGAGGTCCTGCGTCGGATCAACCAACTTCATTTTGGCTGAAAGTGAATTTACCAGAGCGCTTCCAGCGTACTCGGTATTGTCGGCCGACCGTTCGAGATTCACCTTGTTAGGTAAATAAACCACGAGGAACTTAGCTCCTGTGCTGGTAACGTCCTCGTGAAATTTTTCAACAATCCTTCTCGAAACTTCGAATCCTTCACCTTTCT